>CAXUDN010000020.1:0-48007 GCA_964249715.1 uncultured Acidobacteriaceae bacterium
CAAAGTCGCGGTTGATGATGCCCGGAATGGTGATGATGTCAGAAATCCCCTGCACGCCTTGCCGAAGCACATCGTCAGCGATACGGAAACTTTCGAAGAAGCCGGCATCCTTGGCGACCGCGAGAAGCTTCTCGTTGGGGATCACGATCAGAGTATCGACTGATTCCAGCAGCTCCTGCATCCCCCGTTCGGCCTGCATCATGCGTCGTTTGCCTTCGAAACCGAACGGACGTGTTACGACCGCCACGGTCAAAGCGCCCATTTCGCTGGCCAGCGACGCAATGACCGGCGCGGCACCCGTTCCTGTGCCTCCACCGAGACCCGCCGTGACGAAAACCATGTCCGCGCCTTCCAGCGCCTCAATGATTTTGTCGGAATCCTCCAACGCGGCACGACGGCCGATGTCCGGGTTCGCCCCGGCTCCCAGGCCCGCAGTGAGCTTGACCCCGAGTTGCAGCTTGACCGGCGCGTTGGAAGACTCGAGGGCTTGCGCGTCGGTGTTGGCGGCAATGAACTCAACGCCTTCCACCTTGGCGGCGATCATGCGGTTGACGGCATTGTTGCCGCCGCCGCCCACCCCGATCACCTTGATGCGGGCGGTGCGCTGCGTTTCATCGTGATAGTGGATACGAAGGGCGTCGTCGGCCTGATACGACATGAGGGAGGGCTCCTAAAGGGGACGGAGAGGGTACTTCATCTTTGATGATGCACGAAAAATAAGAGGATCGCGCCGCCTTCGTACGGCGGCGGCGGGACGCTGTACCTAGTTGGGTTCTGATGACGGAATCCAGCCCGAGAGCCATTCCACCTTCAGTGAAGGTGCAACGAACTTTAGCGTGAGGAGTGGAAGACAAGACCCGCACTGATGGATTCTGTGCCGTGACTGCCGGAACCGAAAAGTGCGCCGGCGCTCAAGTCAATCACGCGAATGTCCATGAAGGACGCTACAGAGAGATCCGCGCCGACATGGCCTTCGATCTTGGTGTAGGTGTTGTAGGAGTACACCGGGCCAAACTTGGCATAGCCCGCGTCCACGCTGGCGAAGGGATGAAGCCAATGAATCGGGGTGCCTGTGCTGGCGCGGATGCCCCCCAGCGCGGTGTATTCCCGGATGAGATCGGTGCTGGCGATGTTGGCGCCCGGATCCTTGTTGGTGTTCAACACCCCACCCCGGATTTCAAACCCAAAGCGAACCGGCCCGAGGGAGCGAAAGTCATAGTAGCCGCCGAAGTTCGCCCCGTAAGGCTTATCCGTCGTTGTGCCGGAAGTGCAGGTCCCTACGCCGTTGCCCGCGCTCTGGCTGCAAGCAACGCCGTTGATCCATTCCCCCGTAACGGTTCCGAAGACTCCAATCTGGGCGTGGGCGGCGAGGGGGGAGAGCGCCGCAACGGCGGCAAAGACAGGCAGGAGCTTGCGAAACGACATGAACTTCATTCTACCTATGAGACTTGCCCCGCCGGGCTTTGGCTTCCCTCAGAAACTGCCTTTGAAAAGCCCATGGATCTTCTGCATCAGCCCCAGTTCCTCGTTCGCCTTCCGGATCTGGGTACGGTGCGTATAGAGCAGCATGCCGATCAGGGTCGAGAACTCCGGCCGGGCAAGTTCTTCGGGCATCCCCGGCAGCGGCACGGGATAGCCAATCCGCGCAGGAACCCGCAGCAGGCTTTCCGCGTGATCGAGCAGTCCAGGCAAAAGCGCACCGCCCCCGGTGAAAACGCACCCTGTCCCCATCGCTTCCAGGACGCCGCCGGTGCGCAGGTTGTCCCGCAGCATTGTAAGCAACTCACGGGCGCGGGGCTCCAGGATCTCGGCAAGAAAACGCTGCCGGATCATGCGCGGGCCCTGGCCACCCGTGGAAAGATCGCCCCCGATCTCAATTTCATTCAACTGGGGAACCGCGGTGACCACGCTGTGGCCATATTGACGCTTCAGCAGCTCAGCCTCTTCGACGCTGACATGCAGCCCGACCGCGAGATCGTTGGTGAAGTGGTCCCCGCCGATGGGCAACACAGCGGTGTGCGCAACGGCGCTCTCAAAATACACAACGATTTCCGTCGAACTCGCCCCGATATCGGCCAGGCATACGCCAAGTTCCCGCTCGTCCGGATGGAGCACAGCTTCGGCGGAGGCGATACCCTCAAAAACGGTGTCAATCACCTCCAGACCCGCCTTGTTCGCACAGGTCACGACGCTCTGCGCCGCCGAACCCGAACAGGTGGACAAGTGAAGGTTCACTTCCAGCCGGTTACCCACCATCCCGACCGGGTCATGGATCCCCGCCTGGTCGTCCAAGATGAACTGCTGGGGAAGAAGGTGCAGCACCTCGCGATCCGGCGCGAGCCCCACGGAGCGCGCGCGGTCAATCGCAGACCGAACATCCTCGCGAGTGATCTCCTTCATGCGGCTGCCCATCGATATGCCGCCCTGCGAGTTCATCCCCTTGATATGCGGCCCTCCAATGCCCACCACGGCCGTTTCGATCGGAGCCTTGGTCGCGCGTTCCGCAGCCTGCGCCGCCCGGTCAATCACTTCCGCAGCCGGAGCGAGCTCGGCGATCATGCCACGGCGCATCCCCCTGCTCACCTCCACGCCGTGACCGCGGTAACGAATCCCGGCGCCGACCTCGGCAACCAGAACGGCACTTTTGGAGCTGCCTGTGTCCAGCACGGTGATCAGATTGGTGACTTTTGGGTTCATGTGGGGTTTACCGCCTTCCGGCTTCCTTGGTGCCGCTTTGCCCTGCCCTGCGCGCTGCGAGGTCCCGATAAAGGTGTTCATTTGCTGCCGACCGACCCACGACGGGACGTTTGGAACCCGTCTTCGCGGACGTCGGAGTTCCCGCACCGGCGACAGAATGCCCCGCGGCAGCCGACGGCAGCTTCGGGGCGGATGTGTTGATCGTATCGTCGGCCGGCAGCGAAGAAGCGCCACGCTCCATCTCCAGCACAACCTGGCGCTCATACCGCATGTCGGCCGAAGCGAGCTTCGGGTACTGGGTTCGCCATTCCGGCATGTGTCGCTGGAACGACTCGAAACGGTGCAAGAACTCCTCGTCCCCGAAGTGAACCAGAATATCGGCGTCGTTCAGGGTCACCAGCGCCTTCACATCTTCAGGGTTCGTCACGTCGACCTCGCTGACCGCCTGCGTGCGGCGCTGCCCGCTGCTGTCCAGATCGCCCATGAAGCGGCGGTACACCTCCATGCGCGAGGCGCGAAGCTCGGGCGTGTCATCCGGGAGAAGGCCCGTAAGGACGGGGAACGAATAGTGCGGATCGCCGGCCGACTCGGGTGGCATGTCCAGCAAAACACCGTCCGCATCGACCAGCCCAATGTGCGATCCCTGGCGCACAAAGGCGATCGGCGTGCGCTCGATGACCTGCACGCGAAGGTGATTGGGCAGCAGCCGTTCCACGGTTGCGTGCGCTACCCACGGGAGTCGCTCCAGATCGGCCCGGCGCTCGGCGAGCGGAATTTTGAAGATGTTGCGTTCCAGATCGGAGCCAAAGACGCCTAGAACGTCGGAACGCGAGATATGTTCGTTGCCTGCGACGCCGATTTCGGTCGAGGTCGTGATCGAAAAACGGGGATCATGCAATAAGAACTGTCGGATCTCCGCGATCGTGAGGGTGACTGCCCCAAGAAGGACAACGGCGGCACTCCCCAGGAGAATGCGGCCTCCCAGGCTACGAGGCAGACCGCCTCGCACACGCATGCCGTACGACCCACGCTGCGGGACATATTCGTCCTCGGCCAGTGGAGGCTCCGCGACGGGCGGACCGGCTGGAAAGACACGGTGGAGCGCTCCCGCCGGGGCAGGATAGGGCGCCGGCGGAGCCGGATCGGGGGCGCGAACCTCCGGTGGCTCGGCTAGAGCTGTCGCCGAGGCCGTCGCTGCTGAACTCCGTTTGTACACCAGTTTCATGGCCGCAGGCCCGAGCAAGGCCGCGGAAAATCGCCTGAGCACACTATAGCGGGTCCGGCCCCTCTACCCCGATGACTATTTCGATGTACCCGCTCAGGGACGTGCCCCAACAACGGACATACTGAGGTGAGAAGCGGCTATTGCGAGCCGTCCATCGTAGGTAGCGAAGTAGGTAGCGCCGTGGTGCCTCGCAATTGGCGAGATGCAGGACATCGAGGGACCGGCAGCGTTGGACTTTCGGGCATGCCTCCATCCTACGTCTGCCCCTGCAACGCCTCCAGCAGCAAAGGCCCTGCCTGCGACACATTTCCCGCCCCCAGGGTAAGGATCATGTCCCCCTCCCGGGCATCCGCGGCCAGCCGCGCCACCGCTTCCGCAACCGAAGGGGCGTAGGCCACGCGCCCTCCGCCGCTTTGCTGTATCTGCTCGGCCAGCACCTCACCGGTGATTCCCTCAATCGGCGCCTCACTGGCCGCGTAAATATCCAGCACCTGCAACGCGTCGGCATCGCCGAAAGCCGTGGCGAACTCCTCCATCAGGTCCCGGGTGCGGGTATAGCGGTGCGGCTGGAACAGCACCAGAACCCGTCCGTAACCGCATTCCCGGGCCGCTTGCAGGGTCGCGCGCACCTCGGTGGGGTGGTGCCCGTAATCATCGATGACCGTCACTCCGCGCGCGTGGCCCTTGGTTTGAAACCGGCGGTCCACCCCGCGGAAGCTGTCCAGTCCCTCGCCGATGGCCTCCGGTGTCAAACCCAATTGCACGCCGATCGCCACGGCTGCTGTTGCGTTCAGCACGTTGTGACGCCCCGGCACGTGCAGGTGAAACGGTCCCAGCACCAGCCCTCGCGTGTTGACCTCAAAGGTGGAGCGGCGCCCTTCCGCGGCGCGCAGGAGACGCAGCCGAAAATCCGCCTCAGGCGATTCGCCATAGGTATACACACGCGGCGTCACACGCGGCAGAATCGCCCGGAGCGCCGGATTGTCCACGCAGGCCGTCACCGCTCCGTAAAACGGGATCTCGTCCATAAACTGAACAAAAGCATCCTCCACATCCGCCATATCGCGGTAGGCGTCCATATGTTCGCGATCCAGATTGGTGACCACCGAGAGCACCGGCGAGAGCCTCAGGAAGCTGCGATCGCTCTCATCGGCTTCAGCGACCAGGTAGTGCGACCGGCCCAGCCGGGCATTGGATCCCATACCATCGACCCGTCCCCCCACCACCACCGTCGGGTCCAGCCCCCCACCCGCCAGAACCGCCGCAATCATGCTCGTGGTGGTCGTCTTTCCATGCATCCCCGCGACCGCAATGCCATACTTCAACCGCATGAGTTCGGCCAGCATTTCGGCTCGCGGGATCACCGGAATCTTCCGCGCACGTGCCTCCAGAACCTCCGGATTGTCCTTCGCGACGGCAGAACTTGTGACAACGACATCGCTGGCGGAGGCATTCTGCGCGGCATGCCCCATATAGATCGTCGCGCCCAGTGCGCTAAGCCGGTCGGTCACGAAAGACGCCCGCAGATCGGACCCGCTGACGCTATACCCCATGGTCAGCAGAATTTCGGCAATGCCACTCATGCCGATACCGCCGATACCGATGAAATGGACCCGCTGCGACTGCGCGAAGAGAGCGTGTTCTGGAAAGTTCATCAATCTGTATTGTGCCTGTAGCCCTGTCCGAAAATGGGGACCGGCATGCTGTTCGATGCCGTTATGCTAAGTTCAAATCGCAGGAGAGCTTCGCTTTTGCATGCAGAAGTCGAGGGTCCTTTTGCCGCACACGGACCGGCGCCTGCCTCCTGGCGTGGCAGTCCTGCACGGTGGCGTCTGGCCACCTTTGATCGGCATCTCGTGACTAACGCCGTCGTTGATCGCCCCAGATCGCTAATGCCTGCTTGGCTGAGGCAAGCCATGCTTCCTAAACCTTCGCGGAGGAAACCCGGAATGACACGAAAGCTCTCTCTCCTTTCGCTGGCAGCGCTTGCCACAAGCCTGCCCGCAGCCGCGCAGTCCACGCACACCCTGCTTGCGACCCCTTCCACCGTCGCCTGGGGCTACTATGCGGCACACGCTAAACCGGCCCTCACCGTCCACAGCGGCGACACCGTAGTCATGCAGACTGCCTCCACATGCGGCCCCCCGCAGCGGCTGCAGTCCGAAGGCGTGAAGCCCGCCGACATTCCAGACTGGCTCGGTAAGCTCTACGACGGGGTCCCTCAGGATCAGCGCGGTCCGGGCGGTCACATCCTCACCGGCCCGGTCGCTGTTGCTGAAGCCGAACCCGGCGATATTCTCGAAGTCCGGGTCGTCAAGATCGCCATCGACGTTCCCTGGGCCTGCAACGGCTTCGGCGCCGGCCGCGGTTTTCTGCCGGACGATTTCCCCTATGGCCGCACCAAGATTATCCCGCTCGACCGCACCCGCATGACAGCCGATTTCGCCCCGGGCATCACCATTCCTCTCCATCCCTTCTTCGGCTCCATGGGGGTAGCGCCGCCAGAGTCGGCAGGTAAATGGAACTCCGCGCCGCCCTGGATGCACGGCGGAAATATGGATAACAAGGAACTCACAGCCGGTTCGGTCATCTTCTACCCCGTCCATGCGTCGGGCGGCCTCTTCGAGGCCGGCGACGGCCACGCGGGCCAGGGCAACGGCGAGGTCGACATCACCGCCCTCGAGACCTCGCTCACCGGGACTTTTCAATTCATCGTTCACAAGGGCGAGGCCACCCGCCAGCACCTCCTCTGGCCCCGTGCCGAAACGCCATCGGCCTACATCAGCATGGGATTCAACGCCGACCTGAAAGCTGCCACCGAGATGGCGGTGCGGAACATGATCCAGTTCCTCAGCGAAGGCAACCCCGACTACCCCCATCTGTCGCGTGACGATGCGTACGCCCTGATTTCGACGGCCTGCGACGTAGACATCACTCAGCTGGTGGACACCAACGATGGCGTCCACGTCCTGTGCCCCAAAGCCTTGTTCACAGGCTCCAGGATCGCCACGGCGCAGGCCACGCCCTAAAAAGACCTGACCTGCTCTCCACACGCGGCTGCAGCTTTGGGCCGCAACCTGCCGAGCTAAGTTGTGTCTAACACACTGGAGCAGGGGATCGGTGCCGTCGCCGGGCTGTAGCTCCAACGCGGGCGGAAGCTGCAGCAAGCAAGCTCTCCGCAACGGTAGAGGAACGACAATGATTCTGAAGCGCGCAATTCAACATTTTGCTCTTGGCGCTGCTCTGGTTGCAGGGTTTGCAGCTGCCGCGCCCGCAGCCCAGGCGCAGGTCTACATCTCCGCTGGGATTGCTCCCCCCGCAATCCCCGTGTACGACCAGCCGCCCTGCCCGGAGGACGGCGACATCTGGACCCCTGGCTATTGGGCCTGGGACGGCAACCAGTACTACTGGGTAGATGGCTCCTGGGTCGAGCCCCCGTACGTCGAAGCGCTCTGGACTCCCGGCTGGTGGGGCTGGGGAACCGGCGCTTACTTCTGGCACCCCGGCTACTGGGGGCGGAACGTTGGCTATTATGGCGGCATCAACTATGGTTTCGGCTACTTCGGCGTAGGCTTCTACGGCGGCTACTGGAATGGCGGGCACTTCTGGTACAACCGCGCCTACGGGCACTTCGGAGGGGGTTTCCGCGGCAACTTTTACGACCACCGCTACGCCGGGTTTTCGGGCCGTCCCGGGGGCCCCTCCTTCAACGCCCATCCTGCCGGCTTTGGCGCGCGTGGATCTGAGTTCAACCACAGTTCTCCGGTGGAGAGCCGGTCCGGCTTCAGTGCCGGAGCGCAGCGCGGCTTCGCCGGTCAAGGCGTGAACGGCCAACAGCGAGGGTTTTCCGGAGGAACCTACAACGGCGCGCAGCGGGGGTTTAGCCAGCCGGGTTACAACGGCGCGCAACGTGGCTTTAGCCAGCCAGCTTACGGAGGCGGTCAGCGCGGCGCTACCCAGCCCGGCAATGGCGGCGGACAGCGCAGCTTTGCCGCTCCGGCAAACGGCGGAGGAGGCGGTCGCAGCTACTCTGCGCCATCCGGCGGTCGCAGCGCAGCCGCACCTTCGGGGGGTGGCGGCTCCCACGGCGGTGGGGGTAGCTCCCACGGCGGTGGGGGTAGCTCCCACGGCGGGGGTGGACGGCGTTAGACTCCAGCGGCAACAAGGGCCGAGGCAATCGCCTCGGCCCTTCCGTTTGTCAGACAGACCCATCTGCAAGGGTCCAAACCTCCTGCAATTCTCCGGAACGGATCGAATGGGGCAGGAAAGCAGCGCCCGCATCCAATGCCCTGTGAACATCGCACGCCCTCTCGTTCTGCTACCGCTTTCCGCCCTGCTCCTCCTGGCGGGCTGCAAGTCCAAGCCGGCGCCCACGCCGTTTCAGGCGCCGGTCACACCCAGGTCCACTCCCGCGGTCTCTGTAGACCCAGCGACCGCGGGCACCGTCACAGGTGTCGTGCTCTTTCACGGAACACCGCCGCCACGCGTCAAAATCGACATGTCTATGGACCCTGCCTGCGCTCTCGCGGCCGGAGAAAACCTATCTGAGCAGGTGATCGTGAACAGTGGTCACATCGCCAACGCCTTCGTCTACATCAAGTCCGGCCTGCCGGCTTCATCGGCTCCCGCCGGCACGCCGCCCGTGCGCGTCGACCAGAAAGGCTGCCGGTTCCTCCCCCACGTGGCCGCCGTCCAGCAGGGCGGCTCTGTCGAGTTCACCAACTCCGACCCCACCATGCACAACATCCACACCATGGCCGTGAATGCCGGCAACGACAACGTCGACGTCTCGCAGGGGCCCAACGGCGCGCCCCAAACCCGCCGCTTCAACGGCCCGGAAACCATGCTCCCCATCCGCTGCAACAACCATCCCTGGATGGAAGCCTTCGTGAACGTCGCACCCAACCCATACTTCGCCGTCACAGGGGCTGACGGCTCCTTCACCATCACGAATCTTCCTTCCGGCACCTACACACTGGCTGCCGTACAGGAAAAGCTTGGCGAGCAGGACACCCAAATCACTGTCGCTCCCCGCGCCGTGGCAAAAACTTCCTTGACCTTCACCCCGCGGTAACGGTATACCGAGCCATCTGCTTCCAAGCACGCACATAAAGGCAAAGCGAATGACTTTTCACGCCAACCTCGCCACCCACGGCCTGCCCCTGTGGTTTTTGGTTTTCTCTCTTTTTCTGCCTCGGATCACCCTGGTTGTCGCCTGGCTCCAGCACAGCCTTCCCGCCTACATCCCGAACACCGTCGGCATCCTGCAGATCATTATCGCGATCCTGATCCCGCGAATTCTCATCCTTTTTTGGATCTATCAGGACCAGGGAATCAGCCTGTGGCTGCTCATTCACGCCATCGGCCTGATCGTCGCGTGGGGTGGCGGAAGCGGCACCTATGTGCGCCGTCGCCGGGTCGTCGACGTCACCGATTAAAAAGGATCCGATACCCGGAAAGATCGGCCATAACCCTCAAGCGCCTTCCCCGTCCCCGGCAAGACACTTGAGGGCTGTTACCTTATTCCCGGTTTCCTATCGCTGTTTCGCCCAGTCCGCTTGCTAAACTAGCTGGATGGAACGGCGCGATGTAGGCATCCTGGGGGCCACCGGCACAGTCGGTCAACGCTTCATTCAGCTCCTCGCCAATCACCCTTGGTTCAACATCACGTGGCTCGCCGCCAGTGATCGCAGCCAGGGGAAGACTTACGCCGAAGCCTGCACCTGGAAACTTGACACCCGCTTACCTACGCGGATCGGGCAGATGATCCTCCAGCCGAACACGCCCGAGGCCTCCAAGACATCCCTTCCCCGGATCATCTTCGCTGCGCTTGATGCCGACGTCGCCCGCGACCTCGAACCCAGATTCGCCGAAGCCGGCTGCGCTGTCATCTCCAACTCCTCCGCCTTTCGCATGGTCCCCGACGTTCCCCTCGTCATCCCCGAGGTCAACTTCGAGCATCTGGAACTTCTCGAGGAACAGGAAACCCGTAAGACCTCCGGCGGCTACATCGTCACCAACCCGAACTGCTCGGCCATCGGCCTGGTTCTGGCGCTCAAACCTTTGCAGCAGCGCTTTGGCATCGACAGCCTCTTCGTCTCCACCATGCAGGCCGTCTCCGGCGCGGGCTACCCCGGCGTTCCCTCGCTCGACATCCTCGGCAACGTCGTCCCTTACATCCGCAACGAGGAAGAAAAAATGCAGGAGGAATGCAACAAGCTCCTCGGCTCCCTCGAAGGCAACGGGGTCAAGCCGCTCCCAGCCAGGCTCTCCGCGCATTGCAACCGGGTCGCCGTCGAGGACGGCCATACCGAGTGCATCTCCATAAAGCTTAAAAACCCCGCCACCTACGAGCAGATCGTCGCCGCCTGGGCGGAGTTTCAGCCTTTCGGCTCCACCGGCGTTCACTTTGGCGTTCATCTTCCCACCGCCCCGCTCCACCCTGTCGAGTACGACACCACCCCGGACCGCCCCCAGCCACGCCTCGACCGCAACCGCGGCAACGGCATGACGGCCACGGTAGGTCGCCTGCGACCCTGTCCATTGCTGGACTGGAAGTTCGTCGTACTCAGTCACAACACCGTTCGCGGCGCCGCCGGAGCCGCCGTGCTCAACGCCGAAGTTCTCGCCGTTCTTGGCAAGCTAAACTTCAGCCGCTTCCCTGCCCAGCGCGCGGGCACCCCCTCTACCCAGGACATGCAGGCCGCAGAAACAGTGATGGCCGACGCGTGAGTACGCCCAACGCGAAGATCGTCGTCATGAAGTTCGGCGGCACCTCCGTGGAGGACGCCACCGCCATCGAGCGTGCCGCCGGCATTGTTGCCGGACGCCTCGCCAAAGGGCTACAGCCCGTGGTCGTCGTCTCGGCTATGAGCAAGGTCACCGACCAGCTCCTCGCCTGCGCTGCCGCGGCATCTGCCGGCCGCGGTGACCGCGAACCCGCCCTCGAGATTGCCGCCCGCCTCCGCGCGCGTCACCTCGACACCGCCGCGCAACTCATTCAGGGGCAAGCCCTCGCTACCCTCCACGAAGACATCCATCGGGCCTTCGATTCCCTCGACGAACTCGTGCGCGGCATCTCCATCCTCGGCGAACTCACCCCCCGCACCTCCGACCTGATTGTCAGCTATGGTGAGCGTCTCTCCAGCGTCATGATCGCCGCTGCTTTCGTGCAGCAAGGCATTCCCGCCGCTCACATCGACGCCCGCGAGATCATCTTCACCGACAACCACTTCGGCAAAGCCACCCCCGACGAACCAGCCATCGATCGCGCTCTCCACGCGAAGGTCAGTCCCCTTCTCACCGCCGGCAAGGTCCCTGTCATGGGCGGTTTCATCGGTTCGCATAACGAGATCACCACCACCCTTGGCCGCGGCGGCTCCGACTACACCGGCGCCCTGGTAGGCGGCGGCCTCCACGCCGGCGCTATTGAGATCTGGACAGATGTCGACGGCATCCTGACCACCGATCCGCGCATCTGCCGCGATGCCCTGCGCGTCCGCACCATCAGCTTCGAAGAGGCCGCCGAGCTCGCCTACTTCGGCGCCAAGGTCCTGCACCCCGCCACCATCCTCCCGGCCGTGCAGAAAAACATTCCCGTCTGGGTACTCAACAGTCACAATCCAGCCAGCGAGGGCACCGTCATCACGGCCATGCCGCCTTCCTGCGCCAGCCCTTTCAAGTCCATCGCCGTCAAAAAGCGCCTCACCATCATCGATATCGTCGCCAGCCGGATGCTGCTCGCCCACGGCTTCCTTAAGCTCGTCTTCGATGTTTTTGATAAACACAAATGCGCGATCGACATGGTTTCCACCTCAGAGGTCTCCATCTCCGTCACGGTCGACAGCCGCGAAGCCCTGCCCGCCATCTCCGCCGAGCTCAGCAAACTCGCCGACGTAAAATTCGAAGGCAACAAGGCCCTCGTCTGCCTCGTCGGCGAAGACATCCGCGGTCAATCCGGCATCGCCGGCCGGGTCTTCGGCGCCATCTCCCACGTCAATGTGCGCATGATCTCGCAGGGCGCCAGCGAGATCAACATGAGTTTCATGATCAACGAAGAGGACGCCGAAGAGGCCGTCCGTGCCCTCCACAATCAATTTTTCCGCAACCCCGACCCCGCCGTCTTCGACACCGAAGCCCGCGCCGTTCCGGCCACCGTTTAGGAGCACCGAACACCATGCGCTTTCTTGTCCTCGGCGCCGGCAAAACCGGCAAACTCGTCGCCTCCGTTGCCGCTGAGCACGGCCACAGCGTCCATGTGCTCGACGCCACGGAAAACAAGAACGCCTCCGCCCTCACCTCGCCCTTTGTCGCCGGCTTTGACGTCGTGATCGACTTCACCACCCCCGAAGCCGCCATCCCCAACATGCGCGCCTGCCTCGCCACCGGGGCAAAAATGGTCGTCGGCACAACGGGCTGGTACACCAGCCTGCCGGATATGAAGCAGCTCGCCGAGCGGCGCGGCGCGGCGCTTCTCTACGGTGCTAATTTCTCCGTCGGCGTCCAGCTGCTATTCAAGATCGCCTCCCAAATGGTCTCCGCCCTCCAGCCGGCTGGCTATACCTTCGCCATCTCCGAAACCCATCACACCACCAAACTCGATGCGCCCTCCGGCACCGCGCTCACCCTGCGTGACACAGTGCGCACGGCCGCAGCCGTTGAGGACATTCCCATCGAATCCGTCCGCCATGGTGAAGCCGTCGGCCAACATATCCTGGAGGCCTCCGGCCCCGGCGACAGAATCCTGCTTACCCACGAATCCAACTCCCGGCGGCCCTATGCCGAAGGCGCGGTTCGCGCCGCCGAGTGGCTGGCGGAAAATAAACCCGGTGTCTACGATTTCCGTGACATCTATGAAAGGCTCTGAACCTGCAACTCTGGCACGGTTCACTTAAACTACCCTGACATGTTGACAGCAGAGACCGCACTCCAAACCTTCGCGGAACTGGCATTCGAAGCAAAACTTGATCGGCTGGCGGAGGTCGCGGTCCGCGTAGGCCTGAACCTGCGCGCCGGCCAGGAACTTGTCCTCACTGCCTCCACCGAAGCCCTCCCCCTGGTTCGGCGAATTGCGCAGCACGCGTACAAGGCGGGTGCCAAGTTGGTTGTGCCCTTTCTCATCGACGACCCTGTCGTCCTCGCCCGTTACGAGAACGCCCCCGATCTCTCCTTCGATTACGCTCCCCAATGGCTGCAGGAGGGCATCGCCACTGCCTTTCGTAATGGCGCAGCGCGCCTCGCCATCACGGGCGGCGACCCCTCCCTGCTCTCGGGACAGGACCCAAACAGGGTCTCGCGCGCCAATACCGCCGCCTCGCGCGCCAACAAACCCGCCATGGACCTGATCACCCGTCACGAGATCAACTGGACCATCGTCGCCAGCGCCACGCCCGCCTGGGCCGCCCACGTTTTTCCCCGTGATACCCCGGAGGTCGCTCTCGCCCGGCTCTGGGACGCCATCTTTCACACCTCCCGCATCACGGCCGACGATCCTTTCGCGGAATGGCAAACCCACGGCACCAATCTGAAACAGCGAGTGGACCTCCTAAACAGCAAACGCTTCGACGCCCTTCACTTTTTCACCGACGATGGCTCCACCGATCTCAAGGTAGGTCTCGCTGACCGGCATCTCTGGGCGGGGGGCGGCACCGTGGCCGGAAACGGCGTCCTCTGCCAACCGAATATCCCCACCGAAGAGTGCTTCACCACCCCACACAAGGAGCGCATCGACGGCCACGTCTCGGCGACAAAGCCCCTTTCGCATCAGGGCACTCTCATCGAAAATATCCGCTGCACCTTCAAAAGTGGCCGCATCATCGAAGCCACGGCATCGGCCGGCGAAGAAGCCCTCCATAAACTCATCTCGACCGACAGCGGCGCGCGCAGCCTCGGCGAGGTCGCGCTCGTGCCCCACAACTCACCCATCGCGCAGTCCGGCATTCTCTTCTACAACACCCTCTTCGACGAAAACGCCGCCTCGCACATCGCGCTCGGCCAGGCCTACTCCACCTGCCTGATTGGCGGCGAGAAAATGACAGACGAGCAGCTCGCAAACCTGGGCGCCAATGACAGCCTCATCCACGTCGACTGGATGATCGGTGGACCTACCGTCCACGTAGACGGCATCCACCCCGGCGGCCCCGCCGAACCGCTCATGAGGAACGGCAACTGGGTCTAAGCTTCAGAACGTAAGCGCCGCGAGCTGCCTTTGCTTCTCCTTGTCATTCCCGCCGGGAACCTGCTGTTTTCATCGGTGTATGCTGACCCCACCCATGGCAGACTCCCTCACCCGCTCGCGTCTTGAGGCTTTCTCCGACGGTGTGATCGCTGTCATCATCACCATCATGGTCCTCGAGTTCAAGGTTCCTACCGTGGGGCAGATGACCGATCGCGACGCGCTTCTCTCCAACGCCAGAATCTTCGCCGTTTACCTGCTCAGTTTTACCCAGGTGGGCATTTACTGGGTCAACCATCACTACCTTCTCGACGATCTTGAAACCGTCACGCACGGCATTCTCTGGGCCAACCTCGGCCTTCTCTTCACGCTTTCGCTCATTCCTTTCGGCATTCAATGGATCGGTATGCGCGGGATTACGCCCGTCCCCGTGGCCGTCTACTCGGTCTGCTTCTGCCTGCCCGCGCTCACCTGGACCATCCTCGCCCAGACCATTCGCCGCCGTACGCACATTCCCCCGGCCGCCGGCTTTGGGAAGCAGGCCGTCTCCACCGCGCTGAATGCGGGAGCTGTTTTTGTAGCCTTTGTCTCGCCCTGGCTTGCCCTCGCCATGATCGCGGCCGTGGCCGTGCTCTGGCTCATCCCGCCGCGCCGCATCGTCGAGAAAACCCGCGCCCTCCAAAGCGCAGCCACCCCGCACGAAACCCAGCCCATCGCCCACTCTCGAACGCACAGCGCTGATCCGTCGTAAACTCAACCGGGTATGGATTTGCAGGGCTGCGGCACCGCTCTCGTTACACCCTTCCGCCACGACGGCAACCTCGACGAACATGCCCTGCGCAGTCACGTCGAGTGGCAGGTCGCCAACGGCATCTCTCTCCTGATCCCCGCAGGCACCACCGGCGAGGCTTCCACTCTCTCCGAACAGGAGTGGCTTCGCGTGGTCAGCATCACCGTCGAAGCCGCCGAAGGCCGTGTTCCCGTCTTCGCCGGCGCCACCCACAACAGCACCGCGCAGGCCGTCGAGAACGCCCGTAAACTCGCCCGCATCCCCAACCTGACAGGCATCCTGACCGCCAATCCCTACTACAACCGCCCCGGCCAGGAAGGCCAGTTCCAGCACTTCAAAGCCATCGCCGAAGCCGTTCCCCTGCCCATCCTCCTGTACAACATTCCCGGCCGCACCGGCGCCAATCTCGAGCCCGACACCGTCCTCCGCCTCGCCGACATCCCCAATATCGTCGGCATCAAGGAATCCAGCGGCCTGATGACCCAGATCACCTCCATCCTCACGCAGGCCCCGCGCTCCTTCCGCGTCTTCGCCGGCGACGACGCCCTCACCCTGCCCACCCTCGCCGTCGGGGGCGTAGGTGTTATTTCCGTCGCCAGCAACGCCATTCCGCAACAGATGTCTCACATGGTCGAGGCCGTGATGACCGACAACTGGATTGCCGCCCGCCGCATCAACCGCCACTACTTCCGCCTCATGCAGGCCCTCTTCACCGAACCAAGCCCCGCGCCGATCAAAGCCGTCCTTGCCCTGCTCGGCCGCGGCAACGAAAATCTCCGCCTTCCCATGGTTCCTGTCACCACACCGACGCGCCGAAAGTTGGAACGCATCCTTGGCGAGCTGGGCCTCCTCTTCGACCAACCCGGCGAGGACGAACAAAACCCCAAACTCCGCATGTTTTAAGCTCGACGAACCCCGCTACGTTCCGCAAAATGTCTGCGTAACTAACTCTTCCGGCCGTGCAGGCGCCGCAAGATGCTCCATCCCCGCCTGATCTTCATAAGGCCGCAACACCACCTGAAGCAACTCCTGAAAAGGCCGAAAATCCCCCTCGCTCGTCCCAGCCGCTATGGCCGCCTCTACCAGATGGTTGCGCGGAATGAACGCCGGATTCACCTGCCTCATAGAGGCGGCACGCTCCTCAGCGGAAACATCTTCCTCCCCAAGACGCGTCCGCCATCTGGCAGCCCACGCGCGATACGTGTCAGGATCAGCAAACAGCGACGCAACTGCCTCATCACTCCGCGAATCCACAGCCGCCTTGCACAGCCCACGAAACGTCAATGTAAAGTCGGCGCTATTCTCCGCCATCCGCGTCAGCAGATTCTCCCGCAAAGCCGCATCGCCCTCACGTTCACCGTAAAGTCCCAGTTTCTTCTGAAATCCCGCGGAACGAGCCGCCTCGAACTGCGGCGCAAACCCCTCCAGCACGCCCTGCGCTACGGCCACCGCAGCCTCGCGCCCGCCATGCTCCTCCTCCAAAAGTGGAAGCAGCGCCTCCGCCAGCCGCGTCAGATTCCAGACCATCGCATGCGGTTGATTGCTGTAGGCATATCGCCCTTGCCGGTCAATGGAGCTGAACACCGCGTCCGCGTCATAAGCTTCCAGAAAGGCGCACGGACCAAAATCGATCGTCTCCCCCGAGATCGACGTGTTGTCCGTATTCATCACCCCATGCACAAATCCCAGCAGCATCCACTGCGCCACCAGCCGCGCCTGCCGCCCCACCACACCTTCCAGAAAAGCACGATAACGCTGCCCTGCCTTCAAGGCCTCAGGGTAATGCCGCGCAATGGCGTAATCAGCCAAGGCCCGCACACCCTCCACGTCACCTCGCGCCGCAAAATATTGAAACGTTCCCACACGCAGATGACTTGCCGCTACCCGCGTCAGCACTGCTCCCGGCAGAGCCGTCTCGCGAACGACCTGGTCACCCGTTAGCACAGCGGCCAGGGCCCGTGTACTCGGCACGCCCAGCGCCGTCATCGCTTCGCTGAGGATGTACTCACGCAAAACCGGCCCCAATGCAGCCCGCCCATCGCCCCCACGCGAAAATGGCGTTCGCCCCGATCCCTTTAGCTGAATGTCATACCGCTTCCCATCCCGCCCCAGTACCTCGCCCAGCAAAATGGCCCGCCCGTCCCCAAGTTGCGGCACAAAATACCCAAACTGATGCCCCGCATACGCCAGCGCCACCGGCTCCGCACCCTCCGGCACACGATTTCCCGCCAGCACCGCTATCCCTTCGTCACTCGCAAGGGCGTGGGGATCCAACCCGAGCTCACGCGCAAGCTCCTCATTCAACTGGATCAACCGCGGCGATGCAACACGGGAAGGATCAGTCCGGGCATAGAAGTGCCCAGGAAGACCCGTGTAGGTGTTTTGGAACGGGAACCGAACGCCGGACACATCGCTCGCTTGACCCAGCGTGCTCTCCGCAGCAGAAGCTTCTTGGGAACTCATCCTCTATTCGATGGCCGGAAGCTTCGGATGACTCGGAGCCGCAACTTAGTGAGGTCCCATCCGGTACATCACCCCAACACCCACCCGGGAGTTGTTCTGCCTCGTATTCACGCCGTTCACTGCTCGCGAAAAGACCCAGTCCGCTTCGACCGGAACAGACAGGTGCTTGGAGACCCAGACCTCCACCCCTAACCCCGCCTGCGCCGCCAGGGAGTTATCCCCCGATTTATAGGCGTAGTAATTCGACGACACACGCGAAATCCCCACCAGCGCCTCCCCATACGGCGTGTACCGGTTATAGGTGTGGTAGGTATACCGCGGCCCGGCAAGGTAGTTGAAAACGCTGATCTGCTCATCGGTATTGTTGATTTGGCCGTTCCGTCCGTAGTACACATCTACAGCCGCGCCCCAGGCCTGGGTAAAGGACCGGTGAATCTCCCCGCCGCCGCCCGTCATCCAGAAGCAGCCGCATTGACCCGGCGGCGCATTGGCACGGGTGAACTGGAACTGACCGCCCACTGCCAGCGGCGCGGTCTGTCCCATCTCCAGACCAAAGGAACCACCCTGCGCCGCGCAATGCCGGGGGCCGAGGCAGGCCCCCGCAAGCAGGAGCAGTGGGAAAAATTTCTTCATTGTCGAACGTCTCATGGAGATCCTCGTGGGGCGTGGGGCTTTCTGGACCGCGGTGAACCAGGAGCCCCCGTAGAGGCTCCCGATCCACCTAGTTGATATGCAGGGTCACCGTCGTGGAGCGCTGCAGGGTTCCACTCGTTCCCGTAACAGTGAGGGTGTAGGTCGCCGGTTGCGGCCCGAAGTAGCCGCCGCCGCAACCCGTAAGGGGTGCAATCACCCCAAACGAGCCCACGAACAAGGCAAGCATCAGCAGAGCCTTCGGCAGCCGTCGCCGAACCCGCCGCAGGCCCAGCAGCGGGAACAGGCAGGCCCAGGCAGCCGCGGCTTCCAGGTCCTTCATGTGCTGATGGTGTTCCATCGCCGTAAGTGCCTGGGCCGCGCTCTGCACCGTCATCGTCGATGTCGCCCCTGCAGTGCCCGGAGTGACCGTTCCCGCGGAGAAGCTTGAGGTCGCATTCGCCGGAAGCCCAGTCACCGTCAGCACCACCGGCGCTGCGAAGGTAATGCCATTGGAGGGGTTGATCGTGATATTGAACGCCGCCGCACCACCGGGGTCAGCCGACAACGCGGGTGTCGTGTTCCCCACGCCGAAGTCGCTGATTTTCTGCGCCACGGGAGCCGAGGTCACCGGAGCGTAATTGCTATCTCCGGCATACGACGCCGTCACATTGTGCGCGCCGCCCGTCAGCGCCGATGTGGTGTAATTCGCCACACCGGAGGCATTCAACGGCACCGTTCCCAGCACGGTGGTGCCGTCATAGAACGTCACCATCCCCGTCGGGGCAATACCGCCACTGCCCGCCGGCACCGTGGCCGTAAAGGTCACCGCCTGCTGCACTATCGCCGGATTTTGTGAAGAGGTCAGTGCAATCGTCGAAGCCGCCACTTGCACGACCTCATT
Source organism: uncultured Acidobacteriaceae bacterium (assembly GCA_964249715.1). GTDB lineage: Bacteria > Acidobacteriota > Terriglobia > Terriglobales > Acidobacteriaceae > Granulicella. Next base: position 18,884 of record CAXUDN010000020.1, read on the forward strand.
GATCGCTGCGGAGGTCGCCGAATTCAGCGTACTGCTCGCCGCCGGAGCGAAGCTCGCTGTGATCGTGTGATTTCCCACGCTCAGCGTGCTCGTGCTCATCGTCGCCACACCATTGCTGACAGGCGCCATCCCAATGACCGCCGTACCGTCATAGAACGTCACAGTGCCCGCAATCGTGCTGGAAGGTGTTGCCGTCACAGCCGCGCTAAACATCACCGCGCTGCCCACGGTTGTCGTGCTCTGCGGCGAGGTGAGCGCAACCGCCACTGTAACGCCGCCAACGTTATCCGAAACCGCCGGGCTGGTGGCAGCGCTGTAGTTTGCGTCGCCATTCGCCGTAGCCGTGATCGAATCTGTACCCTGCGGAAGCGCCGTCGTGGTCAGTGTGGCAACCCCGTTGCTGATCGTCCCCGTGCCCAGAACGGTCGTCCCGTTGCTGAAGGTCACAGTCCCGGTTTCGCCCGAAGGTACCGTCTGCGTGATCGTCACCGATGTACCGAACGCCGCATTCATCGGCGAAACTGTGGGCGCGGTCAGCGTAGGCGTAGTCTTTGCAATCGTGACCGATCCCGCTCCTGTGCTTCCGCTGTAGTTCGCGTCTGCCGCCTGCGCCTCCGTCAACGAGTCCGTGCCAACCGGCACATTCGCAGTGGGCAGGTTCGCCGTGCAGCTCAGAGCGCCCGCAGCCGCCGTGCAGCTGCTCGCCGCGACCGTCACGGTGTTGCCCAGCGTATCGGCAACGGTGATTGCTCCGGTCGGCGCCGCCGTGCCCGCGTACGGGATGCTCACCGTCACAGGCGTGGTTGCCGCACCGTATTTGCCGCTGCCCGTGGCCGTGTCACCCGTCGTAGCCGCAGCCTTGCCGATCGTTACCGTACCGGTGCCGCTGCTGCCGTTTGAGTTCGCATCAGCTGCCTGCGTCACCGTCACCGTGTTGCTGCCAGCCGGATCATTGGCCGTCGGCAGGTTTGCGGTGCAGGCCAGAACACCCTTCGACGCCGTGCAGCTCGACGCCGGCACAGCGATCGTGTCGCCATGCGTGTCCGCAATCGTGATCGCTCCAGTTGGCGGCGTTGCCCCGGTGTAAGGAATGCTCACCGTCACGGCTGTAGTCGCTGCACCGTAAGTCCCCGTTCCGCTCACCGTATCGTTGCCGCCCGCAGCCTTCGCGATCGTCACCGCACCCGTGCCGGTGCTGCCCGTGTAGTTGCTGTCACCAGCCTGCGTCACAGTCAGCGTATCGCTGCCGACAGCAACATTCGCCGTGGGCAGGTTGGCCGTGCACGTAAGCACACCGGCTACCGCTGCGCAGCTTGAGGCAGGCACAGTGATCGTGTTGCCCTGGCCGTCCGCAATGGTTACCGCGCCGGTAGGAGCCGCTGTCCCTGCGTACGGGATCGTCACCGTGACCTGCGATGTCGCTGCACCATAGATCCCCGTGCCCGTAGCCGTATCTGTGCTGGTCAACGGAGCCTTCGTGATGGTCACCGTACCCGCGCCCGTGCTGGCGCCATGGCTGGTATCCGCAGCCTGGCTCACGGTCACAGCGTTCGCCCCTATCGGCTCATTCGCCGTCGGCAGGTTCGCCGAGCAGGTAAGAACGCTCGCAGCAGCTGTGCACCCCGACACCGTCACGGTATTCCCATGCGTGTCCGCCAGGGTGATCGCGCCTGTCGGAGCCGTTGTGCCCGTATACGGAATGGTTACGGTGACAGGAGTCGTCGCCGCACCGTACGTGCCGGTTCCTGTCGCGTTATCCGCACCACCGCTGGCCTTGCCGATCGTGAGCGAACCCGTGCCCGTGCTGCCCGCGTAGTTGCTGTCGCCGGCCTGTGTCACAGTCAACGTGTCGGTTCCCACAGCAACATTCGCCGTAGGCAGACTCGCCATGCAGGTAAGCACACCAGCCGCAGCCGTGCAGCTAGAACCAGGCACAGCCACTGTGTTGCCCTGACCATCCGTGATCGTCACAGCGCCCGTCGGAGCCGCCGTGCCTGCGTACGGTATGGTCACCGTCACCTGCGTCGTCGCCGCGCCATAAGTCCCCGTGCCCGTCACGGTATCCGTGCTGGTCAGCGGAGCCTTGTTGATCGTCACCGTTCCCGTGCCACTGCTGGCGCTATGGCTCGCATCCGCCGTCTGGCTCACCGTGACAGCGTTCGCCCCTACCGGCTCGTTCGCCGTAGCCATATTCGCTGAGCAGTTCAGCGTGCCGCCGGCACTGACATTCGAGGCCACCGTGCAGCTCGACACGATTACCGTGTTCCCATGCGTATCCGCCACCGTGATGACACCCGTCGGAGCAGTTGCGCCGGAGTACGGGATCGTTACGCTGATCGGAGTCGTCGCCGCACCGTACGTACCCGTACCGGAAGCGCTGTCCGTTCCCGCGACCGCCTTGTTGATCGTCACGGTACCCGTACCCGTACTGCCCGCATAGTTGGCATCGCCGATCTGCGTTACAGCCACAGGATTGTTGCCCTGCGGCTCATTCGCCGTGCTCAGATTGGCCAGGCAAGTCAACGTACCGTTGGCCGCCGTGCAGCTGGTGCCAGGGACCGTCGCCGTGTTCCCGAAACCGTCCGTGACACTGACCGCACCCGTCGGCGCCACCGTCCCGGCATACGGGATCGTGATCGTTACCGCCGTTGAAGCCGCACCATAGGTGCTGGTCCCGGTAGCCGTATCGGTTGTAGTCGCCGGCGCTTTCGCTATAGTGACCGCACCAGATCCCGTGCTGCCGCTGTAGTTGCTGTCCCCGGCCTGCGACACCGTCAATGTATCCGAACCCGCCGGCACATTAGCCGTTGGCAGGCTGGCCGTGCAGGTAAGCACACCCGCTGCCGCGGTGCAGTTCGCTGGCGGCACCGTAACGGTGTTGCCATGGCTGTCCGTCACAGTGATCGCGCCCGTCGGAGCTGTTGTTCCTGTGTAAGGAATCGTCACGGTAACCGTGGTCGTCGCCGAACCGTAGTTGCTCGTACCCGTAACCGTATCGTTCGAGGTCGCCGCGACCTTGTTGATCGTCACCGTACCCGTGCCCGTGCTGCCCGCGTAGTTGGCATCACCCGCCTGGCTCACTGTGACAGGATTCGCCCCCACCGGCTCACTCGCGGTCGGCAGGTTCGCGCTGCAACTCAAGACGCCACTCCCAGCCGTGCAGCTTGTAGCCTGTACCGTCACGCTGTTGTGGTATCCATCCGTCAACGTGACCGCACCGGTAGGCGCTGTCCCTCCGATATAGGGGATATTGATGGTCACAGCTGTTATCGCCGCACCATAGATACCGGTCCCACTGGCCGTATCGTTATTGGTCGCGCCAGCCTTGCCGATCGTGACCGTGCCCGTACCCGTGCTGCCGGTGTAGTTGGCATCACCCGCTTGGCTGACCGTCACGCTGTTGCTTCCCAGCGGCTCATTCGCCGTCGGCAGGCTGCCATTGCAAGTCAACGTCCCGGACGCAGCCGAGCAGTTCGATCCCTGCACCGTCACCGTGTTGCCCAGCGTATCGGTGACCGTTACAGCCCCTGTCGGAACCACAACGCCCGCATACGAAATAGTCACCGTCACCGGCGTCGTTGCCGCGCCGTACGTGCCGGTACCCGTCGCCGTATCCCCGGTTGTCGCCGCAGCCTTGTTCATCGAGATCGCGCCCGAACCCGTACTCGCCGCATACACCGAATCGGCAGCCTGGCCCACCGTCGCCGCATCACTACCCACCGGCACATTCGCCGTAGGCAGGGTGCCCGTGCAGGTAAGCAAGCCGCTACTCGCCGTGCATCCGGAAGCCGGGAGGGTAACCGTGTTGCTGAAGCTGTCGGTCACCGTGACATCACCCGTAGGCGCCGTGCTCCCCACATACGGGATCGTCACGGTGATCGGCGTCGTTGCGGATCCGTACGTCCCCGTCCCCGACACCGCATCACCGGTTCCCGCGCCCACCTGCGTCACCGTCAGCGTGCCAATCGCACGGCCTGCCGGGTAGTTCGCATCCGCAGCCTCATCCACCTCAATCCTGTAGCCGCCGATGCCCAATGAACCCGTCGACCACGTCGCCGTGCAGGTCAACGAAGACGTTCCCTGAACACAGCTTGCCGGAGCCGTAACGCCACTACCGTCATTCACCGTGAAGGTCACCGCACCGGTAGGAACAGGCCCGTTGTACAAGATGTTCGCCGTGAGCGTGGCGCTCGCCGTGCCGTACGCAACCAGCACGCTGCTCACGTTGCTGCCCGTCGTCAGAATGGGGCTGGTTGGGTTGCTGGCATTGGCCTGCACCGTAAGCAGAGCCGTCGCCAAACCCTGCGGATAGGTGCTATCCGCAGCCTCGGTCGCCGTGATGACATAGGTCCCCACAACAAGCGACGCTGTCGGGTACGCAGCCGTGCAGGTCAGCGGAGACGGACCCGCGGTGCAGGTCGCCGCCACCGGAGTGCCACCCGGAAGATTGAACGTAAGCCCACCGCTCGGCACAGGTCCATTGAACGTAATGCTCGCGCTCAACGTCGCCGAGGCCGTACCCGTCGTGATCAGCACGTTACTCACGTCGCTGACGTTGTCCAGGATGGGGCTGACTGAGCCCGATGCCACAGTCAAGATACCCGTCGCGCTGCCCGCAGCATAATTCGCGTCGGCAGCTTCACTGGCCGTGATCGTGTAAGCCCCAACCTGTAACGAAGCCGTCGGGTATGCAGCCGTGCAGATCTCCTGCGTGTAGCCGACTGTGCAGCTGGCCGTCACCGACGCGCCGCCGGCAATCGTGAACACCACCGCGCCCGTAGGCGGCGTAGCCCCGCCAAACGTCAGCGTCGCCGTAAGCAGAGTCGAAGCTGTCCCCTGATTGATCGTCACATTCTGCACGCCGCCCGAGGTGCTGCCCACCGGGCTCACCGTCGACATCGCGATCGTTACCGTACCCGCGCCCGTGCTTCCGCTATAGTTCGTATCCGCCGCTTGCGCCACGGTTACAGCATTCGAGCCGATGGGTTCATTCGCCGTAGGCAGACTCACCACGCACGTCAGCGTCATGGTAGCGGCAGTACACGCCGAAGCCGGTGCCGAAACCGTATTCCCAAGCGCATCCGTAACGGAAACCACGCCCGAAGGGGCGGTAGCCGCCGCGTAAGGAATCATCACCGTCACAGCCGTCGTAGCCGTCCCGAACGTACCGGAGCCGGTCGCCGCATCCGCGGTGGTTACCGCGGCCTTGTTGATCGTGATTGCGCCCGACCCGGTGCTGGCCGAGTGATTGGCATCCGCAGCCTGCGCCACCGTCGCTGGGTTCGCGCCCACAGGTTCATTCGCCGTACCCAGGCTCGTCGAGCACACCAGCGCGCCGCCCGTTGCCTGGCAGCTGGAAGCCGCGATCGTAATCGCGTTCCCCAACCTATCCGCCACACTGATCAGGCCGGTAGGCGCCGAGCCCGAGTAAGGAATCAGCACCGTAATCGGCGTCGCGGGCGATCCATACGAGCCGGAACCCGTCACCGTATCGTCCCCACGCGCCCCTGCCGGGTTAATCGTCACCGTGCCCGAACCCGAGCTGCCGCTGTAATTCGTATCCGCAGCCTGGGTGACCGTCACAGGGTTGCCGCCGGTCGGCTCATTCGGCGTCGGCAGATTCGCCGTGCAGGTCAGCACACCGTTCGCGGCCAAGCAAACCGTAGCCGTCACTGTGTTGTTGTAGCCGTCCGCAACTGTAACCGCTCCACTCGGAGCCACCGTGCCCACATACGGAATGGTGATCACCACGGGCGTTGTGGCCGCAGCATAGATGCCCGTGCCATATGCCGTGTCGTTGGTCGTAGCCGGTGCCTTGCCGATCGTCACCGTGCCCCCACCCGTGCTGCCGGTATAGTTCGCATCCGCAGCCTGGCTCACCGTCACCGCATTGCCACCCACAGGCTCTGTCGCTGTCGGCAGGTTCACCGTGCAGGTAAGCGCGTTGCTACCTGCAATGCAGGCAGAAGCGGCAATCGACACTGTGTTGCTATGCGTATCCGTCACCGTAATCGCACCCGCAGGAGGCGTAGCACCCGTGAACGGAATCATGACCGTCACAGCCGTCGTCGCCGCACCGTACGTGCCCGTACCGCTCGCCGTGTCCCCATTGCCGCCGGCAGCCTTGCTCAGCGTCACGTACCCGCCGCCGGTGCTTCCAGCGTAGTTGCTATCCGCAGCCTGGCTGACCGTTACCGAATTGCTCCCCGCAGGCTCGTTCGCCGTCGGCAAGGTCGCCGTGCAGCTCAGAACACCCGCTGCAGCTGTGCAGTTCGAGAGAGGTACCGTCACATTGTTGTTATGCGTATCCGTCAGCGTGATCGTCCCTGTTGGCGCCACCTGCCCCGCGTACGGAATTCTCACCGACACAGGAGTCGACGGCGCGCCAAAGGTGCCGCTCCCCGTCGCAGTGTCACTGTTTGTCGTGGCAGCCAAACCCACTACCTGCGCGAGCGCGGGCGAGGAGGTGGATGCAGTGAAGCTTGCAACTCCACCATAGGCCACCGTGATGGAATGCGTGCCGCCCAGCAGAGTCGAAGTCGTATAGCTCGCCTTCCCTCCGCTCAACGGAACTGTTGCCAGAACCGTCGTGCCGTCAAGGAACTGCACGGAGCCGTCAGGAGTTCCATAGCCCGAGGACACTGTAGCGTTGAACGTGACAGGTGATGCATAAGTGGATGGATTCAGCGACGACACAACCGAACTCGTGGTCGTCGCCGACGCCATCGTCAGTGTGCCCGTTCCGCTCGCTGCCTGGTAGTTCGTGTCCGCAGCGACCGAAGCCGTAATCGTATTCGCACCGGCAGCCAGACCCGTGTTCGTTGGGTAGGAGGCCGTGCAGGTCTCGGAGTTCGTTCCAGCCGTGCAGGTCGCCGGCACCGAAGCACCGTTGCCGACCACGAAAGTGACCGCTCCCGTCGGTGCGACGTTGCCCCCGGTCACCGTCGCTGTCAGCGTGGCATTCTGTCCGAGCGTTCCCGAAGCACCCGGGACGGAAACCGTCGGCGCAACAGGGTTGACCACCTGGGCAAGCGCCGGAGAGGAGGTCGACGCCGCAAAGCTCGTCGAGCCGCCATACTGCACTGTGATCGAATGATTCCCGCCCAGCAGGGTGGATGTCGTGTAACTCGCCGACCCGCCGCTGAGCGCCACGGTCTTCAAGGCAGTCGTGCCGTCATAGAACGTCACTGACCCGGTCGGTGTGCCATAGCCCGAAGCCACCGCCGCTGTGAAAGTGACGGGGGATCCATAAATGGAGGGGTTTGCAGAAGAGGTCACCGAGCTCGTGGTCGTCGCCCCGGCCAGCGTCAGCGTGCCCGTTCCACTAGCTGCCGTATAGTTCGCGTCCGTTGCATAGGAAGCTGTAACTGTATTCGCACCGGCAACCACTCCGGTGTTCGTTGAGTAGGTAGCCGTGCAGGTCTCGGCATTCGTGCCAGCCGTGCAGGTCGCCGGCACGGAAGCTCCGCTGCCCACGGTGAAGCTCAAGGCGCCCGTCGGCGCAACGCCTACACCGGTCACCGTGGCCGTCAGCGTTGCATTCTGCCCCAAAGTTCCGGAGGCGCTCGCAACCGAAACAGCCGGTGCAACCTTGTTCACAACTTGAGCCAGTGCAGGGGACGAAGTCGATGCAGCAAAGCTCGCTACACCGCCGAAGGTCACCGTGATCGGATGGCTTCCAACCAACAGCGTCGAGGTCGCATACGTCGCCTTGCCACCACTCAACGGAACTGTCGTCAGCGCCGTGCCGCCATCACTGAACGTGACCGATCCCGTTGGCGTGCCGTAGCCTGAGGCCACTGTTGCCGTAAAGGTCACAGACGTCCCGTACGTCGAAGGGTTCTGCGAAGAAGCTACCGTGCTCGTCGTCGAGGCGGGTCCCATCGTCAGCGTGCCCGTTCCGCTCGCCGCCTGGTAGTTCGTGTCTGCGGCGACGGAAGCCGTAATCGTGTTTGCGCCCCCAACCACTCCCGTGCCGGTCGGGTACGACGCCGTGCAGGTCTCAGAGTTCGATCCCGCCGTACAGGTCGCCGGCACGGTAGCACCGCTGCCCACCACGAAGCTCACCGCGCCCGCCGGCGCGATGCCAACCCCCGTCACGGTTGCCGTAAGCACTGCATTCTGCCCCAAGCTTCCAGAGACATTGGCGACCGACACAGTCGGCGCAACGGCATTCACAACCTGCGCCAACGCCGGTGATGAAGTCGAAGCGGCAAAGCTCGTCACACCACCGTATTGCACGGTGATCGAATGATTGCCGCCCAGCAGCGTCGATGTCGTGTAGCTGGCCGAGCCGCCACTCAGCGCAACCGTCTTCAGCGGGGTCGTTCCGTCATAGAACGTCACCGACCCGGTGGGTGTGCCGTACCCTGAGGCCACCGTCGCCGTGAAGGTAACAGGCGATCCATACGTGGACGGGTTCGACGACGACACCACGGAACTCGTGGTCGCCGCGCCTGCCAGCGTCAGCGTGCCGGTTCCTGTTGCCGCCGTGTAGTTCGCATCCGTTGTGTAGGAGGCCGTGATCGTGTTCGCGCCTGCAATCACTCCCGTGTTCGTCGGGTAGGTCGCCGTGCACGTCTCGGAGTTCGTTCCAGCTGTGCAAGTAGCAGGCACCGAAGCCCCGCTGCCCACAATGAAGCTCACGGCTCCTGTCGGCGCGACACCCACGCCGGTCACCGTCGCTGTCAACGTCGCACTTTGCCCCAGTGTTCCAGAGGCATTCGTGACTGACACTGTCGGTGCGATCTTGTTCACAACCTGGCTCAACGCGGGAGACGAAGTCGACGTAGCAAAGCTCGTGGATCCACCGAACGTCACTGTGATCGGATGATTGCCAACGAACAGCGCCGACGTTGCGTAGCTCGCCTTTCCTCCGCTCAGGGGAACTGTCGCTAACACCGTGCCGTCGTCACTAAAGCTCACGGAACCCGTCGGCGTACCGTATCCGGATGTCACCGTCGCGTTGAACGTCACTGACGTTCCATAGGTGGAGGGATTCAGCGAAGACACCACGGAACTCGCCGTCGTCGCTGGTGCCATGGTCAACGTTCCAGTTCCACTGGCCGCCGTGTAGTTGGCATCCGCGGTATAGGACGCGGTAATCGCATTCGCGCCCGCAGCCACTCCCGTTCCTGTCGGGTAGGAAGCCGTGCAGGTTTCGGAGTTCGTCCCCGCCGTGCAGGTCGCCGCTACCGAAGCCCCGCTGCCCACAACAAAACTCACAGCGCCCGTCGGGGCGACGCCAACTCCTGTCACCGTTGCCGAAAGCGATGCACTCTGCCCCAGCGTGCCCGAAACATTCGCCACTGACACCGTTGGCGCAACCTTGTTCACCACCTGACTCAGCGCAGGAGACGACGTCGATGCCGCAAAGCTGGTCGATCCAACGAAAGCTACCGTGATCGGGTGGCTGCCAGCCAGCAGCGAAGAGGTCGTGTAGCTCGCCTGTCCGGAACTCAACGGCACAGTAGCCAGGACCGTCATGCCGTCCAGGAACTGCACGGATCCGGTGGGCGTTCCATAGCCCGAAGCGACCGTCGCAGTGAAGGTTACCGGGCTCCCATACGTGGACGGATTTGCCGAAGACATCACCGAACTTGTAGTCGTCGCCCCAGCCATGGTCAGCGTTCCGGTCCCGGTCGCCGCTGTGTAGTTCCCGTCCGCGGTATAGGAGGCTGTAATCGTGTTGGCTCCTGCGGAGACACCCGTATTCGTCGGGTACGAAGCCGTGCACGTCTCGGAACTCGTCCCAGCCGTGCAAATCGCAGGCACCGAAGCACCACTGCCCACGGTGAAGCTCACCGCGCCCGCCGGTGCGACACCACCGCCTGTCACGGTCGCTGTCAGCGTCGCATTCTGGCCCAGAACGCCCGTACCATTCGCCACAGAGACGGTCGGCGCAATAGGGTTGACCACCTGCGTCAGGACAGGAGTTGACGTGGATTTCGCGAAGTTCGTCACTCCGCCGTACTGCACCGTGATCGAGTGATTGCCGCCAAGCAGTGTCGACGTTGTGTAGGTTGCTGAACCGTTGCTCAGCGCAACCGTTTTCAGCGCGGTCATCCCGTCATAAAACGTCACCGAACCCGTCGGCGTCCCGTAGCTCGAACTCACAGCCGCGGTAAAGGTCACCGAACTGTCGTACGTGGAAGCATTCAACGAGGAGGTCACCGCGCTCGTCGTCACGGCCGGCGCCAGCGTCAGCGTTCCCGTCCCGCTGGCCGCCTTGTAGTTTGTGTCCGCAACCACTGACGCGGTGATTGTGTTTGCGCCGACCACCACCCCAGTGTTCGTCGGGTACGAAGCCGTGCACGTCTCGGAGTTCGTGCCCGCCGTGCAGGTCGCCGCCACGGGGGCTCCGGAGCCCACAATAAAGCTCACCGCACCCGCCGGCGCAACCCCTATCCCGGTCACCGTGGCCGTCACCGTTGCATTCTGGCCAAGCGTTCCCGAAACATTCGTCACCGAGACTGTCGGTGTCACAGTATTGACAACCTGTGTCAGCACCGGTGTTGAAGTCGATGTTGCGAAGGTCGTCGAGCCGCCGTACGAAACCGTGATCGCGTGACTTCCGCCCAGCAGCGTCGACGTACTATAGGTCGCCTGCCCGGAACTCAGCGAAACCGTTGCAAGCGCCGTCGACCCGTCAAGAAACGTCACCGAACCCGTCGGTGTCCCATACCCCGAAGTCACCTTCGCCGTGAACGTCACCGAAGTTCCGTACGTCGACGGATTCAACGAAGAAGTCACCGCACTCGCGGTCACCGCCGGAGCCAGCGTCAGCGTTCCCGTCCCGCTGGCGGTCAGGTAGTTCGTATCCGCTGCTACGGTTGCCGTGATCGTATCGCTGCCCGCTACCAGCCCTGAGCTTGTCGGGTACGTCACCGTGCAGGTCTCCGACCCCGTCGCGGTGCTGCATTGGCTCGTGGTGCTCGTCACCGTAGGCCCGCTGCCCACAACAAAGCTGATTGCGCCCGTCGGAGCCGTACCGCCACCGCTCACCGTGGCTGTCAAGGTCACACTCTGCCCCAGCGTTCCTGTCACATTCGGGACAGAAACCGTTGGCGTCCCCTGGGTCGCCGTTCCGGTCATCTTGATCGTTTGCGCCGAGCCTGCGACATTCGCCGAATTATCCGTCGTCACCAGCGACCCGGAGACCGAGCCCTCCTGCTGCGGCGTGAACTCCACAATCTGCGTGCACGAGCTTCCGGCGCCGAGCGTGAACGAGGCTGACGCATTCGAAAGCTCAGGGCAGGTCGAATTTGAGACATAGCTGAAGTTCAACGAGACACTCGGGTTCGTCCCCGAAGACGGCGGAGCAATCGTAAGCGGCGCCGTGCCGTCGTTCTCGAGCGTCACAGTCTGCGAAGCACTCGTCTGTCCCACCGCGGTATCTGCATACGTCAGCGAAAAGATGCTGCGCGTGTACACCGCCAGCGTGCTGTTGGTGTACACGGTGTAGAAGTCCCCATCCGGCGTGATATACAAACTGTCGCCGCCAGGTACGGAGAGCGAGGCAGGAGTCGCTGTGTAGTTGCCAGCCGCAAATCGCAGCAAGGGCGAAGTTCCGTTGCCCGATGTACCCGGGACCGTTGTCGTGACGTAGAGACTTCCAGCAGCATCCTCGGCGATGGCATGTGGCGCTTGCAAAGGGGCGCCCGAGAACAGCGTGATCAGCGTATTGGAACCGGCAGGAAGCTCGTACAGAATGTCGTTGTTATAGTCCGGAGCAAACGTATTGCCGGCCGCATCCGTCACCGCGCCCACAAAGCGCGCATTGCTGGGTGCCGTCGCAATCACACTCACGGCATGTGTTCCTGCTGCGATCTTCAGGAAGTAGTTGCTAGGCTGATACGACGTGGGATAAAGATTGCCCGCCGCATCCACGCTCAAGTGATCGTCCGTCGAGACCCCCACCGGAATGCTTACCGGCGTTCCCGCACCCCCCACCAACTCATACATGTTGGTCTCGTCGTTACAGGTGTAGAACACGTTGCCTTCCCCGTCGATGGCCGTTCCTACTGGCTGGCAGGTGCTGCTGGTGGCGAACTTGATGGGGGTCTGCGATCCCGCCGGAAACTTCAAAATTTGCGCTGCCGTGCTGTTCGCCACCCACACATTGCCTGCAGGATCGACCGTAATGCCACGGCCATTGCTCAAACCATTCGGCAAGCTGCTGCCGCAGGTAGAGGGGCAAGCGATCGTGTTCAACAGCGTCACCGACTGATAAGCCGCCAACGGTGCAAACCCAACGCCCCCCAGAAAGCTGGAGGCAAGCGTCTTGCTGCCGGCAATCAAATTCACCGCACCCAGGCGAGACCCCGAGGCCTGTGGCGCAAACTGCACCACCACGGTGCAGCTGTTGCCTTGCGTCACGGCCAATCCGGCGCACGTGCCGCCCGTGCCCACCGCGAAATCATAGCCCGTCAAGCCCTGCGTCACGACAGTTGGCGTACCCAGGGTCGTCCCGGTCGCCGAAGTCAACGTAAACGCGATCGTCATCGTAGGCGGAGTCCCGGGCCCTACAGAACCAAAATTCAAATACCCGCTACCCACCGTCAGCAGCGTCCCAACCGGCTGCGCCGCACTCACCAGATACACGTCGCCCAGGCTGTCCAGAACCACAGCCGACGCGGTGTACTGGTAATACGGCGACGTCGTGTACGTTGCGGTGCCGCTCGGTAGGCTCTCCCACACATCCGCGCCGCTCGTGGAGACAAACAGATCGTCGTTCGCATCCACAGCCAGTCCGGTCACCGTGAGCGCGGTAAAGCCGGGCACCGCAAGGGCGGTTTTCGTGTAAGTCGTTCCGCTGCCGGTGAGCTTGTAAAACAGGTTAGCCGTCGTGCTCGCGAAAAGATTGCCGCTGGCATCGATTGCCAGGTTGGCAATGCTGCCCAGGCCAGTGCCAATCTGCGCCTGGCTATATGCACTCCCCGAGTATGTCTCTTTGTAAAGATTCCCGCTGCCGGCATCCGCGACGTAGACGTTTTCTGTTGCATCCACGGCAACCGAGGTCATCCCGGTGAATCCTGTGAAGGCAGTATTGCCCGGCGTATAGCTCGTACCCGCGCCGGTGTATTGAACAACGGTCTTGTTCCCGCCCGTCGCCACAAAGATGTTCGCGCCTGTGCTATCGACGGCGATCCCAGGATCGGTCCCAACGGTCACCGTAAACAGTTGCGTCTCGGTATACACACCCGTCGTGCTATTGAACGTTTCTTTATAAACCGCGCTCCCGCTCCCTGTAGTCAGCACATACGCATTACGTGAGGAATCCAAAGCAACCGCCGCCGCATTGGTTAGCGTTGACCCGAAGTTCGTCACCTCACCGGCCACTCGCGCCGTCTGCGCAGACATCCTACCCGCCATCAACAACACACACAGAACCGTAAACAGCCATAGGCCGCCCCGCGGCCCGCGCGCCGTCGAGCGCCGTGCCCCCGCCCCAACCGGGATGGCTTGTGTGTTTTCGTGAGAGATCCTAGTACCGTCGTTTGCGATCATGGAGCACCGTGTGTTCTTCAAGGCAAGGCCTTTACGTGTTGCGAAAGTCGGAATGGGAGAAACTGCTGCGTCGCGGTAGGCCGTCATTTCCAGCCCTCCTGCACATCGCAAAGCAGCTTTGGGCAGCGAGCAGGCAGCAGCCTTTGGCGAAGCTCAACAAGGCTCGCTGCGGAGACACCCCTCGTAACCAGGGCGTAACAAACTGAGGTAATGTGACCCAAGCAACTTCGACCCTATTCAGAACATGGAGGGCTTCCCATCCCACTGACGACGCAACCCCTTCCCCAACGGTGCTATACCGCCCTCAGAGCATCGCTGCGCGGTAAGCGCAGCCAACCGCCGGGATCCGCTCCAGTGCATACTTTGGTGTTACGCCTGGAACCAACGGGGCCTTGCTCCTTGCCAGCCCATGCGATATAAGGCTTGTTACCAAATCTTCCCGAAGGACCTGCACGCCGAGCGGAACAAGTTTTCGCGTCCAGGAATAGCGCACCATGCACTTCCGGCCCCACCTCGCCCAGAGATGCCATTCCGCGACGGCCCCCTGCACCTCCAGAGCCTTGCTGTCTCGCGTCCATCTGCTTCCCCTTCGGCGCATGCTGCGAAGCGGCTTCTCAGCCATCGCCTTACTCGGCGCCTCTGCCCAGCTCCACGCCAGCAACGCCGTCCCCGACTGGGTTCGTGCGGCCGCAACTCAGACATTGCCCGCCCTGCCCCCCTCCACCAAAGCTGTTGTCCTTCTCGACGAAGAAACCTACACCGTCGCCCCGGACGGTCGCGCCACCATCCATGTCCGCCAGGTCACCAAAATCCTCCGCCCCCAGGGCCGTGAATACGGCATCGCACACGTCTGGTATTCCAATGACTGCAAAATCACCTCCTTCCACGTCTGGAGCATCGACCCGGCCGGCCACGAGTACGCCGTCAGGGACAACGAGATGGTCGATCTGGGAGCCTCGGGCAGTAGCGGCGAACTCTACTCCGACGAGCGCGCCCGTGCCGCCGAACCTCCCGGCCGCGATCCGGGAGGCGTTGTCGCCGTCGAGTACGAACAACGCATGCGCCCCTATATAGCCGAAGCCAATTGGTCCTTTCAGGACGAGCTTCCCCGCGTGAACCAAAGCTTCACCCTCGCCCTTCCGCCCGGTTTTCACTACAACACCACCTGGGCGCGCCACAAGAAAGTCGAACCCACCGAACTCCCCAACAGCGCACTCCGCTGGCAGATGGACCACGAACCCGCACTCGATCTCTCCGAGATCCCCTTGGCCCCAAGCGCGGACGCGCTCACCTCCCGCATGACCGTTCACTACAGCGGCCCAGGCCTGGCCCTGCCCCAGGAAGGTACCTGGCAGGGCATCGGCCAGTGGTATGAAGCACTCTCTCACGACCGCACGGCCGCTTCACCGGAGATCGCCGCCAAAGCCGCCGAACTCACCGCCGGCAAGACCGATTTCTACGACAAAACCGAAGCCATCGGCGAATTTGTCCAGAAGCAAATCCGCTATGTCGCCATCGCCATCGGCATCGGTGGCCAACAGCCTCATTACGCCAAAGACATCTTCCATGGCCGCTACGGCGACTGCAAAGACAAAGCCACGCTTCTCTCGGCCATGCTCTCCACCGTGGGCGTCCACAGCGCCCTAGTCCTCGTCGACACCGACCGCGGCGTCATCGACCCCGACGCGCCCTCCATCATCGCCAACCACGCCATCGCCGCCATTGAGCTCCCCGACGGCTACAAGTCACCCAAGCTTCGCAGCGTCATCACAGCGCAAACCGGCAAGCGCTATCTCATCTTTGATCCAACCTGGGACCTCACACCCTTCGGTCAGCTCGAAAGCAATCTCCAGGGCAGCTACGCCGTCCTTGTGGAAGGTTCGGCCAGCCAACTCATTCAGCTGCCCGTCCTGAGCCCCGACCTCAACCGCATAGAACGCTCCGGAACGTTCACCCTCACAGCAGACGGCAGCCTCAAAGGCAAGGTCACCGAGAAGCGCTTCGGGGACCGCGCCGAAGCCGATCGCTACGTCTTTGCGCTCGACGGCAAACAGCAGCAAAATTACATCGACAGGCAAATCGCCCGCGACTTCATGGCCGTCTCCATCACCGATGTCAAAGCCGACAACGTGCAGGCCCTCAACCAGGATGTAGCCCTCTCCTACGGCCTCGCCGCGGAGCATTTTGCTGCCGCTACGGGTCCTCTGCTCATGGTCCGCCCCCGCGTCCTCGGCTCCGATTGCATGCCCATCGACCGCAAGCAACGCAAATTCACCGTCGACCTCGGCGAAACCATGCAGGCCCACGACAGCTTCGATATCGAACTCCCCGAGGGCTACACCGTCGACGAACTCCCCGATCCCATAAAACTCGATGTCGGCTTCGCCAGCTATGAAAGCTCGACCCTGCTCCAAGGCCACACGTTGCACTACAGCCGCACCTACCGCGTCAACCAGGTCACCCTTGCACCGGACAAATACCCGGACCTACAAAAACTCGTCAGCCTGATCGCCTCCGACGAAGACAGTCGCGCGATCCTGAAGCGGGCGAACTGATGGTCCCCTTCTCCTCACTTTCGCCTTCGAACTGCACCGCAAGGAGCCATTCCCCCATGTCCCGCACGTCCCTTACAGGTTGCTCTCAGTCAGCACAAAAAATCGGCCTCCGCGCCCACCTGCTCCTTGCCGGTTCCGTCCTGTTCCTGGGCGCCATTATCCACCCCGCATACGCCGTCGACTTCAAGCAGCCAACCAGGGACGAGCTTTCCATGACGTCCCTCCCCGGCTATCCAGGCGCGCCCGCCGTCGTCCTCTTTCGCGAAGACCTTACCAAGGACGACCTGCATTCGAGGGTCCACTACGAACGCGTCAAAATCCTCACCGAAGAAGGAAAAAAGTACGCCAACGTCGAACTGCCCTACCTCAGCACCGGCGGCGGCTGGCTCAGTGGCGATAGCAAAAACGTGGACGACATCACCGGTCGCACCATCCATCCGGACGGCACGATCATTCCCTTCACCGGAAAGCCCTACCTCAAGGTCATCGAGAAGGGGGACGGCTACAAGGTCCAGGAAAAGGTCTTCACCCTCCCCGACGTTGAAGTCGGCAGCATCATCGAGTACCGCTACGCCGTCCGAATCAGCGATAACTACTTCGAATCCCCCACCTGGCGCATTCAGGACGACATCTTCGTCAAGGAAGCTCACTTCGCCTGGTGGCCCACCACCGAACAACTCCTCGACGAAGACCAGAAACTCATCACCTCCATCTCCTGGTTCCCGGTCCTCCCCGAAGGAGTGAAGATCGAAACCCACGCCACCCCCCCACTCTCCTCGATGGTCGGCCACGGCCCTTCCAACGTCTATGAAGTCCACGTCAAGGACGTTCCTCCGCGCGTCAAAGAAGAGCACATGCCGCCCCTGGATAGCTTCAGCTACGGCGTGCACTTCGCGTTCACTCCCTACCGCACGCGCGAAGAATACTGGCAGGCCGCCGGCAAACAGTGGTCCAAGCACGTCAACAGCTTCGCTTCCCAGAATGGTGCGCTCAAAGACGCCACCAATAAGGCCATCGCCGGCGCTTCCACCCCCGACGAGAAGCTGAGAAAAATCTACGCGGCCGTTATGGCGCTCGAAAACACACAGTTCACCCGCGAACACGGCCAAAGCGAAGATAAAGCCGCCGGCATGGGCCAGATCAAAGTCGCCTCGGACCTCTTGGTCCACGGCCGCGGCACCCCCAACCAACTCGCCGAACTCTTTATTGGCATGGCCCGCACCGCTGGCCTTAATGCCTCGGCCATGTACGTCCCCGACCGCTCCGAACGCCTCTTCACCCCGTACTGGATGGAGATCCACCAGCTCGACGATGTCATTGCCATCGTCTCCGTGGATGGCAAAGATCTCTTCCTTGACCCAGGCTCCCGCTTCTGCCCCTACGGCCAACTCGCCTGGCAGCACACCTACATCCAGGGCGTTCGCCAGACCGACGGCAACAACACTTCCATCGTCCAAACTCCCGGCACACCCTACAAAGACAACCACGTCACCCGCATCGCCAACCTCACCATGGACGCTCACGGTCAGATCACTGGAAAGGTCGATTTGACCTTCACCGGCTCACCCGCACTCCGCTGGCGCCAGGAAGCGCTGCGCAGCGACGAAGAAGGCATCCGCAAGGACCTCCGCCACCACGCAGAAGAGATCCTCCCCAAGACACTCGAAATCGAAGTCTCCGATGTCAAGGACATGGCCGATTACGGAAAACCCCTCGTCGTCAGCTACAAGGTCACCGGCAGCATCGGAAATCCGGTGGGCAAACGCCTCATGGTTCCCGCCGATATCTTCCTCGTCAATGAGTCCGCCACCTTCCCGCACGAGAAACGCGAACTCGCCGTAGACTTCCACTACCCCTGGTACACACAGGATGCGGTTCGCCTCAACCTGCCGCACGAGATGGCCGTCGAAGCAGTTCCTGCCCAGGCCAAATTCAACCTGCCTAACACTGGCTTCTACAACATCGATGTCGCCCAGGCTCCGACCAGTATCACCACCCGCCGCAACTTCGCTTTCGGGGCCGTTCTCATGATGCCCAACGAGTACCCCGACCTTCGCAAGTTCTACTCCCAGTTCGAATCCAAGGACCAGGAAACCATCATCCTCAAGGCCGCCCCCACAACAGCCGCCGCCGCCACCCCTTCCCCGCAAGGCAACTAGCACGCTACTTCTCGAACGCCCCCGCGCGACTTCTACCCTCAGTTCGCCGAGGGCGCCTCGATCCGGTCGATCACCACGACCTCCACCGGATCCTTTCCAGTCTGCAGCTTCAACCCAAGCTGCTCCTGCAACGCCGTAAACAACGCCGGGGGCGCATCGGCATCCTTCCCCGCATCCGCCGAACCCGCGCCCGCCTCCCGCGTCCACTTCAGACGGAAATCATATTTCCCGGCAAGCCCCGTCTTATCCACCACAGGGCGCTCCGTCTCTGCCGCAAGAACCTGTGTCAACGAGGACACGGGAACTCCCTTGGCTGTCAGGTCGCTGTTGTTCATGCTCATCGAGTCGTGGTCGCCGGTTCCCGCAGCAGCCTCCAGCTTGGACCCCTCTCTGGCCAACACCAATTCGTAGGTTGTCATCACCCTCGTCTCAAAGTGCCATCGCAGGCCGAACCGTTCCTCATAAAGAGCCAGCAGCATCGCCCGCCGCTGCTCCGCTTTCAGCTTCTTCAATATCCCCATGTCAGGGTCAAGGATCTTCGCGTTGATATCGAAGCGCGCGCTCTCCGCCCAACCGGGAAGCCCAAAGATCACATTTCGCGGAACCCCGAACGCCTGCTGGAGCAAGTCCCTCAACGGAACATTCTCCGTGCGGAACGTCGCATCCTGCGTCCAGATACTCGAGTTGTCGTTTGCTGCAGTACTCGGGCGAACCGTTGCAACGTCGTACGTCGGCAGCTTCTCCGCCGTTTGCGCAGGCATGCCCAGGCCTATCGACAAAAAAGCAATGCCGCTCCACAAACCAACTTTTCCATACTTCAACATCGCCCTCCAGGGCACATCGTTCACGCCAGCAATCACCAAACGTCACTGCAGCAGCACAATCGGCCCCGACCAGAACGCCACCTTCTGCCCAGCCGGATCCAGCACACTCACCTGACAGTCGTACTCTCCCGAAGTCAGCTGCCCCAGGCCGATGTCAAAACTGATCGGCACAACCCCCAGCCGGCTGTTCGGCTGAGCCTTGACGGCAATCGGAGTCGTCGCAAACGCCGGCTTCCCCTCGCGATACAGGCTCACGTACGCCACCAGCGGCGTGCTCGTCGTAGACGCCCCTTGGTAAGCCTGCAGATAAACGTAAAGCTGCCTGTCCGTACGAAACACCCGCGTCACACTGGGTATCAGCTTGCTGGTTCCCTGCACCAACGGATTCGCCGACGCATTCTTCACCTTGTCCTTGTTCTTCTCCGCGTCAAACAGCGCATCCTTCTGCTCCACCCGCTGGCTGCCCAAGACCACTGAACTAATCGCCAGCCGCTTCGCCGCGGTATCCTCGCGCACCTTGTTCAAATTCGGAATTACAAACTGCGTCTGAAACGTCCCAATCCGCCCCGTCTCATCATCCCGCGCCAGAAACTTCAGCGTGTATCTCCCCGGCAGCAGCGTAAACCCGGTGTCATACTCCACCGGCCGCTTCGCCAGCTCTGCCGCCGTCGCGTCCGTGAGCTTGATGTTCACGTTGTCCCGCAGATTGCTCACCGTCATCCCACCGGCGTCATCCTTGATCTCGACAACGAAGTCAATGAGCGTGTGCTCCGCCCCACCTTTCTTTGCCAACGCCAACTCACGCCCAGGAATCTTCACCACGATCGGCACAAAATATTCCGCCCGGTTCAGCTGGAAATAATCAATCTCCATAGCCACCGTAAGCTCGGTGACCGGATCCCCCAGCATCAGCGCATCTTCAAGTTGACGCTCCTTATCCGTCGCATTGAACTTGCCAAACTCCTTCTCCGCGTAATACCCCTCGCGATAGTCAAGCTTCGCCTCTTCATTGCCATTCAACGTCACTTTCACCTTGCGAAAGTGCCCATTCAACGCATTGTTCGACGTGTAATACTCCAGCACGTAATAATTGCTGACTGCATGCTGCGCATTGCGTATGCCCTGCGTCAGGTCGTTGTTATCAAACAACGCCTTACCCCCGGTATCCCCGGCCAGCGAGAACAACGTGTCCTGCGACCGCTGAAACGTATCGCTCACCGCCATCGCCGCCGTACCCGAATACATCCCCTGGTTCCCCGGCGATCCCTGCGTCGCATCCCCTATCGGCGCCGACGCCACCAACCCCCGCGCATCCACCGGCCAGAACGAAACGCCAGCCCGCACCGCCGCGTCGACTGTCGCCCTCAACTGGGCCTGGTTATCGATACCATTGAGTCGCAGCCCGCTTGAAAAATAGAGCAACGACTTCTTCTCATTCAACTGCCCCAGCATGTGCGCTGCCGTCTGCAACGCTGACAACTGCCGGTCCGTGTTGAAGATATTGAACTCACTCGAGTCCTGCCCAAATGCTGCCCCGGTATCGGCGCTCGAAGCATCGTCAAGCTGCTCCGCTGATCCCTGTCCCTCGCCCACCACCAGCGTCTCAAGAATGCTCAGAAGCTTGTTCCGGTCTGCCGTAAAATCCTGCAACACATCCACGGATCCGCCGCCATACCGCATGATCGCAATCAGATCGGCAGGCGTCATCTGCGTCCGAACAAACTTCTCTGCCGCAAACAAGGCCCGCTGCTGATCCTCCGGCCGCATCGCGCTCATGTCGAAGTAGAGAGTCAGCAGCCGCTTGTCCTTGAACTGCCCCTGCCCATTCGACTCCGCGCTCACCTGCGTACGCGCCAGCCGCTTATAGATCTTCACCTGTTCGTCATCGCTCTTCGATGGCGCCAAGGGCGTCGCATCCGTAGGCAGCGTCTGGTGCTCGCAATACCGGATCTTCTGCGGAACCCCATCCTCCGTCAGCGTGAAGTCCTTCGCCGTCAAGCCGTCAATCGACTTGCCCGCCTTGTCCTTCACCACCACCGTCTCCACCACAAGCTGCGACTTCACCTGCAGCGTATAGCTGTCACCCTTTCCCGGTGTGCTATTGCCTCCAATGGCCTGCGCCCCCGCATGCAAACACCACAACATCACCAACCCCAGCAGCTTGCGCATATCAGAACCTCAACCGCAGCGTAGTCTGCAACGTGCGCATCCCATTCGTCGAAACCGGCAATCCAAACGTCGAGCTGTTGATCGTCGTATTCCAGGTCGTAAAGTTCACATGATTCAACACATTGTTTGAATCCACCCGCAAATCCAGGTTCATCGGGTCCCGCAATCGTATCGTCCGCGCCAGCGATGTATTCAACGTAAGCTGCCCGGGCCCCACAATGGAGTCCCGCCCCGCATTCCCCCATCCTCCCGCCGTGGGCGCCGTGTACGCCGTCGAGTTCAAGAAATAGCCCCCACTACTCCGATACACCGGCGCCCCCGTCACATCGGGTCGAATCGTACCCGTTACGCCCGTCCCCGGTACAGCCGCTAAATACACCGGCGTCTCCGGCAACCCACTCCCAACGGTCAGCGCATTCGTAATCGTCCAGTCCTTGAACGCCCGCCCGCGCCATCCGCTGTAAAACGTCCCCCCATGCAGTCCCACACCAGTCGAGTACTGCATGTTCAACGTAAGCAAATGCCTCTGATCGAACGTCGAAGGACTCCGCTCCGCCCGCAGATCCAACCAGTTCTGCGCAATCGTAGGCGAAGCCGTCGCCGGCGTCTCCCCCAGCGCCGAAGTCGTCACATGCCCCTGCCCACCCAGCTCCGAATCATCATCCACTGACTTCGAATAGGTGTAATTCAACGTAGCCGTAAACCCGCTCCGCAGCCGCCGCCGCAACTGCACCGTCCCCGCATTCCTTAACGAGTTTCCCCCCGAAGTGCGATAGACAAACCCCTCCGGGCACTCCGGGCAAGGGCTCACCGCACCGATCGGATACGTGTTCGGCAAGAACTCCTGCTCCCCATGCGTTCCCTTCACGCCCAGGTAGCTCACAATCGCCACCAGCGCCCCCGGCAAATCCCTTTGCGCGGACAAATTCCACGTCTGCGCATACCCCACCCGCAGATTCGGGTCCACCCCAAACGGATCCACCGTCGACGTTCCGCAAGGCGTAAACCCATCCGCCAGCGTCAGCGGACAAGCGACCCCGTTCTGCATACTCAGGCTCTTCGAAAGCGGCGACTGCTGCGCCATCGCCTGCGCGCTCGAAAGATAGATCGTCGTGTCGTCATAGATCCCATACCCCGCCCGCACCACCAGCGTCGACGCCGGGATCGGCCGCCACGAAATCCCAATCCGCGGCTCAAACCCGTGCTTGTCCGGCTGCACCAGCGACGTCGGATACGCCGCCCCCGTCAGCGGCCCCTTCGGACTCGAAGCCAGCACCGGACCCACAGCCGCAAAGCCGCCTGCCACATCCAGGTTCACCAGCCGCCCATACAATTCCGTCAGCGGCGCACCATACTCCCACCGCATCCCCGCGTTGATCGTCAACTCCGGCCGGACCCGCCAGTCGTCCGTCGCAAATAAGTCATAAACCCCCTGCCGGAAGTATTTATCCGCATTCCCAAAGGCAAGCGCACTCGTATCCGGCACACCCAGCAGAAAGTCCGCCAGATCCGATCCCGAGGTCTGCGTAGGACTCGTACTGTTCACCGTCCCCGAAGTCGCCGCGCCCGTGAATGTAAACGTCCCCCGCGGGTTCTGCTGCGAAAGGATGTTGTACTCCCCCCGCCGAAAATCTCCACCAAACGTCAAGTTATGCCGGTTCCGCGTCCACGTCGTAGATTCGCTTAACCCATCCGTACGATTGCGATTGAACGCCCTCACACCATCGGTCAGCGAGGCAATTCCGCTCGAAAACGCCAACGTAGGGGGCCCCCAGTCCGGCGCATCCTGATCGTTCCCCGTAACCCCCGCCGCCGCCGACACATTCTCCCGGTTCGCAAACGCCGGCCGCACCTCCGTCCGCTCGCGGCTGTACTGAAACCCCCAGTCCACATAAAACTCGTGGTGCCACACATGCGTCCAGTGCACATCCGAGTTCATTCCCAGCGTGTTCGTCGTATCCAGAAAATCAAACAGGTTGTTCGAGTTACTCCGCACACTCTGAAACGCAAACTGACCGGAAAACGTGTCCCGGCGCCCCACGCTTTTGTCCATGTGCAACTGCAACGCATCCGCATGCGAATGGTTCAAGATGGCAGTCTGGTAGTTATAACTCGTATTGCCCTCAATGTTCGGCAGCGGATACAAACCCAGCAGCGCCGCCGCCTGCGGACTCACCGGAACCGGCCCCGTAAACGGCAGCCCCGTCACCGGATTCAGGATCGTCAAAGGCTGACCCTGCGGCGTGGTCAACCCCGAAAGATCCCCCGCCCGCTCCGCCGTCGTAGGCACCAGCCCGCTCAGCGTCGACTGATTGCTGTTCCGCGTCCACTCATACGCCACATTGAAGTAAGGCCCATGCGGCAGCAGCCGCGGAATCTTCAAAGGCCCTCCCAGCGTCAGCACGCCCGTCAGGTTGTTAAATTGATCCTTCGGCGTCCCCAGTCCCGTCAGCGAGTACGGCCGCGCATCCAGCACCGCATTCTCCTCATGCACCCCGATGCCGCCCGTATACAGCGCCTTGCTCCCCGCTCGCCGGTTCCCAAATGCTGGATCCAGCGAAAACTTCGACGTAGCCGCATTACTCTGGCTGCCGTTGATCAGCAGCCCATCATCCGCCTCTTCCGCCCTGTGCGGCATCGGCGGCGCAGCCTCCTCCGCCGCCTTCTTGGGCGCTGCCTCCGCGCGCGCCTGCAACTCCGGCGGAGGCGCCACCGGCAGCGTCTGCACCGTCTTCGCCAGCGCCAGCATCTCGTCCAGCGGCAGCATGCTCAATTCAACCTTCGCCGGTTCAACTGCAGGCCCAATCGTTACATCCTCGGTCAGCGGCGCAAACCCAAACAGCCGCACCGTCAGCTTCCCCGCCCCATCCGCCAGGTCGGCAAAATAATAAAACCCTTGCCCATCCGTCACAGCCGTAAGCGTCTTTGCGCCTTGCGTCACTGTGACCGTCGCGCCAGGCACAGGCACACCGCCAAAGCTAACCCGGCCTCGAAACTCCGAAGCGCGCGCGCCGGCGCACAGCGTGACGAACCCAACAACGCCCAACGCTCCAACAGGTAGCCTGCGCAACACCATGGCCTAGTTCTCGGAAACTTTTGCTGCGTGGTCGATAACAAGCACGGGAACCGCCGTTCTCACAGCGTCCAGCTTCAGCCCAATCTCTTCCGGCATTGCCGTAAACAAGGGTGGAGGTGCATCCGCCGTTTCGGCAGGCTTCGGCTCTCTCGCCAACGCTCCGGCAAATTGCGTCTCATCCGGCGTCCATTTCAGGTTGAAGTTCCACCGGCCCGCCAGCTTGGTCTGATCCACCACCGGACGGTCCAGCACGACCTCCTGCATCAGGTGGCTGAAATCCTCCATATTGGCGTTGTTCACATGCAGGTTTCCCAGCTGCGAGAAAAACAACCCCGGAAGCCCGTTCGGATCGCCCGGACTCTTCTCCAGCTTGGGACCACTCTTCGCCAGGGTCAGCGTGTAGGCGGGCATCTCGCGGCTGTCCTTATGAAACTTCAGCTGAAACCGTTCGGCCAACATCTTTTGCAGCATGCCCTTCCACTGCCGGTCACTCGGCGCACCCTCCGCATCGGGTGTTCCTTCAATGTCGAATTTGTCTTCTGACATCCACGCGGGCGCATTCACAATCTGCTTCGGGTGCGTGCCGTACGCAAAATCCATCATGCTGATCACGGTAGTATTGATCGTACTAAACCGCCGTCCCTGCACACGAAATCCCTCCCCCTGCTGGTCCGGTTTGCTGGGCTTCACCGTCACCACATCAAAGCTCGGATTGGCGTCCGCAGCCATCGACTTTATCGGTGCCGGAGGCGTCGGCATCTCCCATGCCGTCGCAGGCGTCGCACGCTCGAAGTTCAACGGCAGCCCGTTTCCTCCCTGCGTGGAAGTCCCCGTGATCGTGTTCCCATCCACAGCCATCTTGCCTTCATAGGTGAGGTCGAGACCCGTGATGGCGAACTTCAGAACTCCCCCGCTGAAGCCGGTCGTGGAGACCGGAATGGCCTGCCCACCCTGATCGATACTGAAAAACTGAGCTGCAAGCTGACCAGAAGGCGCCTGCGTAATCTTCAGTACCGTCCGCAAACCCTGGTTCGGTAAGTGCAACGTACCCTGCCACGTACCCTCAATGCCCGCACTCTGCGCAGCGGCCGCCTGCGCCCTCGCACCCGGCGCCACCAGCCCAGGCACCACGCCAGCCAGCAGCGCAGCAACCACCGCGAGTGAGGTACGGCGGAAAACAGCCCAACACCTCAACAAGACATGCTCCATTCTGAAGCCTCCTCAACGCACACACGTCAACCGGCGTAAATCTCGATCGCTGCGCACCAATACGCTGCCACGTACCTGAGTGTTCCTTTGGTTGCTTGGACAGACCAGACAAAGCCCAGTTAGCTCGCCCCCAAACTTTTTTCGCTCATACCGCATCCCTGTCCCCAACCCGCCCCACCGCTACCGGTCACTTCCCGCTGGCCGCCCCTGCACAAACGTCTCCATCACCTCACCCGCCGCTGAAAGCACCGCAAACGTCGCCGCCCGTCCCGCCTCCAGCACGCCCCAGCTCTTCTCCACATCCAAAAGCCGAGCCGGATTCCACGAAGCCGCCCGCACCGCGGTCGCCAACCCCGCCCCCGTAAACTCCATCAGGTTCCGCACCGCGCGTTCCATCGTCAACGTACTCCCTGCAATCGCGCCGTTCGCCGTACACCGCCCTCCCAGGACATCTACCTCCATCTCCCCCAGCTTGTACTTCCCATCCGGCATCCCCGTCGCACTGATCCCATCCGTCACCAGGATTGTTCGATCCGGCCCCTTGGCCTTATAGAACAACCGCACCATCGCCGGATCTACGTGAAGCCCGTCCGCAATGATCTCCGCATACATCCCCTCTTCATCCAACACAAACGCCGTCACGCCAGGATCCCGGTGATCCAGCCGCCGCATCGCATTGAACGTGTGTGTCGCCGACCGCGCCCCCGCCCCAAACCCCGCGCGCGCCTCAGCGTACGTAGCATCCGTATGCCCCAGGCTGCACCGAACCCCAAGACCCGTAGCCTCCGCAATCACCTCGGGCGCCCCTGGTAGCTCGGGCGCAATTGTTAGCAACAAAATTCGGCCTTCAGCCGCCTCCCATAGCTTCCGGAACGCCCCCACCGAAGGCGCCTGCAGCAACCCCGCCGCGTGCACCCCCCGTTTCGCCGCCGAAAGAAACGGCCCCTCCAGATGAATCCCCAAAGGCACGGCTCCATCGCCACCCTCACCCGCCTCAGCCCGCGCGATTTCTTTCGCCAGGCCAGCAAGCGCTCGCAATGTATCGTCCTGGGGTGAAGTGACCGTCGTAGGCAGATACGCCCCCACGCCATGCCGCGCCAGGCAAGCCCCCACAACCCGCATCGCCTCGGCCGTAGCCTCCATCACGTCAAACCCCGCACATCCATGGAGGTGGATGTCCAGAAAAGCCGGCGCCAGTACGCCCTCGTCGAAACGATGCGTCACCGCAACCCGCTCAAACTCCTCCGCGGCCATTCCCCGCACAGAAGTAAGCAGCCCGCCTTCTACCGTGAGCAACGGAAAATCCAGCACCCCGCCCGCTGTCACCATGCCCCGGGCCGCTATCGTCTTCACGCCATCGCCCAGGGCATCGCTCACGACTAGATATCCAGGTTCTTCACATCCAGCGCATTCTCTTCAATAAACTTGCGCCTTGATTCCACATCCTCACCCATCAGCGTCGTGAAGATCTCTTCCGTCGCCGCAATATCCTCCAGCCGCACCTGCAGCAGCGTCCGCTTCGCCGGATCCATCGTCGTCTCCCACAGCTGCCCCGCCGTCATCTCGCCCAGACCCTTGTACCGCTGCACCTGGTACTCCTTGCGTCCCTGCTCGATCACAAAATCGAACACCTCGCGCACCGTTTTCTTCTCGACAGGATCCTGCGCACCCTTCCCCTGCCGCTTCCCGGGCTTCTCCTCGGCCATCGTCCCAGGAGCCGCCGCAATGGTCTCGTTCACACCCTCTTCCTGCTCCACCTCATCGGCCTCATCCAACTCCTCCTGCGAAGGCGCCAGATTCACGACCGTGTCCGCCTTCTTCGGGTCGCCGCCCTTTCCAGATCCAGCCGCATACTCAATGTGGAACGGCCCCTTCAGCGCATCACCCAGCGACGCCTGCTTGCTCAACAACTGCCGCGACTCCGGCGCGCTCGCATGTGCCCAATCGATCGTCCGCACCGCCCCCTGCGCGTCCGTATAGCTGATTGAATATGTCCGGTGCTCCTCATCCATCTGCACCTGGCCCACCGCGCGGAATTGCCAGTGCCGCGCCATCTCGGTCAACCGCGCCCGCAACACCTCCAGCTTGTCAGGTGTCTCGAAATCCGCACGCTTTGCCGGGTCCTTGCCCTCATTTGCAAAAATCTCCGCGAATGCCCGCACGACCTCGTCGTTGCGCAGCCGCTTATTCACCTTGTCGAAGTGCCCAAGGTAGTCGTCCAGTTGGCTCATGAACTTCGAGAGCTCCGCACCCTCCAGCCGCGCTCCACCTTCTCCATACCGGATCACCATGCCATCCGACGCGCGCTTCACCATCACCTGCACATATTCGCGGTCATCCTTGATGTACTGCTCAAACTTGCCCTTCTTGATCCGGTACAGCGGCGGCTGCGCAATGTACACATTTCCCCGCTTGATCAACTCACCCATGTGCCGGAAAAAGAACGTCAGCAGCAGCGTCCGGATGTGCGATCCGTCCACGTCGGCATCGGTCATCAGGATCAACTTCCCATAACGCAGCTTCGCATAGTCGAAGTCATCCTTGCCAATGCCCGTACCCAGCGCCGTAATCATGGCGCGGATTTCTTCATGCCCCAGCATCTTGTCGTAGCGCGCCTTTTCCACGTTCAGAATCTTGCCCTTCAGCGGCAAAATTGCCTGGAACTTCCGGTCACGACCCTGCTTGGCCGTTCCGCCGGCGCTCTCACCCTCGACCAGGTACAGCTCGCACATGTCCGGCCGCCGCTCCGAGCAATCCGCCAGCTTGCCCGGCAACCCGCCACCATCCAGCGCGCCCTTGCGCCGGGTCAGATCGCGCGCCTTGCGCGCCGCCTCCCGCGCCCGCGCCGCGTCGATCGCCTTGGAAATAATCTTCCGCGCCACCTGCGGGTTCTGCTCCAGAAACGCCCCCAGCCGCTCATTCACAAACTGCTGCACGTCCCCCGCCACATCGGAGTTCAGCTTGCCCTTCGTCTGCCCCTCAAACTGAGGCTGCGGCAGCTTCACGCTGATCACCGCAACCAGCCCCTCCTGCACATCCTTGCCCTCAAGGTTCTCCTTCACATCCTTGAACAGCCCCATGCTCTGCCCCACCGCATTGATCGTCCGGGTCAGCGCCGACTTGAACCCCGACAGATGTGTTCCGCCATCCACCGTGTTGATGTTGTTCGCAAAGCTGAAGATCGTATCCGTGTACGAGTCGTTGTACTGCAGCGATATCTCCATGACCAGCGAACCCTTCTCCGCTTCCATGTAGATCGGCTTCTCATGCAGCACCTGCTTGCCCTTGTTCAGGTGCTTGATAAAACCCGCAATGCCATCGTTGAACTTGAAGCTTTGCGTCTTCGCTTCACCCGTCTTCGCGTCGGAAGTGCGCTCATCCGTCAGCGTGATCTCAATGCCCTTGTTCAAAAACGCCAGCTGCCGCAACCGGCTCTGCAGCGTGTCGTAGTTGTACTCATGCACCGTAAAGATCGACTTGTCCGGAAGAAAGTGGACCTTTGTCCCTTTCCGTTTCGAAGGCCCCATCTTGCGCAGTTCACTGATCGGATCGCCCTTGGAGTAATCCATCTCCCACGCAAACCCATCGCGCCAGATCTCCACGTCGAACTCCTCGCTCAACGC
>CAXUDN010000021.1:0-4995 GCA_964249715.1 uncultured Acidobacteriaceae bacterium
TCACCGCCCGCGCCAGCTTCTGCATCAGGTAGCTCTCTTCGTTCGTGCACTTCGAAGAAGCGATAAACGCCAGCGCATCCGGCCCATGCTCGGCCTTGATCTGCGTAAAGCGATCACGCACCATCGCAATCGCTTCATCCCACTCGATCTCTACAAAGCTCTCGCCCACCCGCTTCAGCGGCTTCGTCAGCCGGTCCGGCGAGTTGGCGTAGTCCCAGCCAAACTTACCCTTGACACACGTAGAGATCCCGTTCGCCGGGCCATGCTCGGGTTCCACTTTCAGAATGTGCCGGTCCCGCGTCCAGATGTCGAAGCTGCAACCCACACCGCAGTAGGCGCAGACCGTCTTGGTGCGCTTCACGCGCTGCTTCCGCATCTCGGCTTCCATGGTGGACAGCGCGAGAATGGCCGGATACCCCGTCGATGGCTCAATCTTCTTTACCGCGTCAATCATGTCGTCGAGCACCTTCGGCGGCAGCCCGGTCAGGTAACCCGTGTGCCCGACCATGCCCTTCTCCATCAGCGCATTGCACGGGCATACCGTAATGCAGTGCCCGCAGCTTACGCAGCTTGAGCCCTCAATCTTCTCTCCGCCATCCCACATCACGCGCGGCATCTCGCGATCCCAGCTGATCGTCAATGTTTCATTCACCTGCACGTTCTGGCAGGCCTCCACACAGCGTCCGCACAGAATGCATTGACTGGGGTCGTACCGGTAGAACGGGTTCGAGTGATCCTGCAGGTAGCCCTTGGTGCGAAATTCGCGTGTCTGGTGCTGTACGTCGAGCTCGGCCGTCGCGTTATGCACAGTGCAGTTGCCGTTATTGTTGTCACACACGGTGCAGTACAGGTTGTGGTTCTCCAGTATCCGGTCGAAAGCTTCGCGCTTGGCCACATCGGCCCGATCGCTGGCCGTCTCCACCACCAGCTCCGCCGTAACCTGCGCCCCGCACGACCGCACCAGCTCCCCGTTCACCTCGACGATGCATGTGTCGCAGCTGCCGATCGGCCCCATGGGAGGCAGATAACAGACCTGCGGAATGCCGGTAATGCCCTGCATCGCTGCCTTCCGATTGATCGCATCGATCAAAGGCTCGCCTGTCTCCACGGCTATCCTGGTTCCGTCTATTTGTATCCATGTATCGGGAACGAACGCCCGCGGTGTGTTCAGCAGGGGTTTGGCATGAAATTTGGTACTGTCCATCACAACGAGGTAGATGCCGTTTCCCCCGCCCACGAAGACGTTTGCAGCCGGACCGGAAACAGCGGGAACCCGGGATTATGACCACAGCAAAACCGCTGGGCACGCCCCGGCGTCCGGCAGGCGTCCCACGTCTACCTACAGGCAGGCCGAAGTGTTATTGCCGTATTTACACGTTTGTGATGTGCCTGCTGTTCATTAGGAGAGCACCTTTGCCCGCAAGCTCGATCCCCCGCTGGCCTCCGTGCAGATGTTTTTCCCTTTGGAGAATATGCGCATGAAGAAGACTCGCAGCAAGATCCCTGCCCTGATGGCGGCTTATGTCGCCCTGCTCCCGTGCAGCCTGGCAGGAGCCCAGACCACCAGCACCACCGTCACCATCGCACCTCGGTCGAACGCCGCAGTCAATGCCGTCATCGTCGACCCGACGAAGGAGGTCACCCTGACCCAGGCGCAGAAAATTGCCCTCCTGAAGCAAAGGGTCAAGTACGTGTTCGTGCTCTTTCAGGAGAACCGGTCCTTCGACTTCTATTTCGGCACCTACCCCGGCGCGCACGGCCTCTACTCGCAGCCGCCCGCCCAGACGCCGGGCTTCTATCAGCCGATCGTGAACACGGATGGAACCGTGGGCACCATCCAGCCGTTCCGCATTCCGCAGACTGTCGTCAACAGCGCCAACCAGACCGTCCCGCTTTACCCCGCCGATACGGACTCGGTGAACCACTCCCATACGGCCTACATCCAGAAAATTGACTTCACGAACGGGATCACCAAGAACGATGGCTACGCGCTCGCCGAAGAAGGCCTGACCTTGAACAACGGCGTACCCAGCGCCACGCCCTCCCTCAAATCCAAACAAATGGGCGAACTCGTCATGGGGCACATTGACTGCAATACCGCGCCGGTCATGTGGAACTACGCCGACCGCTTCACCCTTTTCGACGACTTCCACCAGACCGTCCTCTCCGCCTCTACGCCGAACGCCATCGCCATGATTGCCGGCCAGTCCGGCGAGACCCAATGGGTCAAGCACCCGGAGGACAGCACTAAGGCCTTCGGCTCCATTAGCGGCAACGGCGTTCCTGTCGTCAGCGACGGCGACCCGTTCTGGGGCTCGCAGCTGGACTTCTTTGGCAGCAACCAGCCGGCCAACCCGCCCAGTGGCAACCCTGAAATCAATCTCACCTTTGCCTCGCTGCCGCTGAGCTTTATGGGCAACGAAGCCGGCACGCTCACCGGGCAGGACTCGCAGCCACAGGTTGATCTCACCGACATCGAGAAGGACATCCAGGAACTGGCAGCCAGTGGACAGCTGCCGACCAACTGGGGCTGGTATCAGCAGGGCTACATCCCAACAGGAACCACAGCGCCCGCCGGAGAGCCCTTGACGGACTACATCGCCCATCACAATGGCCCGCAGTACTTTGGCTATGTCTCCAATAATCCCCAGATCACCCCGCACCTGCACAACCTGAGCCAGGCCTTCACCGATATCCAGGGCGGAAAGCTTCCTTCCAATGGCGGCGTCTTCTACCTTCGCGGCGGCTACAACAATATCGAAGGCCTGCTGCCGGAAGACCCGAACCTGCCCGTAACCTTTGCCGGCAACGACGACCACCCGGGCTACTCGGATCTGCAGATCTCGAGCGCCCTGCTGGCCCAGGAAGTCAACGCCATTGCCAACAGCCCGTACTGGTCGCAGAGCGCCATTGTGATCGCCTATGACGAGACCGACGGCCTCTACGATCACGCACCCGAGGTCATCCGCAACTACGATCCGTACGGCGATCCGCTCGACCAGGGCCCGCGCATCCCGGCCATCGTCATGTCGCCCTATGGCGTCGTGCACGGCATCTCGCATGAGGCGTCCGAGCACAGCTCCATCATCAAATTCATCAACAACCTCTTCAGCCTGACACCCCTGGCCGACCTGCCCGATGAGAAAAAGGCCAAGGCCAAGGGCCTCACCGAATTGGGACAGGCTTACCTTGGGCCGGCCGACAACGGCGTCACGGGTGTTGGCAATCTGCTCTCCGCCTTCGACAACAATCGCCTCTCCGGGGCTACGGCGCCGTTGCCCGCCAGCTACGCCATCATCCCGCAGACGCTCTACGGCAAAATCCCGCAGTATAAGAACAATGGCTGCCAGATCCTCAACATCGAACCCACCGATAACGGACTCGCCAACCCCGTTCCGGTCGACTTCAACCCACGGCCAAGCTCTGCGCCGGGCACCCCTACGCAGGTTGGCTGGAAACCGTAATCGCTGCTACGTCTGAAATTCAGCACAGTTGGGGAGGACCCTCGCGGTCCTCCCCACTTCTTTGTTTTCGGATCAATTTCGCTTTCAGGAGTACTTTTCGGCGTGACGCTTCGCTCGGTTTTGCTCGTTCTCTCGCTCTTCACAACCACCTTCGCCGCATTCGCTCAAACTGCGCTGCAGATGCCGCCGCAATCGGCCGCGCGTCCTCCCTTGCTCTTGCCCCTGCCCCACCCCACCCTCGACCGCATCCACGCAGCGAACGGTCTAACCTGCGGCGTAGCCAAGGAAGAAGAGGACTACTCCCGCGCCACGGACCACGGGAATCGCGCGGCATTTGACATCGACCTCTGCAAGGCAGTTGCCGTCGCCGTCCTGGGCCCCGGCGCGCACCTAGTCATCAAGAGCTTCCCCGACGAGCCCACCACGTTGCGCGCCCTCCGCTCCGGTCAGGTGGACCTGGTCGCCACCGCCACGCCCTCGGCGAAGAACATGGCGGGGGACGTCGCCTTCTCCTCGCCGGTCCTGCTCGATGGCCAAAGCTTGCTCTTTGCCAACAACCCTGCAGTGCATACGGCCGCTGACCTCGCCGGCAAGCGTGTCTGCTTCCTCACCGGCGCCGCAGCCGAGGACGGCCTCCACACCTACGCCGCAGCCCATGGCATCAGCTACGTCTGGTACCCGTTCTCCGAGGCCGGCGAGATGGAGGCCGCTTTCTTCACGAGAAACTGCGATGCAGTCACGGGCGATCTCACCTCGCTGGCAAACATCCGGGCCATCGAGGAGCGGCGTTCTCAGGATTTCACCATCCTGCCGCAAACCATTCGTGAAGACCCACTGGCTATGGCAACCTGGGCCGGCGACTCGCACTTCTCCGCCATCGTCTATTGGACCGCCCAGACCCTGCTGGCAGCGGAGGCTCTCGGCATCACGCGCGCCAACGTAGGGACCTTCAAGGACGACCCTGGCCAGGAGGTCCAACAGCTGCTGGGACGGCCTGTTGGGACCGGCGCATCCCTCGGAGTGAACCCGCACTGGGGCGCTGCCGTGATCGCCACCGTAGGCAACTACAGCGAAATCTTCGACCGGGACCTCGGCCCCACCTCGAAGCTGCGGCTTGACCGAGGAGAAAACCGGCTGTCTACCCAGGGAGGTGCACTGTACGCTCTTCCGCTGCAGGACCGCTGACCCGCAATCGGAAAGCACGAACTTAGTTTGGTACACCCTTCGCACAGAAGTGCTTCCACCTGAGCCGTTCGTTGTATTCTCCGTCCAACCCGGCAAAATTAGATTTGCTTGAACGCTTGGAAGGCAAACCAACCCTTCAGCGCACCCGACGGGGAAAGGGACCCATGCGTACTCCAACATTCCAGCAGATAGACGCGGACCTGTGGCAGTGGGGTGATTGGTTCATCGCCTATGCCTGCGGCAGCTTCTGGCTGCTCACCGCGGCCGCGCGCGAGTTTGGCCCGTTCCAGCACTTCGACCAGGCGTACTGCCAGACGGTGTATCTGGCCTAGCGAACGGCCCTCTC
>CAXUDN010000021.1:5095-47230 GCA_964249715.1 uncultured Acidobacteriaceae bacterium
CGCCAGGAAAGTCCTTCCGGCGCTCGCTTCAGGCGCCTGCGTCCGTGGGGATCTTTGCGGTCGACCCGTCTCCCTGAACAATATCCAGACTCAGATTGCGTTTCAAGCGGGCTGCGTTCGCGCCCAGAATGATTCGCAAAGCGCGTGCCGTTCTGCCGTTCACGCCGATAAGTTTGCCCATGTCGGTTGGATGCGCCTTCACCTTAAACGTAAGGGAGGTCTCGCCGGGCAGCGGCACAATTTCCACATCGCCGGGCCGGTCGACCAGGGACCGAACGACAGTTACAAGCATGTGGTGTACTTCCTGTTCCTTTTCATCCTTCATCAATCCGCTTTCCTCAGCAAGGGGTCTCGCTCACGAGAATACCGGCGTTTGTTGCTTAAACACAACGAAAACTCAAAAATGTGTCAAAAGCGCCCATTTCTTTATACTTCCTCGCCGTCAAGCGTTTCCGCCGAAGCCACTTTCAATATTGCTTCAGCGCAACCCGGGCCAGAGAAACGTCTGTTTTTGGGCGATTTCTCCATAGTCTCCGTTCAGCGCAGCAAGCGCTTTTGAAAAGGAGTTTCCCCGTGATCAAGATCTCTGCCCGTCGTTTCTCCCTCGCCCTCATCCTTGGTGCAACTTCCCTCGTCGCCGTTGGTTCCGCTCATGCCGATGGCACGACCGGAACAGATCCCTGCCCAAAGGGTTGGCTTTGCGCCACCGCGAAACCCGCAAGCGCCTCCGCCCCTGTTTCTGTCGCTGGCACCGTCGGTCAGGTCGCACTTGTTCTGCTCGGCGTTTCCTAGGCGTTGTCGTAAGATAGCGGCACTTCTATGCCGTCCCAGTTGGCCCAGAACGGAGGATCGTCATGCCATTCACCGGCATAGATCGTTCGCTCTGGGCCATTGGTCTCTTCGGGCATCTGGCGCTTCTAAGCGTACTCCTCGCCCGTCATCGTGCTATCCGTTTTCCCATGTTTACAGCGCTCATCTCCGCCAACATTGTCCGAACGCTTCTTTTGTACAGCCTGCGCAGCAACGATCGCGCCTATGTGACCGTCTACCTGCTCGCGCATGTGCTGGATGTCGTTTTGCAACTGGCGGTCGTGTACGAGGTAGCTCGGCATGTCTTCCGGCCCAACGGCCGCTGGGCGCCCGATGTGCACCACGCCATGTTCTGGCTCACCTGGGGCAGCCTTGCACTTGCGACCGGGCTCACCTGGCTCGCCGCGCCGAATGCGCCGGGCCTTGAAAGAACGGCCCTGCTCAAATCAGAGTTCTTCTCCTCCGCCCTGATGAGCGAACTCTTCCTGGGCATGGTAGGACTCTCGGTCACCGTGGGTCTGCCCTGGAAAACCCATGATGCGCGCATTGCGCACGGCCTGGGCGCATTTTCCCTGCTGGACATTGCCATCGAAGCGGTGCACACCGTTCATGGCGGAGCCGGCACATCGAATATCCAGGATGCCCTGACCGTCTCCCGGATGATTGTCTATCTGTTCTGCCTTTTGTACTGGATCGTGACACTCTGGCAGGAAGCGCCACAGCCCCGGGAGTTACCTCAAAAATTGCTGGCGGATTTACGGACGCTAAATGCGCGCGTGGCTTATGATCTGTACACCCTCCGTAACTGGAAAAAACCGTGACAGGGCACACCATTCTTTTTCTCACTGCTGTTCTGATCTTTGTCGCCTGCCTGCTGGCCGCTTACACGGTCTATCTGCGGCGCGCCCGGAGCGTATCGCGTGGCGACGACCTGGCTGCGCTTCTCGCCAAGCTGACCGCCCTCGATGGTCATAAGCTGGCCCAGGTTGCCGCGGGCCTGGAGAGACCTGGGGAGTCGGATGAAGAGGAAATACTGGATTCCTGGCAGGTATGGGAACTCACGGGCGGACTCCCCGGCATAGAAGCCATGGCCTCCAACTGCAATATTCTGATTGAGTTGGCGTCCCATGTGCAGGAGTGGTATCCCGAGGCATTGACGGTCGCGGAAGAGTTACGGCTGAACGCACGCGAAATCCACTGGCACCTGGAACGCCTGCGCAGTGCCGAGCAGCACGGCCACAACCGATCCGCCTACCCGGAGTATGCGCAACAGGCCGCCACAGCCTACGTGCGCATGACCCGAAATGTGCTCCATCTGTATGAGGCAGCCGCGATGCCGGGGCTGCAGCAGCTTCAGGCCGTGCTCTAGCTTACGCAACCCGGCGCATAAACACCCCGGCAACCATCCCTATGACTTCAATTTCCTTTCGGTACCGCCACCGCTTGTTCGGTTCGTACGAGAGCGCATGCGGAACGAGCGTGAGCCACTCGGCATCCTTGTCCAGCTCGCAAAACCCTGAAACATAGCCCGTCCGCGTCAGAAGAAAATAGATAGGCCGGTCGAATTCATGGGTCCAATCTTTCCGCCCGGCAATAGCGCGCTTATGCGTGTCGATCAGAACAAGCGAGCCGGCCCGGATCATGGGTTCCAGCGTTCGGTCCCGCTGCCCAATGATGCCCCGCCGGTAGCGGGTGGGCAGCGTGTTGTTCTCGGAAGGCAGCAGCATTGTCTCTTCCGGTACCGGATCGGTGACCAGCTTCTCAGGCAGCCACTGTTTCGCGTGCTCCTCCAGAGGACCCTGCGTGAGCAGCAGAGTCGCATTGGGGCTCGAAACATGATCCATCGGCACCGGACCGCCGGTCGTCCGCGGACACAACCCCAGCATCTGCTCGGGGGTGAGATTATAGACGTTCGCCAGCACGATCAACTTCGTGGCGGACAGCCCACGATCCTCCCGCTCCACACGATCCAGCCAGCTGGCCGAAATGCGGTACGCCGGGTTTCCCCACTCCTGGGAGAGCCGGGAACTTCGCTCTTCCACCTCGCGTAGGGTGAGCTGCCATTGAGTGCGTGCCGCGCGGAGCTTCGCGCCTATGCCTTGCATGAGCCTCCGAACTAAACCGTTACTTCAAAGGCTTTGAGGGCGATTCTGCTTACTCTGACAGGTAACGGGTGATCAACTCATCGTAAATCACACGGTGATCCGCTTTCCGTCAGGTATCGTACTTTGCGGAAAGGAAACACCCGACCGGCTGAAGCAAGCCGTCAGAGATTCTGCCGCGCGTGCCTGTACTTCGATCTCTGCGGTAGTTGAATGCCTCTGCTTCCTTTGCGCAACTTGGTACCGGAACTGCTACGCGGTCACCGGAAAGTGCTGCATTCTTTGGTTACTCACTTGCCGGGACGCACATCGTTAGGCCGACTTAAGCGCAAGTGAGGGCATCGCAGAGAAATCAAGAAGTCGTCCGGGACTCGCACCGTAGAGATCCGAGCTCGGCGGCTTCGTGCGTTTCCCCTATGCTTGAAGAGCATCACCGGCGGTGACACACTGTCTTAATGACCAGAGATTCGCCTCAGGACGCCGGCCTTCAGCTTACCCCTGAGCAAATGATGGCAATCAGCCGCGCTCTGGCAGATCCGCGGCGATTTGCCATGCTACAGCAGATTGCGGCTGGGCCCGTTCTGCCCTGTTCCGGTTTAAAGGTGCACAGTTGCATACGGCCCGCGACAATCTCGCACCATTTGAAGGAGTTGCAAACCGCCGGCCTGATCACCGTCGAGCGGGAGGGCCGCGGCGTTCGATTGGCTCTCCGCCGCGACATCTGGGGAGCTTACCTCCACGAACTCGGCTCTTTTTAACCCAAATATTTGCGACGCCCCCGGCTATCTCACATCTATTTCGATGAACGTCGAATGATTCGACGATCGTCAAAAGGAGTAGCTCATGGGTAAGCTGGACGGGAAAGTCGCAGTCGTAACGGGTGCGTCGAAGGGCATCGGCGCGGGGATCGCAAAGGCGTTGGGACGGGAAGGCGCCAAGGTCGTGGTGAACTATGCCTCGGATAAGGGCGGCGCGGAGCGTGTGGCGGCGGAGATCAAGGGCGGCGGCGGCGAAGCCATCGTGGTCGGCGGCAGCGTAGCCAAAGCGGAGGGGATTGCTGGGCTCTTTGCCGAGACCCAGAAGCACTTCGGCAAAGTCGATGTTCTCGTGAATAACGCCGGGGTCTTCGGTTTCAGTCCGCTGGAGTCGCTGGAGGAAGCGGAATACGACCGGCAGTACAACACCAACGTCAAGGGCCTTCTCTTTACATCGAAGGCCGCTCTGCCTCTCTTCGGCGAAAACGGTGGGAGCATCATCAACATCAGCTCGGTGGTCAGTACACGGGCGTTTCCGGGCAGCAGCATCTATTCCGGAACGAAGGGCGCGGTCGATGCCATCACCCGGGTCTTGTCGGCGGAGTTAGGACCCAAAAAGATTCGGGTCAACGCGATCAACCCGGGCCTGATCGTCACGGAGGGCGCGAACGCCGCGGGCTATACGGGCGAAGACTCTGATTTTCAGAAAAACGTCGTGGCCACTACGCCACTCGGCCGCCTTGGCCAGCCGCGTGACGTTGCCGATGTGGCAATCTTTCTGGCCTCGGACGACGCACGCTGGATTACCGGCTCGACGATCGAGGTAGCTGGCGGCTCACGCTAAGCGCTGCAGGGCCGGCAGCGGAACGAGCCGGCCCTCGCCATGCTGAACCATTCACAGGAGATAGGTCATGGAGTTTTTCTTTCTGCTTCTCCCCACGCTACTCGTCGGGATAGCTTATCTGGCGCCGACAGCCCGTCCAGAAGACCGCGGTACGCACCGGGATCCCTGCAACGGCTGCTGACGCCCCGGGGCCGCGACTCGTGCGAACCCCCCGGCACGCGATAGCATAAGAGATCAGATGATTTCCGTTTCCAACGTAACCATGCGCTATGGCGCAAAGCTGCTGTTTGAGGATGTGTCCGTCACTTTCACGGACGGCCGCCGCTATGGCCTGACCGGGCCGAACGGGGCCGGTAAGTCGACCTTCATGAAAGTATTGACCGGAGAACTCGACGCGCAGAAGGGCACCGTCGTGCGCCCCCGCAAATTCGGCGTGCTCAAGCAAAATCAGTATGAGTTCGACGCCTTTCGTGTGATCGATACGGTCATCATGGGCAACAAACCCCTGTGGGCGGCTCTCGAAGAGCGCGAAACCATTTACGACAAGCCGGAAATGACCGACGAAGACGGCATCCGCCTCGGCGAACTCGAAGGCATCGTCGGCGAAGAGGACGGCTATGAGGCGGAGGCAAATGCCGCCATTCTGCTCCAAGGCCTCGATATTCCGGACGAGATCCACGACCGCAAGATGAGCGAGTTGCAGGGCGGGCAGAAGGTCCGTGTACTCCTGGCGCAAGCGCTCTTCGGCAACCCCGAAGCCCTGTTCCTCGACGAACCGACGAACTACCTGGACCTCGAATCCATCCACTGGCTCGAAAACTTCCTCAACCGCTACAACGGCACCGTGCTCCTCATCTCGCACGACCGCTACTTCCTCAACTCGGTATGCACCCACATCGCCGATATCGACTACGAGACGATCATCACGTACACCGGCGGCTATGACGACATGGTGCTGCAGAAGACACAGATCCGCAGCCGCATTGAAGGCCAGAACGAGCAGCGCGAGAAGAAGATCGCACAGCTCAACGAGTTCATCGCCCGCTTCTCGGCCGGCACACGCTCCTCGCAGGTAAACAGCCGGAAAAAGGAAGTGGAGCGCCTGCAGACCACCGAACTGGCGCGCTCCAACATCCAGCGTCCCTACATCCGCTTCGACACGCTGCGGCCCAGCGGCAAACACCTGCTCGAATTCAACCAGATCAATAAGACCTACACGCAGCCAGACGGCAAGGTCGAGCACGTCATCCGCAACTTTACCGGCGCTGTCATGCGCGGAGAAAAGGTCGTGCTCGTCGGCCGCAACGGCCAGGGCAAGACCACGCTGCTGAAGGCTCTTCTCGCCGGCGCCCCCGGTGTTGAAGAAACCTACACCACTGCGCTCGACTCCGGCGAAGTGAAATGGGGCCACGAAGCGCAGATCGGCTACTTCGCCCAGGACCACACGGCCGCCATTCCTCACGGCACCACGGCCGCCGAATGGCTCCACAGCTACGACCCGAAAGCCAGCAAGGAAGACATCCGCGGCCTTCTCGGCCAAATGCTCTTCCGCGGCGAAGAAGGCATGAAAAAGACCGAGGCGCTCTCGGGTGGCGAGGCCGCGCGCCTGCTTTTCTGCAAACTCATGCTGCAAAAGCCCAACGTCCTTGTTCTCGACGAACCCTCCAACCACCTGGATCTCGAGTCGATCAACGCCCTCAACCAGGCGCTACAGAAGTATGAAGGCACAGTGTTCCTCGTCACCCACGACCAGGACCTCATCGAAGAGGCTGGAA
Organism: uncultured Acidobacteriaceae bacterium; assembly: GCA_964249715.1. Lineage (GTDB taxonomy): Bacteria > Acidobacteriota > Terriglobia > Terriglobales > Acidobacteriaceae > Granulicella. Next base: position 11,382 of record CAXUDN010000021.1, read on the forward strand.
CCCGCATCTGGCACTTCGAAGGCGGTCCCACCGACTTCGCCACCACGGACCACAAGGGCCCGTATGAGGAGTATCAACAACAGCTCGCACTCGTCGCAAAGTAGCGTCACGTAAAGCTCCGGTTCCTTTTGGTTACATCGGGACCGGAGTTTCCGCCGGTGGAATACGCGACCTGGCTGCCGCCATTCCGGTCGAAGTTTTACATCCAACGTGTAATCGTTCAAGGGCAGTAGCTACGGCCGACTGCCTGTCAGGCGTAGTTAGCCAATCTGCTACCGTGATCAGTGATGACGTCGAAGACACGCTACCGCCTCATCATGGTAGGCCCCATCCTTGTGGTGCTGCTGAATACCTGGTGGGCCTTCCACGCCCTGAACCGGCTGTTCGATGCCCAGCGTTGGCTGGCCCACACGCTCGAGGTACTCACGGCCACGGAAGAAACGCAGCTGGCCATGAGCTCAGCCAACAACGCCGCAAGGGCCTACCTGCTGACAGGGTCCAGGCTCTACTCGGACCGCTATCAACGGACTTCCCAGGAAGCCCTGGCCGATGTCAGTCACATCGCCGCGCTGACTGCCGACAACAAGAACCAGCAGGTGCGCATCGCCTTCCTTCGGCAACGCATCTCGATACGCCTCGGCGCCATCGACGCGGCCATGGGCATGCATCGCGCTCACACCGAGGGACCGCTGTCGGCAGCGGTGCTCGGTCCGGCACTCAACGACAGTCCTGATAACGGTCCCAGCGTCCGATACTGCCTCACACAGGTCGAAGACGAAGAGAAGCGCCTTCTCCAGGACCGCACCGAGCAGGCCCAAAGCGGGCGTCAGACCGTAGTGCTCAGCTTTGCCGTCGCAACGATCCTGGATCTTTTGCTGCTGGTCCTTGCCTTTCAGCAACTCATCAATGCGCGCCGCGATCAGGACCAACTCGCCGAGCGCTCCCGCGTGATCGGCGACCTGAACGGCGAACTCAGCGCCCTGAATGCCGATCTGGAAAGGCGCGTGGACCAGCGAACCCGCGAACTGGAAGTCTCCAACCAGGAGCTCCAGGCCTTCTCTTACTCCGTCTCGCACGATCTTCGCGCTCCGTTACGCACCATCGACGGCTTCTCCCTAGCGCTGGCCGAGGACTTCTCCGACGTCCTCAACGCCGAAGGCCGGGACTACATCCAGCGCGTGCGTGGCGGCGTCCAACGCATGGGGATGCTCATCGACGCTCTGCTGCAGCTATCGCGTGTGACGCGCTCAGAGGTGCAGCGCGAACCCACCGACCTCTCCCAACTCGCCACGCTCATCTTCGGCGAGCTGCTCGCCAACGAGCCCGGACGCGACGCGCAGTTCAGCGCCGAGCCCGGCATCGTCGCCGAAGCGGACCCTCGACTCATGCGGGTAGCCTTCGAAAATCTCCTTGGCAACGCGCTCAAGTTCACCTCCAGAACACCCGGCGCTCGCATTGAGTTCGGGCAGAAAATCGAGAACGGGGAAACCGTATACTTGATCCGGGACAATGGAGCAGGTTTCGACATGCAGTACGTCGATCGGCTGTTTACCGCGTTCCAACGTTTGCATGGCGATCGCGACTTCAAGGGATCGGGTATCGGACTTGCAACCGTATCGCGCATCATCAGGCGTCACCATGGCAGAATATGGGCGGAAGGGGCGATTAACGCGGGCGCTACTTTCTCCTTTACCCTGAACGATGGTGACGGCACGTCTGAGAAGTGAACCGAAGGGCTTTTCCACAATGAGTGAAAGCATGATTCTGCTGATAGAAGACGATCCGGATCACGAGGCGCTCGCCATTCGCGCCTTGCACAAAGCAAAGGTAGCGAACGAGATCAAGGTTGCGCGTGATGGAGCCGAAGCGCTTGACTACATGAAAGGCATTGTTGACGGCACACAGCCCATGCCGCAGCTCGTGCTGCTCGACCTGAAGCTGCCCAAGGTCGAAGGCCTTGACGTGCTGCGTGCCATTCGCGCTTCCGACAAAACCGCCATCCTGCCCGTCGTCGTGCTCACCTCTTCGGACGAAGAACGCGACATTGTGGCAAGCTATCGCCTGGGCGTGAACAGCTACATCCGTAAGCCCGTCAACTTCAATGACTTCGCTGAGGCCACCAAGCAGCTCGGCATGTACTGGTTGTTGCTCAACCAATGTCCACCAGCGCAGTAAACGCAAGCCGAAAGCCGCTCCGCGTCCTCATCATCGAGGACTACGAAGAGGATGCCCTGCTCCTGCAACGCCACCTCGGCCGCGCCGGATACGCCGTCGAAGCCGTGCGTGTGGAAACGGCCATCCAACTCACCGACGCCCTCGATCACCCCAACCCCTGGGATCTGGTCATCGCTGACTACACTCTTCCAAGCTTCGGCGCGCGCGATGCCCTCGCGCTCATCCAGAAGAGCGGTGTCGACCTCCCCTTCATCATCGTTTCCGGCACCATCGATGAGGTATCGGCGGTAAACGCCATGCGAGCCGGCGCGCATGATTACGTCCTCAAAGGCCACCTCGAACGGCTGCTTCCCGCCATTGAGCGAGAGCTGTCCGATGCCGAGCGGCGGCGCGAACGTCTGCAAACCGAGTCGGAACTCCGCCTCCTACAGCAGCGCTTCTCGGCCACCTTCAATCAGGCCGCCGTCGGCATGGCCCACACGACAGTCGGCGGACGTTTCATCCTGGTCAATCAGCGCCTCGCGGAAATGCTCGGCCTTCCGCAAACAAAACTCAACGCATTGAAGCTCGAAGACTTTCTCCTGCCCTCGGAGCGAGGCCTGGATGAAACGCTGCTGGCCGAGTTGGTAGCTGGCGCGCGCTCCGGCTACCGCGTCGAGCGAAGCCTCCTCCGAGCCGACGGCGGAACGTTTCCCGCGCAGCTAACCGTCTCTCTGCTGAGCCACGAGGGCGTTGCCGGCATGCCTGAAACAACGCTGCTCTGGGTCGTCGAAGACATCTCCGCACGCAAAGAAGCGGAACGCGAAACCGCCGACCTCATGTCGCGGCTCATCAACTCCGAGCGGCTTGCAGCCGCCGGACGCATGGCCAATACGCTCGCGCACGAGATCAACAACCCGCTCGAAGCCTTGACCAACATCTTCTACCTGCTCCAGGGCTCCGATCTGCCACCCCAAACGCAGGAACTCGTCAGCATTGCCTCGCGCGAACTCGAGCGCGTGGGCCACATCACCAAATCCACGCTCAGCTTCTACCGCAAGATTCCGGGACGCACCCTGAATCTCAAGGCGCTTCTGCAAGAGGTGGTTCAACTATTCGCCTCGCGTGCCACGCAAGTTGGCGTCGACATCCTGGCCACCTACGGAGAGGGCCTGCAAGAGACCCACTTCGATCCTTCGCTCCGCCAGGTTTTTGCCAACCTGGTCGGCAACGCGCTTGAAGCGATGGAGGCCGGCGGCGGCAAAATCGTTCTGCGCGCCAATGTGCGGAAGAATGCCGCGGTCGTTACCGTGGCAGACACGGGCCATGGCATCGAGGCCATCCACATCAAATCTATTTTTGAGCCCTTCTTCACCACCAAAGGCGGCCGCGGCACGGGGCTTGGCCTTTGGGTCACCCGGGGCATCGTCGAAGAACAAGGTGGCAAGCTTATGTTCCGCACCTCAACCAAGGGCCCTTGTCGCGGTACCACCATTCGCATCACCCTGCCGCTGGTTTCCCCTGAGAACGCCGAAACCACCTAGATCCCTCACAGCATTCGCGCCCTGCAAAAGGGCAAACTGCCCTGCGCTTTGCCCCAGACCCCTCGTCCCACTACAATTCAAAGCATGGCCGGGCTCCAACCTGCGGGTAAGCAGAAAAACGTTCTGGGACAACCACTTGAATCCTGCGGTGCCGACCCGCTCACCGGCTTCTACAGAGATGGCTGCTGCAACACCGGGCCGGACGACGCGGGTATCCACACGATCTGCTGCGTGGTCAATGAAGCATTCCTCACAACCTCCGCCCGGCAGGGCAACGATCTATCCACACCGATGCCCCAGTTCGGCTTCCCCGGCCTGAAACCCGGTGATCGCTGGTGCGTCTGCGCCACGCGATGGCTGGAAGCACAGCGCGCCGGCGCAGGATGTCCCGTGGTGCTGGAAGCCACGCATGAGGCCACACTGGAGTACGTACCCTTCGAGCTCCTCCTCCAATACGCCGTCATCCCCAAGACCCTTCACTGACCAGAGTCTGCCTTGCGCGCAGCAACACCGCTCGAAGCCGATGGAAGCCGCCCGCATCCAATGCTTGTGCCGCGTTTGGACCACTCAGGTTATCGTGCCGCGCTCGGGATCGCAGATGTGTTGCGAGCCGCAGGGCATGAGACGTACTTCGCGGGCGGCTGCGTGCGCGATCTTCTGCTCGGCACGCCTCCCAAGGACTTCGACGTAACCACAGCCGCACACCCGGACCAGGTCATGCGCCTGTTCCCGCGCACGGAAGCCGTGGGTGCCCATTTTGGCGTGGTCCTCGTCATACAGGAAATCGACGGCCATCGCATCGCGACGGAGGTCGCCACCTTCCGCTCCGACGGCGCGTACACCGACGGCCGCCGTCCCGATGCCGTTACCTTCTCCCAAAGCCCGCGCGAAGATGTCCTCCGTCGCGACTTCACGGTCAACGGTCTGCTGCTGGATGCTCTGCGCTTCGAAGCAGGCCAAGACCTCGACTCCTGCGTTCTCGATTTCGTAGGCGGCCGCGACGACCTGCACGCAAAAACCCTGCGCGCCATAGGCGATCCCGTCCAACGCTTTACTGAAGACAAACTGCGTATGCTGCGCGCCGTACGCTTTGCCGCACGGCTCGGCTTTTCTCTGGAGTCGGCAACCCTTCAGGCCATCCAGCGGTTCGCTCTGCAGATCAACGTAGTTTCCTGCGAGCGCATACGCGAGGAGCTGACAAAGATCCTCACCGAGGGCGCCCCCCATCGTGGCTTCGATCTGCTCGACGAGACCGGTCTACTACCCGTTCTTCTGCCCGAAGTCGCCCGCATGAAAGGCTGCGAACAGCCGCCCCAGTACCATCCCGAAGGCGATGTCTGGACGCATACCCTCATGCTGCTCGACCACCTCCAGTCCGGCGCAAGCTCCACCCTCGCCTGGGGCATGTTGCTGCACGACGTAGGCAAGCCACCTACCTTTACACCGCCCGACCCGAACAAACCGGGCGACCGCATCCGCTTTAATGGCCACGCTGAAATCGGCGTCGCCGTCGCCCGCAGCATCCTCAACCGCCTGCGCTTCTCCAACGATGATTGCTCGCAGATCCTCGAACTCATAGCTCACCACATGCAGTTTGGCGACGTCCCCAGGATGAAGCAGTCCACCCTCAAGCGCTTCCTACGCATGCCGAAGTTCGATGAGCACCTCGCCCTTCACTACGCCGACGTGATGAGCGCACACCGCATGCTCGGCCCGTACGAAACAGCCCAGCGAGCCCTCGCCGAACTCGGCAAGGAAGAGATCCGCCCCACCCTCCTGCTGACCGGCAACGATCTCATCCAGGCGGGCTACATGCCCGGTCCCCTCTTTCGCGAAATGCTCACGGCCGCCGAAGACGCCCAACTCGAAGGCATGATCCATACCCATGAGGAAGCCGTGACGCTGGTCCAAACTCAATTCGGCGCCCCAGCGCTCATAACAGTAGGGTCCAAGTAAATGTCTCGAAGTGAGACCGACGTCATCATCATCGGAGCAGGTATGGCCGGTCTCACGGCAGCACGTACCCTCGCTGAACGAGGCTTGCGCGTCCTCGTCCTCGAAGCCCGGGATCGAGTCGGAGGCCGCATCTTCACAGAGCCAACCTCCGAAGGCGCGCTGGTGGAACATGGCGCAGAGTTCATTCATGGTCGCGCCCCGGAGCTATGGTCCCTCCTTGAGGAAAGCGGTGCGAAGGTCGTAGAGCGCACCGGCACAACACTACAGGAAAACGCGACCGGAGCAGGCCTCACCGCAGAGGACGAGGAGGACGGCGGCAACGACCTCTTCAACGGCCTCCATGAGCTGACCGAGCTGCATGGAGAAGACATCTCCTTTGCCGACTGGCTCGCCGCAAGCAACCTGCCACAGGGCCAGCACGACGCCCTCACCGGCTACGTCGAAGGTTTCAACGCTGCCGATGCAAGCAGAATCAGCGCCCAGGCCCTTGGCATACAGCAGGCGGCGGAAGATGCACTCGAAGGCAACCGCGTCTGGCATCTGCCCGCCGGCTACTCCCAGCTCACAGACTATCTAGCCGCCCGCGCACGCGCCGCCGGCGCCGAGATCCATCTCCGCTGCGAAGTGGACGCCATTCGCTGGTGGCCAGGCCAGGTCGTCGTTTCTCATCGCCGCGGCGACGTGCGCGCCCCACGCTGCCTCGTCACCCTTCCGCTGGGTGTCTTGCAAGCTGCCAATGCCAGCGCCCCCCACAGCGTCCGCATTGAACCCGAGCCCCTGGCTCTCTTCGAAGCCCGGCGCCTCGTCATGGGCCAGGTTATCCGCTTCACGATGGTCTTCCGCGAACGCTGGTGGGAGCGCGTCCCGCAGCCCAATCCACAGGCGCTCCAGACGATGCACTTCGTCTTCGCAAGGGACCGCATGCCACCTGTATGGTGGACCCGGCACCCCGAGCGTGAAACCCTTCCCACCCTCGTAGGCTGGTGCGGAGGCCCGCAATCCGAAGCTTTGCGGGCCAAAACCGAAACCGAACTGCGCGACATCGCCTGCCGTGAGCTCGCCGGGATGTTCGCCCTACCCAAGACCGAGATCCGCGCCTCGCTTCTGGGCCTCCACACCTTCAACTGGAGCGAAGACCCCTTTGCGCTTGGAGCCTACAGCTATGTGCCCGCAGGCGCACTCGGAGCGTCCGCCAACATGACGATTCCTGAAGCCGACACGCTCTTCTTCGCCGGCGAACACACCGACACTACCGGCAACTGGGGCACAACCCACGCCGCCCTTCGCAGCGGCTTAAGGGCCGCAAAGCAAATCATCGACACAACCTCGTAAACCCATCAACTCGCGGCGACATTAAATCCCTTCACCAGGACCGTCGCCTTGTCTCCCCGTGTGTCTGCCTCACGCAACTCCGTCGTCAGCGTCCGGCTCTCCCCGGGCATGAGCGCGAAGTAGCCATCCTCATAGATCGCAGGAAGAATACGGTTTCGGCTCCGCTCCTGCACGGCTTCCAAGCGAACGAACAACGCAGGCACCGCGGACGTGTTGTTCACCACAGTCGTCAACAACCAACCGTCACCCTTCTTCGCCGTCTGCGTCTCCGCTGTGACCGTTGCGCTGCCCAGCGCGCGGATTCCCGTATAGTCTCCCTGCTCCACCCCTCGCAGATAGAAATTCGTCGACCGCACCTTCGATCCTTCCCTCAACGTAAGCCGCAGGAAATGCACCCGGCTCAAACCTCCCGGATACTGCATTGGCATCACCGTCGTCGTGCTGTCCTCCGCACTCTGCGCAATGGCCACACTCTTCTGCACCAGCACTTTGCCGCTCGCGTCCAACACCTCGGCAAGCGCCGTCAAACCGCTGACATTGCCCGCGCTGTAATTCACCACTTCAATCGTGTCCGCTAACGAGTTCCACTGAATATGCAGCGGCTCCGCTCCTTTCTTACTCGCAAAGTAAGAAGCCGTCGGCGCAAAGTAGTAGTCATACGTCTGCCACACAAACGAGGGCCAGCAAGGATGGCTCATCCAAAGCAGCACACCCATCCTGTGCACACTCTGCGCCTCAAACATCGCGCGATACGCCTCATAGCTTAGAATCTCGCCCAGTTTGATCCAGTCCTCGGCATTGGTGGCCCCACCATACGCATCGTCCACCAGCGTTCGAAACGCCTCCCCACCCTGCGCCCCGGCCAACGTGAAGTCATGCAAGCCCCAGTCCAGCCCTTGCGGCCAAACCGCATGCTCCGGCATCATCGCCCGCACACTCTCCACGGGCGGAATCGCCGGCGCGCCAATCTCTGAGTGCAGCTTGGTATCGGCAATCCCGAAATACTCCGCCGTCGGCAGCGCATGGTAAGGTCCATGCCCGCTCACCGGCCCATCCGCTGAACTCCCGATGTAGGGAATGTCCGGGTGCAACTCCGCCAAAATCTGCTTGATGCCCGTTTGCAACGGGGCCGGCGGGAACCATTCATTGCGCCCGCAGTACAGCCCGATCGACGCATGATTGCGAATGCGCGCCACATAATCCCGCGCATTTGCCAAGAACATCGCGTTATCCTCCGGTATCGGCCCGTCCCACGGATTGGCCAGCCAGAAGTCCTGCATAATCACCACACCGTGCCGGTCGCAGGCGTCATAGAACGCCTCATCGCCAATCTGCCCCACCCAGTTGCGCACGATGTTGAAGTTCATCTCCCGGTGATACCGCACCGCCGCGTCATACTCCCGTGCCCGGTACCGCAACATCGACTCCCCAAACCCCCAATTCCCACCCTTCGCGATAAAGCGCCGCCCATTGATAAACATCCGCAGCGCTCCGCCGTCCTCATTCGACGTCATCTGCCGTATGCCTGCCTTGAAGGCCTTGCGATCACTCACGCCTCCCCGACCCTCCAGCCGCAGTTCAACGTCATACAGGTGCGGCTCACCGTAACCCACAGCCCACCACAGCTGCGGCTTTTCCACCCGCAACTGCTTGTGCGTTGCAGGCGAAAGCTTCACCGCCTTGCGCTCCTTCGCACCCAGCGCCACGCGCTGCTCGAACGTCACATCCCCAAAGTTGCCCCGCAACACTCCCGCAAACGCGCGGTCACTGTGGTTGACCGCAAACACCTCCACACTCACGTCTGCATGGCTCACATCCGGCAACGGCAGAACCGACGTCACCAAAGGATCCTCAAGCGTCACAGTGGACGTCGTCTCCACCACGACATCATCCCAAATTCCTGTATTACGCCCGCGTACTGTCGGGATCCAATCCCATCCAATCGACGCATGGTACGTGGGGTTATCTGCCCCCAACCCACCCCCATTCTTGCCCGTGGTTTCAAACGTCTTCTGCTTGCAGCTTCCCGGCGTGTCGTTCTTGATTACCCGCACCGCGAGCGCATTCCCACCGGGCTTCAGCTTGCCCGTCACATCGAACCGGCCACGCACAAACCCCCCATCCATGCGTCCCAGCTTTGCCCCGTTCAGAAAGATCTCAGCCTTCCAGTTAACCCCCTCCAGGCACACCCATTGCATCTCACCCGCACGCGCGGCAGGCGCCTGAAACTCCGTCCGGTACCAGAAGTCCGCATAGAAAAGCGAATCCGAAACATGCAACTGGTTCTGCCCATAGTTCGGATCAGGAATCGCCCCTGCATTCAGGTACGAAGTCAGCGTCGTCCCAGGCACAGTCGCAACCACCCAATCCGCGTCGCTGAAACCCACTGCCGCAATCGCCTCCCCCGCCGCCTGCACCTGCGGTCCCCGCTGCAGCTTCCACGCACCCCCGCTCAACGGTAGCCGTCCCTCACGCGCCATCACCGCCGGGTGCGGCTTTACGGTGTATCCCCCGCGCCCCCAGACCTCCATCTCGCTCAGAATGTACCCATGCGCCGTAGCCGGCCGCGTCATCAGCACACGCACGTACCGCCCCTGCACCGGCGCACTCAACTTCAACTCGTCCACCGCCCCTTGTGCGGTCGCAGGCAACGCCCCCACATCACGCCACTGGTGCGCATCGTCCGACACCTGCAGCTTGCCCTCCGCCGCCCGCGCGATCCAGTGCAGCTTCACCGAGTCAAACGACGCCCCCGCACCCAGATCCACATGCACCCACTCCTCATCAAGGCCCGCACTCTTCCACGCACTCGTAAAGCTGTACGGCCCCCCCAGATTCACCCGCTTATCCCCGCGATGAAACTCCACCTGCCCCAGCCGGAAGGTCGACCCAAAGGGCGACTTCTCCCCTCCATGGCTCGCCGAAAGATCCACCCTGTAATACCGGCTCCGGTGCGCCCCATCCAACGCAATCGAAGGCATCGTCACATGCGTTCCCTTCACCAGATCTGGCGGGTAGTTTGCCGGATCCATCGGCTCCGACCCCGTACCCGTTCCCGCCTTCGTCCACACGTGCCCGTCATCCGAAACCGACGCCGTGAAGCTCACCGAGCTCCGCTCTACGCTCTGCGACACGACCACAAACAACACCAGCCGGTCCACCTCCGGCAGTTCCGTCCCACCCCCCAGGTGCAACTCCACCGTAGGATCCGTCCCTGGCAACTCAAGGATCGCCTCCGGCCCATGCGAGGTCAGAACCTCCCGCTCCTGCTTCGGCAGGATCTGCCCATTCACCACCGAGACAATCCACTCAGGCATCGCGCTATCGACGATTCCGTCCGTCACCAACTGCGCGGTCAGGTTGTAGTCATAGCTTGACGACGCGATGGCCGGCCGCAACAGCGCGAGGTTGCGATACGTCCCACTCGTATCCGGCGCCAACGCCGGCCCAAAAAACTCCTCCGGAGCCCCCGGGTACACACCTACCCCACGCGTAAAGCCACCCTGCGCTGAAGCCCCAGCCTGCATCGCCCCTGGGGAGCTCCCTTGCCCCGGCATTTCCTTTGCAAAGCCCAGCTTCGGCATCGCCGCCGCACTTGCCCCCGCCATCAACCCGGTCTTCAAAAAACTACGACGTGTCGCTGCCATTCCAACTCCCTTGCACTTACTGCCAGATTCGTTTGATCTACTGCGCCACCTGCGCGTAGCTCACAAAGGCCACCATCGTCGAGTCCGGTGACCAGGACGGTACATTCATCGTCCCCTGCCCCCCAAAAAGCTTCGCAAGAACGGTCACCTTCTCGTCCGATAACGATAACATTCGCACCTCTACATCTTCATTCAGCGGATGCCCCTTCTCCCCCGGCTTGTACGCCATAAAGACCATCCGCTTGCCATCCGGCGAGATATGCGGAAACCAGTCGTTGCTCTCTTCCTGTAAAACCTGCTCCTGCCCGCTGCCGTCCGGGTGCATGCGCCAGATCTGCATCGTGCCTGTACGCTCCGAATTGAAGTAAATCCACTGTCCATCCGGTGAATACTCAGGCCCATCATCCAGCCCCGGCGTCTTCGTCAGCCGAGTCTCCGCCCCTCCAGCTACCGGGATCGTATAGATATCGAACTCCCCGTTCCGCTCCCCCGCAAACGCCAGCGTTGTTCCATCGGGCGACCAACCATGCCAATACGACGGCCCCCCTTGCGTCACCAGCCGCGGCGTCCCACCTGCGCTCGGCAGCACATACACACGAGACTTTCCATCCGGGCTCGAACTGTCACTCACGGCAAGCTGCGTACCATCCGGCGAGAGCCCATGATCGTGATTGCACCTCGCCTGCTCGCCCGTTGCAATCACCGTAGACGCCGTTGCCAATGGGCGCGTCCGGTCGTTCGGGTGAATACCATCATCCAACGGCCATCGGCGAATACCACCGTCCTGGTTGAAGACCAGCGCCGCCCCATCCCGCGTCCAGTTCGGCGCCTCCAGGCGAAGCGCCTCCGTATGCCGCACCCGCCGATCGGTGGAGTTCACAAGCACCGTCTCCAGCGTGCTGTATAGCACCGGCTTCGCCGAAGACGGCGTCAAGTGCTCCACCTGCACGTGCGAAAACACCGCTGTCTCCGTCACATCCTTGTCATGCGCGCACACCGCCAGCCCAACGTACACTTCGCCGCTCATCTTCACGCGTATCGCCGCCCCCGAGAACGCCGGCTTTCCTTTCCCGTCGCCTACAAACACATAGGCGTAGTCGCCCCGCCGCTCGATCCGCACACGCTGGGGCGCCACCGCCGCGGTTTCCACCTCATGGGTCAACCCTCCGGCAGCATCGCGGTATTGCAACGAAGTCAAGCCGTCCCCATGCCGCGCCACATCGGCATACGCCGACCCCGTATCCAACGATTGCCGGATCATCAGCGCCGCCTTCCGGTGCGCATTGCCCGTCGTTCCCACAAAGGCAATGTCGGCAGTCAGCGCGACATCTCCGCCCATTTTTGTCCATAGGTATTGGAAATCATCATGCGTGGCCCAGAGGTTTTCGCCGCTGCCGGAAACCGTATAGGTCCCTTGCCCTTTGTCGAACCGGGCACTCCCCGGATGCAACACCGTCCCTATGTCACTATGGCCGTTGAAGCTTCCCATCTGCGCCGCTGCGGTCCCCGTGGCACACGGGACGCCAAGCGTAGCGGCCAACGCGCACGCAACCAACCCTGCACAAGTCATGAAACGTCCCTCCACGCTATGGGTTCACTCGGCAGGCGGCCAACATGACGCACCCTCAGGCACCCTAAACTCGTTCGAAGACCCCGGGTGCATCCTCCGCAAACCATTGCCGCGAACAAAAACAAGCAGCGGGAGCGAACACTCGCTCCCGCTGCTTACCTGCAAACTTCTCTACTGAACGGTAACGTTCACCGTGAACGGCAGAGACATCTGGTTCTGGTTTCCATACACGATGCCCGGTGTCTGGGTGATCACTTGGCTGCCAACCTGCTTCGCCGTGACGATCACCGTGTACGAACCCGAGGGGCTCACTGTGGTAGTGGACGCGCCCAGCTGCGTTGTACTGCAACCGGTGATGCCGGCCATCACGCCGCCGCACATCAGGAGACAAACGCTCAACAACATGCGCCCACGTAGCGAGCGCCGCTTGCCGAACGCCAATCCACACAGTCCCAATCCGAAGACCGCCGCATACGCGGCCTCGGATTTGCCTCCACGGCGAAGACTCACAAGCGAACCGGTTCCGATGTTCGTATTAATCGTCATCACCACGGTTCCAGGACCGACACAGCCTTGAGCCACAGTGCAAGGAGCCGCCGCAGCACCGCGATACTGCAACATCGTACCCGCCGCGGGACCTACATCCAGGGACTGCGGGTCCGTCGGATCAGGATTCGCGTAGGTAAAGCTGCAGGTTGCGTACGCCGGCAGGCCATCGCATGCCAATTGCAGCGGCAGCGAATAGTTGTTCAGCAAGCTGCCGGAGCCCGCGATGCCATAGCCCAGAAGAGAGGTCAGAGTCAGGGTTGCGGTTGCAGAGGAACCCGCCGTCACCGAAATTGAACTCGGATTCGATGAGATCGCCACCATGGGATTGCGCAATGCCGTGAACGCAATCGCTGAGCCGGTCACCATCGTGTAGTTCGGATTCGTGTTGCCGGCAGATGATCCCGTACCCGCCGGGCTATAGACCGGTGTCAGCGTATAAGCATCGAGGATGTTAGGAATCGCGCTGTTGGTCGTATTAATCGATAGGCAGTCCGTTGAGAACGAAGCCGTTCCATCAGCCGCCACCGGAATGGGCGCGCAATTACTACCGGCAGGCACACCTGTAAAGGAGATCGATCCATAGTTAGTGGCAACTTGCTTGGGTGGTGTCGCGGTGTTGTAAACCGGTACGCCGATCAAAGGCGCGCCATCCGCGGTCATAACTGTCACTGGATAGGTGTACTCGTACTGTGTCACCGACCCATCGTAGGGCTCATTCGAGCCCGCGCCTGCAGCCAGAATATACGGATAGCTCGACAGCGCGGTTTGTATCTGCGCCATCGTTGGCTGTATCAGAGCAACAGCACCAGCGGCCAGCATTACGTTCAACGTAACACTCGATCCGCTGTACGTCCTGTCCCCCACATAGTTCACCGTGAAGGTGTAGCTTCCCGCAGGAAGCTGGGGAGGCGCCAGCGTGACGGCACCGCCTGTGAGCGTTCCACTCACTGTCGCGGGCGTGGTCAGTCCGTTGCCCGTGGCCGTCACGGTGACAGTCCCCGTCGGTGTAGCGCCGGTGCCCGAAGCCGCGGCTACAGTCACCGCAACAGGCGCTGCATCCACCGTCGGCGTACTCGCCGTGGCAGTCGTCTTCGAAGCCGCAAGGGCAGCGCCTACGCCGGTCCCGTTCACGCCTACCGGTATATTTGCCTCATCGCCGGTCACAAGTACGCTGTCCGTGAGTGTTCCTTGCTGTCCAGGGGATGGATTGAACGTGATCGTTACCGAGCACGTGCCATCTACCGAAACGGGTGTTCCCGTGCAGGTAGTCGCGGTCGCACTAAAGTTCAGCGGCGTCGAAAATCCAGTGACATTTAGCGGCAGGTTGCCCGTATCCAGAAGGGTAAAGGCCTGCGAGGCGCTACCTGTCGTGCTGGTCAGCGTCCCGAAGTTGAACGAGGCACTGGAGCTCACCATGTCTACATTGCCCGTGCCTGCGTTCGCGATGTACAGGTTCTGCGCAGGATCCAGGGCCACGGAGGTTGCTGCCGTGACATCCGTCGCGATCGCAACCTGCGATCCCAGCGCAAGGGCGCCACCCGCGAACGGAACGCGGAAGGTAGTGCCCGAAGCGGTGTAATACACCGACCCGGACGGATCCACTGCCAGGCCCGTCACACCGGCCAGACCAGTCAGGACTGTTGTCTGTACGCCGGCTGGTGTCACCTCATACAGGTTTGTTCCATCCGCCACATATAGATTTTGATTCTGGTCCACGGCAATCGCCGAAGGGGAGTTCAACCCGCCGAAGTCCGTCTCCGTCTGGGCGTACAGGCCGATGCTTCCCCCCACATTCCCAAGCCGAATCACCCGATGATTCGCAGGGTCCGCGATGTAGAGATGCCCGGCTCCATCCGTCGCCAATTGCAGCCCAGTTCCAAGCCCTGTCTTCACCGTTACCTGGCCGGCAGCATTCAGGCCACTGCCACCAACTGGGATCTCATACACGTTGCCGCTGTCCGCGAGGAACACGTCCCCGGCGCCGTCGACAGCAACACCACTCGGTGCCACGATCCCCGTACCAAGAGCTGTTCCAGCAGACGTTGAGCCCCTGGGGAATTCCTCCACCGCACCCAGCCCGGCGTCGGCAACATAAACGTTTCCACCTGCATCCGCTGCCACTTGCGTCGGCGTTTTCAAACCTGCACCCAGAGCCACCTCACCCCCCGGAAGCACCTGCACGGCAGATCCCGAGCCCATCCCACTCAGAACGATGGAGGCCAGCGTATTGCCCGATCCATCCAACATGAAAAGCTCTGCTGATACCTCTCCGGCAGCATGGGGGCTGAACAGCACATTGAGCGTACAGCTACTCTGCGATGCCTGAGCTGTTCCGGCGACGCATGTTCCGCCGCTCGCAACCGTGAAGTCTGGTGTCGTCGCACCCCCCTCGTCAATCGCGAAAGAACCCGGAGTGACGCCCGCATTGAAGGTGAACGTAACTGTCTGTGACGTCGTATTCGCCGCAGCCGTAGCCGACGTACCCAGGGCGGCGACGTCCAGCGCTAGCGCCTCAAACAGAGTGGATCCGCTTGAATTTGTGGTTGGCACATACATGATCCCGCGCGCCGGATCGAGAGCCACTTGGGTGGTCGCGGCAAGGGACGTCAGCAACACAGCCTGCGAGGGTTGCGGCGTTCCGCTGACGTTCGGGACAAAATAAACGCCCTGCTTGGAATCACTGATATATAGATTGCCCGCAGGATCCGTCGTGACGCCCACGACGTTCGGCAGATTCGGATCTACACGCTGCAGACCAGTGTCTGAAGCAAGATTGGTTGAGCCGGCAGGAATTTCCACCACACCTGTGGGTCCACCCGAGTTCTCCACAACGTAGTAATTCCCGTACCTGTCGATGGCTGCCGATTCGGACGGCTCCGTGCTCTTGCTCACGACAAAGCTGGTGACAGGGCCTGCCGTAGCGGTGCTTCCGCTGTAGACAACCGGCAGGAGAAAGCTATCGTTTGCCCCGCTGGTCTGCGTTGTCACGAAAATGTTATTGTTTGCGTCGATCGCCAGCGCCTGCGGCTGGAAGTAATTAGGCGACACATTCGAAATCAGGCCGTACTGCGCAAAGTTGTAAGGCGCCGCGCAGTTCGAGGAAGGTGTCGTCATGGTCAATGTCGCCAGCCCCGGCCAGCTATTAGTCGACGGACTGTACGGAAAGCGTAATAAACAGTTGCTGTAATTGCCTTCGAGATAAATTGCATTCTGAGAATCGATCACAATGCCCGGGTTTGCTCCGGAACCGTAGCCGTTGGCAAGCCCACCCGGCGCGACCAGCGTGATCACAGCCCCGCCGCCTACGGGGTACTCATACACCGCGTCGTTCGTGTGGTCCACAAAGACCAGATCTCCGTAAACATCCACCGCACTCTGCCCGATCGTTCCCAACCCCGTGGGCGGCGTCAATGCCGTCGCGAAACTGGGCGTCACCGCCGACGCCGTGGTTTGCGCCGCGGCACCCTTCGCGGTGCCACAGAGCAGGAGCAGCGTCGACAGGCACGAAAGCAGCCGGCGCTGTGAAGGGTGATTGAACCTGGTGAACATAACGTTTCTCCCTGAATATCCGTTGCCAACTCGCGGGCGGTCTTGCAGCAGCCACCCTTCAAAGCCTTGCGATTTCGCTGTCTCCGGAGATGGAATCTTCCTTCTCCGGAGACCTCCTCGTTGTTGCGTGTCCGTGCTCATTGAATCGTTACGCTCAAGGTGAACGGCAGCGAAGACCTCTGGTTTGTCTGCAGATCGACCGTGTACAAGCTCACGTTGTAGGTTCCCGTCGGCGTCACATTATTTGGCTTCGCAGGCGTAGATGTGTAACCGGAGTTAGTGCACCCTGTGAGTCCCGCGAGGCCGCCGCCCAGCAAGAACACTGAGAACAGGGCAATGGCCAGGCCATTCAGCTTTAGCCGCCTGCGGAACGTCAGCCCCAGCAAACCGACCCCGAACAGCCCGGCAAACGCGATCGCCGACCTCTTCGTTTCCACCTGGCTCAGACTTACCGCCAGGTTGGAGGTAATCGTCAGATTGCTCGTTACCGGAGCGCCCTTGGCATCGTAGATATCCAACCGCGGCACGTCGAAGGTGCATTCGGTGTACTGCGGCAGCGTCGTGCTGTCACAGTAGATCTGCGCTCCTAGTTGCGCCTGGTAGCCGTTCAGCGGCTGCACCATAATCGGCGTTGTCACCGGTGTTCCTGCTTTGGTCGTGACCGCCGCCGGGGTCGCCTCAATCAAGGCAACCGGCGGAATGATCTCGATCGTGACAGGCGCCGATGTTACCGTCGAAAAGTTTGTATCGCCGCTGTAGACCGCGGTGATGTTGTACACCTGACCTAGATTGGAAACGCTCGTTCCATTCGCCAGATTGGACGTCTTGAAGGTTGCAGCCCCGCTCGCATCCAAAGTCACAGGCCCTTGGGTCGCGTCCGCCAAAGCGGTCCCATTGTCAAACGACACCGTACCCGTCGGCGACCCCAACGTGCTCGACACCTTCGCCGCCAGCGTAGTCGTTGAGCCCTGGCCGACGTAGTAGACGCCATTGATCGCCGTGATACCGGTGGGTGAGGCCAGCGTCACCGTCGGTGCAGCCTGCGCCACGGTGACTGCGAACGTCCGTGTGCTGGAGCTTCCACCGAACAGCGTGTCGCCGCGATAGCTGACATACAGGACATATGTCCCACCGCTCAATCCAGTCAGGTTGAAGTTGTACAGTCCGCTCGCCGGCAACACTCCGGTCTGCGTGCTGATGGAAGCGCCCTTCGCCTGCGGCACAAGCGTTAGCACAACATTGCCGCCCGCAGGCGCGTTGCCAGGTGAGCAGGTCGGGCTCTGTGGCGTTGTCGTCGAAGACACCTGCGTCGCACCCGGGTATACCAATCCCGATGCAGGAGTCAACGTGATTGTCGTCGACGTCTTGCACAGGTTGTCGCTCGAGTACGCCAGCAACGTCGCAGTGGTCGTCGGTGCATTCAACCCGTTCGTTGTCACCGCCATGGTCGCCTGGCTGCTTGCGAGCCCCGCAGCCGTGACCGTCACACCCAGCTGGCAGGCTGTCCCGCTCGCGATCGGGGTAGCTCCCGTTACATCGCATGGGTTCTGCCCATCCTGCTGAATCGAATAATCGGCTGCATTCGGCCCGGAGAAGGTCGGCGCAGCGGTGAGGGACAGGGGCGCATTGCCGATGTTGTAGACATTCACATCCGCCGGATTGCTGGCTGTCTGCTGGCTCACAATGCCAAAGTTGACGAATGCTCCACTCAGCAGCAACACATTCGGTGTCGTCACCGGCGTGGAAACGGCACCGGATGCCGTCACACCACTGGTGTTATACGAAGCCGCCGTGACATACACGTTGCCGAGCGAATCAATTCCCAGCCCGGACGGTGCCGTCACACCGCCGGCGTCGATTGCAGCCGCGTCGTTGGCATTCAGCCCATTCGCCTCCAGCGGAATGCGGATGACGCCATTCGCCTGTGCCACCTCCACCGATCCGGAGGGCTCAACCGCCAGTCCAGTGACCGGAGCCACCAGGCTGCTGGTGATCGTTGTCTGCCCGCCAAAAAAGTTGATTTCCACCAGGTTCGATCCGTCTGCGACAAAAACATCGCCTGCATCGTCGGTCGCCACGGCCGTAGGCTTGGCGAACCCTGTTCCAAGCGTCTGGATTCCTTCCAGGGCCATGGATGCCTGCGGGTTGAATATCCTTACCACCCGCGCATTGCTCGGGTCGGCCGCATACACATTGCCGGCTGAATCCGCCGCCAGGTTAACGCTCGCCCCCAAACCGGTCTGCAGCGTCGTCTGCCCGGCAGGATTCAACACCCCGTTCACCGAAGGAACTTCGAGGATCTTGCCGGAATCCGCAATGTAAACGTCGCCGGCACCGTCCACCGCCACGCCCGTCGGCGAGGTGAGTCCCGTTCCTACCGCCGTACCCGCCGCGGCAGTTGCGTTGGCCGCAAACATCAGCACCTTGCCCTGCCCTGGATCGGCGACGTAGGCGTTGCCCAGCGAATCACCGGACACCTGTGCCGGCGCGGTCAAACCTGCAGCCAAGGGTGTCTGGTTTGCTGGAATCAGCAACGAAACCTCTGGCCCCTGACCGACGGCGTTCAGATAATTGATGCTGCCCGCGATCGGCTTGTTGGTCGAATCCAGCAACGCCAGTTCACCGGATACGTTGCCCACGGCATTCGCGCCCTGCGGGGTTGCTGCCGTCCAGTACTGGCAGTAGGTAAACGCGATGTCCTGCTTGCCCGCCGTGCAGGGCACAGCCGGGGTGGTCCCACTTGCCGGCGGATACGGATTCGTGGCGACTGCGGCGAAGTCCATGCCCCCGGCTGGCTGCGAGATGCCGATCGTCGCCGGAGTCACAGTTCCGCTGAACAGGAAGAAAGTGACACCCGTCGCCGTCGGTGTTCCCAGCGGTGTGGTGCCCAGACTTGTGCTTCCTGGCTGCCAGAGAACGAAGTTTCCTGTTCCCGGAATCGCACCCGAGCCGTTCGGGGACCAGTTGCTCGCCGTACCTGTAGGGAGCCAGAGAAAGCCGCGGTAATCAATGAATGGATTGGCGTTCGTGCCCACGGGTGCTATGTAGCTGGCCGAGTTGTAATCGAAGCTGCCCGCAGATGTGATTTGCGTTGGTCCCCCGCTGATATTGGGAACCATCACAACGCCGTTTCGGGTGCCGCCGTCGCTGTCCGCCGTGTCTCCCAAATAGAGATTGCCGGCGGCATCGTGCGTAATGCCGTTGTATTTCTCGGCATTGCCCGGATCAATCCGCTGCAAGGAGCTTTCGGTACCGGAGATGCACGGAACCGTAGGATCCGAGCTGCCGGAAGCGCTCCTCGCCATGCAGGCCGTAATGGTGCCCGAGGGGATGAAGAAAATACCGTTCGACCGGTTGGAGGCTTGCGTATAAGGGTTTTCTATAAAGTAAAGATTGCCGTTGACGTCGGTATCCATCGGCATCACGTTGGTGACAAGTCCATTGATCAAATACTGAAACTGAGCCAGACCCGCATCCGGCCCGCTCGGAAATGTCGGAACCGTCCCGTCCGCGTTCACGGGGACAGCCACTATCGCATTCGCGTTCTGCTCGGCGACGAACAAGGTCCCGCTACCGTCCCGGGCAGCACTATCGATCCAGGTGATGCCGTTCGTTCCCTTGCCGTTATACCCGCCGTTGAGCGTGGGGTACCAGTTGTCGGTCGACGCGTTGAACGCATACGAGCCATTTTGGAAAGGAACGCGATAAATATGCTGGCTACCGCTGTAACGATCCGTGATGTAGATGGTGCCCTTGGCATCCATCGCCATGTACTCGTTCCAGTAGGTTCCGGCCGAATCGATCGTGGGCGCGATCGTCTGAATCGTATTCGAGCCCTGCTTCAACTGGTAAAGCGACCCATAGCCGCCGCCGCCGCAGACGTCCAGCATGATCGTGTCGCCGTTGGGCGCGGTGAACATCTTATAGATCTGGCAATACTGGTTGCTGTGCGCCAGCGGGATCACGGATCCCGAAGTCACAAGCTGGGACTGCGCCCCCGCCACGCCGCACAAAGCGAGGAACCCGATCAGAAACAACACCGCGGTATGCGCCATGCGGCGGAAACACATTGTGGACTTCATGGCCAAACGACCTCCGAAAATCTCAAAACCCAACTGGCAAATCTTGCGCCAGCCACTTGCCTTGCGGATCGCGAATCGCCCGCAATCCCGTACTTCTCACATCCGCGACAATCTCTCGACGCGGTCGTTGCTGGAGGCCCACTGAAGAACAGCGGGCCTCCGTGGTGCAGCTCAGAAGGTAAACTTGGCGCCTAGCTCTACAAGCCGGCCCCCGCCCTGGTTGGGGCCATACTTGACGTTCGCAATTCCGAAGTTCGGCGAGCTCAGCACGCTTGTTGTTAGCGGCTGTCCAGTGGTCGCGTAGTTCAGATTGCCCAGCGTCAGGTTGGACGTGTCGTTGTTGTTGAAGCTGACCAGCGGATGATTCAGGAAGTTGAACGCTTCGAGCCGCAGCTGCAGCATCTTGTTCTCGCCCGCGGGAAAGTTCTTCAAAAGAGATAAGTTATGGTTCTGGAACAGCGGCCCGCGGATGTAGGGAAGGCGCAAAGTACCCTGGCCGGTCGGGTTGGAGTAGTCCGCTCCTGTACCGCCCGCGGGACTGCCTGGCAGAGGAATCCCAAAGCAGGTCGGGTTGATGTATTGGTGCGTAGCCTTGCCTCCGGCAGGATTGCAGTTCACCGTCGGCATCAGCAGGTAATCGGGAGTTCCCAGCCAAACCGTCGAGTTCAGGCCAGTAACGCAGTTGTGCTGCCCCTGTGAATCGGCCGGGACGTTGTACTCCTGGACGCACACTGCCTGAATCGAGGTGTTCTGCGCCTGCTGCGACGTTGCCACCTGGGTGACATTCAGCGTGCCGTAGCCGAAACCGAAGTTCTCGCCCTCGCCCGATGCAAGATTGCTTCCGCTCATCACCTGCGAGATGCCCGAAATCTGCCATCCATTGGCCAGCTCCCCAAGCAGGAAATTGCCATGCTTGTAGGGCTTGCCTACGTCCAACAGGTAGTGCGAGCTGAAGATATTTGTGCGGTCGAAAGTTGCCGGGTTGTAGTCATTGCGCAGATTGACCGGATCCACGATCTGATTGTTGTAGGAAGCCGCCGTCGCCAGCGCCTTGGAGAACGTGTAGTTCAGGCCGTATTGAATGTGGCCTGCACTCTTGTTCCAACTCACCTGCAAGCTGTTGTAGTTGGAATAGAAGTCGTGCTTCAGCGAGTAGATGTGGTTATAGAAGGGGTATGGGCGGTAGTAGTCCTGGGCGCCCGTGCTCAGGCCGCCGATGCTGCCCGCGGCCAAAGAGGTGGGAAGACTGCTGAGGCTGAACCCGTTTGTTGACTGACTGCCGAACATATAGCCCGCCGGAATCAGGTTCACGTCAGAAGCTTCGTTGTAGGCGCTGCCCTGATTGAAGGTGCTCAGGTTCGCACCGTTGCTCCCCACATACGCCACCTCCAGCAGCGAGTTGAATTTCAGCCGCTGCGAGATCGTCCCGTTGTATTCGTAGTAGATCGGCCGCACCGTATCGTTCGGCGTCAACGTATTGATGCTGAAGTCCGCCGGGTTGATTGGAGCCTGCTCATCCACCGTGGTGAAGTTGAAATACTGGTTCTGGATGAGGGTTCTCTTGTAGCCCTGCGCCGTGGCAGCGGCCAAGGCATACGGCGCGAACTCCTCTTCGTGCCGGTACGTTCCCCAGCCGCCACGAATCACCGTGTTGCCGTGACCGAAGACGTCATACGCCAGACCAACACGCGGTGAGGCGTACACCGTGGCCGGGCTATTCACTGAATTCGCTACAGCGCCGTTCACTCCATGCCAGGTAACGCCCGGATACTGGGCCGAGGGTCCGCAGTTTACATATTGCGTCGGGACCTCGCTGCACGTTGCGTTGTACAGGGAGGGCACGAACTCCGCCAGGCCATTGCCATGCTTATCGGTCCAGGGACCCAGGTGCTCGATGCGCACGCCGGCCACCACCGTCAAGCGATGGAATTTCCACTGATCGTTCACAAAACCCGACAGTTGCGTGTAGTCCATGTCCACGATCGGTGTGAAGTTGGTCTGCTGAAAGGTGTCAGGCGTGCCCGAGTACATCATGGCGATGGGGTTGATGCATTCGCCGAGATAACCCGCTCCGGAAGTCCGGTTCGTGCCCGTCTGTTGCGGGTTTTCGCAACCGGTAAATTGCGCCGCCTGGCCTACGGCAGGGCTGTACTCGTAGGCGCTCGTTCCGGGGTTGAACGAATACTCCCCTTGTGGGAAAGCGCCTACGTCCGCAATACCGTTCAGCGTTCCCTTCTCGTAGTAAAGGCCGAACTGGAAGAAGTGCGCGCCCTTGTTCC
This sequence comes from uncultured Acidobacteriaceae bacterium, assembly GCA_964249715.1. GTDB lineage: Bacteria > Acidobacteriota > Terriglobia > Terriglobales > Acidobacteriaceae > Granulicella. The sequence continues at coordinate 34,044 of CAXUDN010000021.1, forward strand.
AACCGACGTTGTCCTGCAGGTCCGGAACGGTCTTCTTCATGTGCACCTGGTTGTTGTAGAACCCGCCGGGCATCTGCAGGTTGGGATAGCCCAGGGTGCCGCCCCCGTTCGCCAGGGCAGGCACCGAGTAGTCGCCGGCCTGCTTGTAGTCACCCAGATAATTGAAGTTTCCAAACCCGGCACTGCCGCAGCTGCCCGTCGCGCGCAGCGTCGGATCCGTGCAGTTGTACCCGTTCATGTAGAAGCGGCTCACTGCATTCGGATTGCCCTCATTGCCGGGATCACTGATGAGTGAGAGCGCCGCGTTGAATTCGTTCGTCACCGTGGGCCGGATCACGCGGGTATACGTGACCGACACGATGTTGGAAATATCGCCCGTCGTCACGCCGCCGGGATACAGCGTCGAGTACTGCGGCGTGTACCCCAAACCCACTGGCTGCTGCGTGATCTGCGTTTGCCGTCCATACGACGCATAGACCTTGTTGCTGTCGTTGATGGAGTAATCCACACGCGCATGGAAGATGTCGCCATTCTGCGTCTGTGTGACCGGCTGAATGTAGTTGTAACCAGAAAGATTCTGGAACGGATTCGCATTCGGCTGCGCCAGCCAGTTCACCAGTGCAACACCGCTCTGGTTGGCTACCTTCTGTCCCGTTGCCGGATCCACAAAGCTCTGCAGATTCCCTCCCGGCACCACGGTTCCATCCGCCAGGAAGTTCTCCGCGTAGCACATCGGCTGCCGCGCATTCAGGTTCACGCCACCATCCGGACGCGACCCGCAAAGCTGCGCATTCAAGCTCGCCGTGCTGAAATCTCCATTGCGCTCTGCCACCGTGGGGACCCAGGCACCCAGCGTACCCGGCGAATACAGCTGGCTCAGGTATTCGAACCCGGCAAAGAAGAACAACTTATTGTTGTTATGCGTGAAGCGTGTGCCCGGAATCCACAACGGGCCGCCAAACGTGCCGCCCGGGTAGAAGTAACGCCCGTCTGGGCGCGATTGCCGCAGATAGTTGTTGTACCAGTCATTGGAGTTCAGCGCTGTATCGCGAGCATACAGATAGGCTTCGCCGTGATACGAGGAGGTTCCCGCCTTGGTGGTCGCGTTGAAAATCGCCGGTCCCTTGGCGTTCACAGCGCTGAAGGTGGAGGAGGAGACCTTCACTTCCTGGATCATGTCGGCATCCACCGTCTGCACGGTGCCGGCGTTCGTCTGGATGTCCGTCAGCGACACACCATCGAGGATGGTAGCCAACCCGGTCGGACCCGCGCCGTTCGCGGAGTAGCCGCCCGAAATGCCGTTATTCAGACCAACCGTCGCCGTGTTCGTCGACGACTGGTTGTTCACGCCCGGGCTGATCAGCGCGAAGCCCGGCAGGGTTTCAATCAACTCTTCGGCGTCGCGACCGATGATGGCCAGCGTTTCAAGATCCTTTGCAGTGAGCACATCGGCACGTTCCGGCGTGTCCAGCGGCTTTACTGCCTGCGAAGCCTCAGCCTCCACCGTGACCGCATCCGCTGCCTGCTTTATCTGCAACTTGATGTCCGTGTAATTCGGCCGGTCCCCCGGACGCAACGCAAACGGCTGCGACTTCCACGTATCGAAACCAGGAGCCGTGATGGTGATCTGGTACTGGAGTGCGGAATCCACCGAAGCCATGGTGAAGTTGCCTTCCCCGTTGGCCACCGTCTTCCGCTGGGTCTTGTTATCGAGATTCGTCAGAATCACCGTTGCGTTGGGGATCGAGGCGCCCGCCACATCTTGCACCTGGCCTGAGACGCTTCCGGTGGTCTGCTGCCCCATCGCGGGCATACCCCAGAGCAGGAGACCCGCCAGCAGCAAAAACACGGACGCGAGCGCCGGTCTGATCTTAGGAAACAGCGTCATGCAACAACCCCCTTGAATACCTTCCCTCAAACCTCCGCACACAACGGCCTCGGAAGGAGGGCCGACCACGCAAAGCTTCAACGGCTCAGCACGGTTTATTTCTGCAGATTGGTTCGGGGGGCATTATTACGACTTCGAACAAAGTCCGTCAAGTGCGTTTTTTCCGCGTGTTATCGGTATCAGCTCTCGCACCCCGCGCCCCCGCTTTTCCCATGCTTCGGAAGCCGCCGCAGAAGCTCAGCCCCTGAGGAGTCCATACCTCGAAAGTGGCAGTTCCGGATCCTTGCACCCGTTACGAAATTCAGCGTGCAAGCTCACGCCGTCCCATCGCCAAAACTCCACTTGGAGCTCAGCTCTTGCAGCTGCCCCAGAATCCCGTTCATCTCTCCGAGCCGCTCCGTCGGCGCATACGTCACCTCCGGCGTCTTGCCCGCCTTCACCGTCCGCTGCACGAAGCCCTCCGCCTCCAGCGTGCGCAGCCGCACCGTGAGCAGCCGCGCCGAGATACCCTCCGCGCCCCGCCTCAACGCCCCAAACCGCATCGGGCCATTCGTATGGAGCAGCCACAGAATGTGCAGCGTCCACGGCCGCGTCATCATCTCCAGCAGGCCCGCCATAGGGCATCCCGCCCGCAGACCCTCCGGGATCACCTCACGCTTTCCGTTCATCCTGCGCCCGTTCATGCGGCCCATCCTATCGCGATCTTGAACCGCTGCCATGCCCACCTTGCGGTTACTTCGGAGTGCCTACTCGCGCTCTTCACGACGCTTACTTATAGTAACCAGTAGGCCGGCGCGCCGTGCATTGCCGAAGCGCCCGGCCCTGAGAGGAAACACCCTTCATGAAGATCCTGCACCTCGACTCCAGCGTCACCGGGGAAAAATCCGTTAGCCGCCCCCTCAGCCAGGAGGCCGCCAATAAGCTCAAAACCCTTTATCCCGAAGCCGAGTACATCTATCGCGACCTCATCAAGAACACACTTCGTCATTACACCGCGATCCTTCGTCTCTATGGCGACAACGTCGAGCAGATTACCGACCAGCAAAAGGCCGAGCTCGAAACCGGCACCGAGATCCTCGAAGAGTTCCTCTCCGCCGACGTCGTCCTGATCGGCGCGCCCATGTACAACTTCGGTATTCCCTCCCAGCTCAAGGCCTGGATCGACCTCATCGCCGTCCCCGGTAAAACCTTCCGCTACGGCGCCAACGGCCCCGAGGGCCTCGCCGGCGGCAAGCGCGTCATCATCATCTCGTCACGCGGCGGTCTCTACGGCCCCGGCTCGCCCACCCAGACCTACGACCACCAGGAGCAATACCTTCGTCACGTCCTTGGCTTCCTCGGCGTAACCGACATCACCGTCATCACCGCCGAAGGCGTAGCCTACGGCCCTGACAAAGCCGCCGCCGCCATTGCGGAAGCCAAAGCCAAAATCGCACAACTCACCTAGGTTCTCCGGCACCGTCCCGGGCGGCTTCAGCGCCCGGGATGCAACTCCCCTCCAACACCCGCAGCAACGCGTACGCCACCCGCGTTACCCTTAACGGTATGCACGTTACGGCCCGGCTGGCTCTCATCGCCACTGCTTCCACTCTGCCCCTCGCCGCACAAACCGTTTGCACACCCCCCGCGCTCAACCTGGCCGCCAAAAGCGTCGCTGCTATCCGCCACACCCTTCACGACAGTGCCGTCCCCGAACAGGATCCCACCGTTCCCCCGGCCATTGCCGCGCAGCTCACCCAGCTCAAGGACGCCCTCACCCGGGCTGCCGACGCCGCCTTCGCCTGCGCTTCGGCCTCTGCCGGCCCTGACCTCCTGCAAACCACCCTCGCCAACGCTCTGCACGCCAATCTCACCCCCGCCGCGGAATCCTCAGCCATCACCCGCAACAAGCAGGACATCGGCGCCTACGGCTCTGACCTCTCCGTTGAGATTTTCCAGCTCACCAACACCCCGAAGTTCTTCGAGGTCGACTTTCGCTACGGCATCGAGTGCGGCGACGATAACCTGCTCCTCATCTACGAAGCAGTCCCGGGCAACACGCACCCCGGCTGGCAGCAACGCCTCCGTTGGGACGCCCCCACCTACAAAACGGTCGCCGATGCGCTCGGGGATTTCGTCATGCTCACTCCCCTCACCGGAGACTTCCGCCACCCCGACTGGCGCTTCATCATCGCCCACGGCCAGCCAGGCTGCTCTCCCGCACCCCGTCCCACGCAATTCGATCTGGACCTGCTCGCACCCTCCACCGACCCGGCCAAACCCACTCTCGCGTGGCACTTCGAGCATCCCTACACCCAGACCCAGGCCACCCTTCCCCGCCTCGCTACCACAGACGACGGCATCGATTTCCGCATTCAGTCCGGCGACCCCGACCCAACCAGCGCCCACCGAAGCTCGAAAACAAGTACTCCTACGGGCGAGGAAGTCTACCGCTTCCGCCTGACGGGCAACGGCCTCGTAGAACCGTTGCCCCCAGGCGCTCCGGAAGAGGCTCCCGCCGGCACGCAGCCGACTTCCCCTACAACGAGCTCGCCTCGGTAAGTGTCTTCACCTGCGCGTCGCTCAGCCTCAGGTCCACCGCCGCAAACAGCGCCTGCATCTGGTCCACACTGGTTGCGCTCGCAATGGGGGCAGTGACCGTAGGCTGCGCCAGCAACCAGGCCAGGGCCACAGACGCCTGCGCCGCCCCGGTCTCCTCGCTCACCTGCTTCAGCGCCTTCAGAATCCGCATGCCGCGGTCGTCAAAATATTTCTCCACCCGCGACCCACGCTTGGCTCCCTTCGTGTCCTCCAGCGACTGATACTTGCCCGTCAGGAACCCTGAAGCCAGCGAGAAATAAGGAATCACCCCCAAACCAAACCGCTCCGCCACCGGCGCCAGATCCCCCTCATACGGCTGCCGGTCATACAGGTTGTACTCCGGCTGCAGGGTTGTATACCGCGGCAGATGATGCTGCTCAGCCACCTCTTCCGCTTGCGCCAGCCGCCCGCTCTTATAGTTCGAAGCCCCAATCGCCCGCACTTTGCCGCTCTGAATCAGTTCCTCATACGCCACCAGCGTCTCTTCCAGCGGCGTTTCCTGGTCATCCGTATGTGACTGGTAAAGATCAATCCGGTCCGTTCCCAGCCGCTTCAGCGACTCCTCCGCGGCCCGCAGAATGTAGTCTTTCCGCAAACCCTGCGACCCATCGCCCATCTTGAATCCCACCTTTGTCATCAGCACCACCTTGTCCCGCTTCCCGCTCTGCGCAAGCCACTTGCCCAGGATAGTCTCCGACTCGCCACCCTGATGTCCCGGAACCCACACCGAATACACATTGGCGGTATCGATCGCATCGAACCCGCGATCAGCAAACGTATCCAGCAGTCGGAATGAAGTCGCTTCATCCGCCGTCCACCCAAACACATTGCCGCCAAACACCAGCGGCACAATCTCCAACCCGGATTTCCCTAAAGCACGCTTCTGCATCATGTCTCCTCCCCGATAAGATGACCGAAGCCGCACTACGATACTTGCCCGGCTCACATCACCTGGCCCCTCCGCGCCTGTCCGCGCCGTCCATGTACCCTTGTCAACACCCCATGACGCAAGCCCCCGCCTCCCTCAAAACTCTCCCTTCCAAAAGCCACTTCGAGATCCTCGACGGCCTTCGCGGCGTAGCCGCCCTCACCGTCGTCATCTTTCACACCTGCGAGGCCAACAACGGCGGCAGCCGCTTCCGCCAGATCATCAACCACGGCTACCTCGCCGTTGACTTCTTCTTCCTTCTCTCCGGCTTCGTCGTCGCCTACGCCTACGACGACCGCTGGCCCCGCATGACCCAGTGGGACTTCTACAAGCGCCGCCTCATCCGGCTCCAGCCCATGGTCATCATGGGCAACCTCATCGGCGCAGCCCTCTTCTATCTCGGGCGCTCCCACACCTTCCCGCTCATCGCGACCACCCCGGTGTGGAAGATGCTCCTCGTCATGCTGCTGGGCTTTACCCTCCTTCCCCTCACGCCTTCCATGGACATCCGCGGCTGGGACGAGATGCACCCCCTCGACGGCCCCGCCTGGTCCCTCTTCTTCGAGTACATCGCCAACATCCTCTACGCCGTCGGCATCCGCAAGCTCCCCAAAGCCGCGCTTTCCGTCTTCGTCCTGCTCTCCGCCGTCCTTCTCTTCTACGTAGCCGTCCTGGGCGAAGGCGACGTCATCGGCGGCTGGGCTGTCAATCAGAAAGAGCTAACCATCGGCTTCGGCCGCCTGCTCTACCCCTTTTTCGGCGGCATGCTCCTTATGCGCCTCGGCAAACGCATCCACCTTCGCCACGCCTTCATCGTCTGCAGCATCCTGCTCGTCGTCGTCCTGTCCCTACCCCGCTTTGGTGGCCACGATCACCTCTGGATCAACGGCCTTTACGAGTTCGCAGTCATCGCCCTCATCTTTCCTCTCATTGTCGCCACCGGCGCCGGCGACAGCGTCACCGGCAAACTCGCCACCCATCTCTGCAAGTTCTCCGGAGCCATCAGCTATCCCCTCTATATCACCCACTACCCGCTCATTTACATCTACACCGCCTGGGTCGTCGACAACCCCCGTCTCCCCGTCTCCGAAAGATTCGCCGTAGGCGTCCTGCTCTTCTTCACCGCCATCGCCATCGCCTACGCCTGCCTCAAGCTCTACGACGAGCCCGTCCGCGCCTGGCTGACCCGCCGCTTTCTCGCGAAACCCGCCTCACTGCAAAGCTGAAATTCGCAAATTCCACGAATCAACGTCGCTCTTCCATCCTGAAAGGCTCGACCACCCAACAACCCGGGCCGAAGGCCTAGGTTCCCAACCCGCGATGCACGAGGTCTGAAAGCCCGGCCCATGGCGAATCGTCCCGTGGAGAACGCCTCAGATTGCCGCACTCCTGAGCCTTCCTTTCTCCCCACACGGCGAACGCCGCCGGCTTCCGTCAAAGAATTGCATCCATCAAAGCGCAGGCAAACGCTTATCGGGATAGCGTCACCCTGCATCCCATGCCTCGCGGAACCGCTGCCGGCACGCCGCCGGGCAAGGAACCACAGCCACACCCACCACGTATACCGCCATGTTTCAGCGATTCACGTCGCGCTTCCACCTGAAGTGCCAAATACCACGGAGCGCATGTTTGCAGGCCAGATTCATCCCGACCGCCTCCCCGAGCAGACCCCTTAGGATCCTTCATCTCCTCGCCGTTCTCTTCGCCGTCACCTTGGCCCACGCCCAGGCCGGCCCGCAGACTCAGAACCAGCAAAGCAAACCCACCCTCACCCCCGCTGTCCCGCCCCACGAGCAGCCCCTCACCGACCGCACCCTCCCCAAACTCACCGCCCCCCTCCGCCTCGCCGATTTCGAAGGCATGCGTCCCTCGGATGCCATCAGGGACCACATCGCCCAGGCCACGGATTTCATTCAAACTGCGCCCACTGACGGCCAACCCGCCACCCAGAAGACCGAGGTCTACCTCGGCTACACCCCCACTGCCCTCTACGTTGTCTTTCTCTGCTTCGACAATCACCCGGGACTCCTCCGCTCCCACCTCGCCCGCCGCGAAAACGTCACCGCCGACGACAACGTCTCCGTCCTCCTCGACCCATTTCAGGACCACCGCCGCGGGATCCTCTTCCAACTGAACCCCGCCGGCGTTCAGGCCGACGCCGCCTGGACCGAAGGTTCCGGCACCGATTACAGCTACGACCAGGTCTGGGATTCCGATGGCCGTATCACCTCCAAAGGCTGGATGGCCCTCTTCGCCATCCCCTTCCGCAGCATCCGCTCCCGCCCTGGCGCCCCCGGCTGGGGCATCGTCCTCACCCGCAACATCCCCCGCAACTCCGAAAACGACAACTGGCCCCACATCGCCACTTCGGTCACCGGCACCCTCACGCAGGAGGGCACCCTCCACGGCATCGAAGGCATCACCGGCTCCCATAATCTCCAGCTCAACCCCTACGCCCTCGGCCAAAACGAGCACACCCTTCTCTCCGCCGACCCCAACAACCCCTACTTCAGCACCCGCCATCTCGAAGGCACTGCCGGCGGAGACGCCAAAGCCATCGTCCACGACTCGGTCGTCATCGACGCGACGGTCAACCCCGACTTCAGCCAGGTCGAGTCCGACCAGCCCCAGTTCACCGTCAACCAGCGCTATCCCGTCTATTTCCCTGAACTCCGCCCCTTCTTCCTCGAAAACGCCAATTACTTCTCCACTCCCATCGACCTCCTCTACACCCGCAATATCGTCCACCCCGAGTTCGGCGTCCGCGTCACCGGCAAGCTCGACCACACCAACATCGGCCTTCTCACCATCGACGACCGCGCCCCCGGCGAAGCCTTCGCCCCCGGCGACCCCGACTACGGCAAACACGCCCTCTTCGCCGTAGGCCGCGTCACCCAGGACATCGGCAAAGGCTCCAGCATCGGCGCCATCTATACCGACTACGAGTTCGCCGGCAGCTCCAACCGCATCGGCGGCGTCGACTTCACTGCCCGCTTCAATGACAAATGGACCGCCCTCGGCCAGATCGTCGAAAGCGCCACGAAAACCCTGCCCGGCACCAGCCTTTACTCCAGCATTCTCGGCGCGTCCTACACCGCCCAAGGGCAGACCGGCGCCGGCCCCGCCTCCTGGCTCGAAGTCACCCGCCAGGGCCACGCCTTCACCCTCGACAACATCTACCAGGACAACTCCACAAACTTCGCCTCCCAGGTCGGCTTCATCCAGGTCACCGACATCCGCAACGACCAGTGGCACTCCGAATATCAGTGGTACCCCAAACATTCCATCCTGCAGAGCGTCGGCCTCGAAACCTCCGGCCACGTCTCCTGGGATCACGCCGGCAACCGCGTCGAGCACCAGACCACGGTCGATCCCTTCTTTCTTCTCCCCCGCAAAACCACCATCGCCCCGCTGCTCATCTTCAACTCTGACACGCTCGGCCCTCAGGACGGCTACGCGATCCCCGGCAACATCAACCTCACCCAGAACGCCGGCGGCCTCGTCATGCGCAGCGCCCCCATTCGCCAGCTCAACTGGAACATCATCTTCAGCCGCGGCGGCAACCCCAACTTCAACCCCGCCCCCGGCCAGGCGCCCTCCCTCCTCAATGAGGATTACCTCCAGGCCCTCGTCAGCGTCCTTCCCTTCCACTCCCTCACCGTCGACAACACCTACCTCCTCGACCGCGACCATCGCACCCACACCAACGAGGACGTCTACGAAAGCCAAACCCTCCGCACCAAGCTCAACTACCAGTTCACCCGCGCCTTCTCCGCCCGCGTCATCGTCGAGTACGACAGCGTCCTCGTCAACCCCGCCCAAACCTCGCTGGTCCGCACCAAGCAGGTAGCCACCCAGGCCCTGCTCACCTGGCTCCCCCACCCCGGCACCGCCATCTACTTCGGCTACAACAACGACATCCAGAACCTCGACCGCACCCTCTGCCAACGCTTCCCCACAGGCACCCAGGGTGGCATCTCAGGCGAGTGCGACCCCACCCAACCCATCCTCCCCCGCTCCAACAACTACCTCAACGACGGCCGCCAGCTCTTCCTCAAAGCCAGCTATCTGCTTCGCTTTTGATTTCTGAGTCCGAAGCCCATCGCAGGCTCGCCGGTCCCGCCAAACCAAGCAAGTGTGAAAAGCACACTTGGCGTAACCTGAAACCCCGCAAGTTCCTCGCCGTCATGAACGCACATTCGTGCGACCACGGTTCACGAAGTCCCGGAACTTTTTGCTGACGGGAACCGAATCATTGCGAGTTGTTGGTTAGCTTCACAAGAGGTACGCTCAGCCTTCAGTTGCTCTCCCTGTGTCACCCCTGTTGTCACTTCTGTAAGGATAGCCCGCAACATGGTCGGCCCCGATGTGTCAGTAGAGAGGGAGAGGTCTATTCATCCAAAGAAACTCGCACGCACTTCGGGAAGCGGACCTGTGATCCTCGGTCCCTGCTGGAAGCACCGACTCGTCAACGTAAGCGCCGCACTCGGACTGGCGTCGATCGGTTCAGCCTGGATCTTGGGGCCCCTGGTGAGTCCGTGGCACTTCGCGATCTATCACTGGAGCGGCCGCCCACTCGACCTGTTCCTTCCTGCGCTTCTGGATTTCGCGATCGCATGGTCGTTGCTAACCGCATTGCTGTTCTCCGCGAGAAATCCCGGTAAGTGGCGCTTGGCGGTGTGGGCCGCCGTTGCGGCTTTCTTTCCCGCCATTGCATTGAAAAGCTGGGCTCTCTATTCCGCAACCACGCCATCGCACCCGTTGAGCCGCACCCTCTGGCTTGGGGGCGCGGTTGCATGGCTTTTCATCGTCGTATCTGCGCGCCGGATGCCGGTTTCCGTCTACGAGCCTGCCCTGAAGTTCCTATCGACCTTGCTGGCCTTCCTCTCCATTCCCGGAGCCGTACTCCTCTGTCAAGCCATCTGGTTCGGCTGGCAGGCCAGGCATGTCAACGAACACGGGCAATGGCATCCTGGAAACCACGTGGCCATCACCCAGACGAAACCGCGGATCATATGGGTCCTGCTCGATGAACTCTCCTATCGGCAGGTGTACGGAAGTAGATTCCCTGGGCTACGATTGCCGGCCTTCGATGCCTTGGCACAGCAGGCAACAGTCTTTACGAACGTGAAGCCGGCTGGATACATGACTGAGGTGGTCGTACCGCAGCTCTTGACGGGACAGCCGGAGGATCTCGTCCGCTCCTCAGCACGTGGCGAGTTGCTCTTGCATGATCCTGGAGCCCCGGGCTGGCGCGAGTTCAATCAGCATCACACCGTCTTCCAGGACGCACTCGTGGCTGGTTACCGCACCGCCGTCGTAGGCTGGTACATCCCATATTGCCGGGTGATGCCTCAGGTTCTCGATACCTGCTTCTGGACGTTCAACACGCCTGTCCAGAACGCCATGCAACCAAGGGCGGGCGTTTGGTCCAATATGCTGCAACCGCTGGAGCTCATCGCTGAAAATGGAGTTCCGCAGCGCGCCTTGGGCAGCATCGTCGATCTACCCGGTCCCCAGCGAGACAAGAAGCTCGGGCACATCGAAGACTATGAACGACTAAGCACCGCGGCGGATGCCGTCCTGGCGGATCGCACAGCTGGCTTCGTCTTGCTGCACCTTCCCATTCCTCACGCACCGGGAATTTATGACAGGGCGAAGGATGAGCTTACAGAAGCTCCCGCCAGTTATCTCGACAACCTTGCACTCGCCGACCGGTACCTCGCGCACATCCGCTCCGTACTCGAGAGAACTGGGCAATGGAACACATCCACACTGCTTGTAATGGGCGACCACAGCTGGCGCGGCCCGATGTGGAGACCAACCCCGGATTGGACGGCGGAGGACGAGGCAGCCAGTCACGGGGGCCAGTTCGACACCCGTCCCTTCTATGTAGTTCGGCTCGCAGGACAGCAGAGCGGTGTCCGGATTGGCACACCCTTTCCTGCGCTGGCAACGCGAGGACTCCTCGATGCCCTCCTCTCCCGCGATATCACCTCGAGTAGTGATCTCCTCCAATGGTCTCAACAGAACACATCGACACCAGAAGCTGCCTCAAGTAGCAAGCGCTGAAAGCGATCACTCGCACCCCTTGCGCGGAGACACACAGACCTTCCCAAAACAGCTTCGGCTACGGTAGCCACGCAGTTCGCAGCCGGATCAACCCCGCGATGCAGCCGGGCTCGTAGACTAGGGTGTATCGACATATTGCCTGAGCCAACGTAACAGGCATGCGGTAGCGACAGTGGCCTGGAAGTCTTGTTTCAGTTTATCGAAGCGTGTGGCGAGGCGGCGGAACTGCTTTAGGTGTGCGAAGGTTCTTTCGATGCGATTGCGTTGACGGTGGAGCGTGCGGTCGAAGCTGCGTTGCACCTTCCGCAGCGAGCGCGGCGGGATGACCGCGGTGATGCCGCGCTCCTCCGGCCCGGCTTCGTGGACAGCACCCCGGCTTTCCCCGGTCGGTACCGGTGAGAACCGAACATGGAATCAGCGCCTCCGGGGACCTGGTTACCAAAGGGGCGCTGGCTTGCTGGGTCTCAGCCAGGAAGGCCTCGTAGATCTCGCGGCGGTTGACCTTGTCCGGAAAAGCTAGTACCGGTGTTCTCAGTCACACCAGCGATCGTGAAGAGATGGCAGGGTGTGATGACTGCCAAAATCATGAGCCCCATCATCCCAAATCCCTTCAGGATGCCATTGATCCAAAACCCGTGTACCTTGACGAAGGTGAGTGGTGCGAACTCAAGCGAGAAGCAGATCATGACGGCGTGGTGCCACCATGTGATTTTGCCCAGGCGCAGTATGCATAGAGACACCAGAGCCCAAGCGATATAGAGGTTCTGGAGTGTGTAGTCGAAGGAAACAGGCGGAAGGAAAAGGCCGGCAGCGATGAGGTAGAGCACTTGATTGGTTAGTGGCAGGCGCCAAACTCGTACTAGAGCAACCAACACGAAGAGAGTACCAGCTACCACAAGATAACGCGGAAGCAAGCGAACAGGATCAGCATTCATGGGCCGGCCGATTATCTTCGTCAATTCAAACGCAGAATGATCGAACGTGCCTTGACCAAGCGACACCGACATCCCATATTGCTGAGTAAACATTCCGACGCCTGCGACGATGTGCTTTGCCGCAAACGCAATGTCAGGATTCAGGTACCACAGGGACACCAAAGTTACACCTGCGGCAACCAGAAAACCTAACCCGACTTCCTTGAATCGCCTTCTCGGAAGAAATAGACCAAGGCAGAGCAACGGATAGATCTTTGCGGCGCCGGCAACGCCGATGAGTATTGCAGCCAACCCCAATTTTCCACGAACAAAGGACCAGATGCCCAGCGCAAGTATCAAACATAATAAAGATTCGATATTGCCCCGCTGAAGCGAGATGTAGAGGGGCCACGCCAAAAATAAAGACATTAGGAAGTAGGCACGTAGTCCCTTCGGAGCGTAGCTGACCTTAGAGAGGCGCAGGGCGGCATACACGGCTGCGCCCACGCTGGCAGCGGCCAGCACTGCGAAGCCTGAAAGCCATTGATCGCCCCAGCAAAGCAGGTACAGGAACGCGTAGACGAGAACCGCAGGTGCTGGGTACATCCATTGGTATCCAAGGGGCGAAAAAAACGCGGCCTGATGGACGGATCGCATACGCTCGCGGAACGTATAGAAATCTACTCCGGGCAGCGGCGGCGCGAGCGGATCAAAGTTGCTTGCCTGCCCATGGCGGTGCCACAAGCCGATCAGGTCGCGACCTACCGACAAGATCGTAAAGAGGCTGACCAAGCAGAGGAACAGT
>CAXUDN010000022.1:0-2245 GCA_964249715.1 uncultured Acidobacteriaceae bacterium
GAGAGCGGACCACGACACTGTAAAAAGATGCGCAATCCTCTCTCATTTCGGAAACAATTGGGCTCATGTCTGTTCGTTTGGGCGGCTTGCTGAAATTTGATGGATACGAAATCGACCGTGACCGTTGGCAGTTACGTCACGGCGAAGAGGTCCTGGCGCTCAATCGAAAGACCTTCGATCTGCTGCTCTACCTGGTGGAGCACGCCGATCGGGTGGTGACCAAGGATGAACTGCTACGAGCCTTGTGGCCGGAGCAGTTCATTGAGGAGAGCAATCTTACGCAACAGATCTTTCTGCTCCGGAAAGCGCTCGCCAGGCATGTTTCGGGCGGAAAGATGATTGAGACTGTTCCCGGCCGTGGATATCGATTCGCGGCTCCAGTTCGCTTCGAACCGCGTCTTGATCCGCAGGCAGCAACTCGGGGAGACTTCAGCGCTGGTGGCAGCAGTCTCGGAAACCAGGCCAGCCGCGACCCGGAGGAGGTTCAAGGCTATAGTGAATTAGTTCACCCCGCCAATCATCCGCCCGCAATCAGCGCGGCCGTGACGACGTCGGAAGAGCGGGTCGGAAGCAAACACCCGTTCGAACGTCAGGCCAGCTTTTTGAGTAAATATGGGGTCCAGTGGACTCTAGCCATACTGATTGGCGTTCTGCTGGCTGTGTATCTCCTGATCCGACGCAAAGATCCGGCCCATCTAAGCGTCTCTGCATACACTCAAATCACACATGACGGGCATGCAAAGTCGATCGGTGGAACTGACGGAAGCAGAGTTTACTTCTCCCGGCTGGAAAAGAGCGCCATTGCCCAGGTCTCGATATCCGGCAGAGGAGAAGCGCTGATGCAGCTTGCGCTTCAGGATCCCTGGAGCGGGGCTGTTTCTCCGGATGGATCCACTCTGCTGATCATTTCTCAAGCGAGCGGTCAAGGGCCCGGATCTTCTCTGTGGACCCTACAACTGGTCAATGGGAATCTTCACCGGCTTGGAAATGCGATCTCTTCCGCATGGTCTCCGGATGGAGAAGAGATCGTATACGCCTCGGCCAACGGAGAGCTGTTCCGAATGCGATACGACGGCTCGGACGCGCACCGCCTCGCTTCTGTCGGCGGCAATGTGCGGTCCATCGCTTGGTCGCCGGACGGGCACACCATCCGGTTTTCGAGAGACGGCGTGCTATGGCAGATTTCACCGGATGGAAGCGCTTTGACTCAGCTTCTGCCGGGGTGGGGCAAATCACCGACGCAGTGGAGCGGGGAGTGGTCGCCCACCGGAACATACTTCTTCGTTGCCGACGACCAAATCTGGACTATTGACAACGGCAAAGGTCTTGTTTGGAAGAGAGCTATGGAGCCGGTGCAACTCACGTACGGTCCCATGGTCTGGGATCATCCCATCTCCAGCCGCGACGGTAAGACCATTCTCGCCTCAGGACGCACCAGGCTCGGTGAACTCGTTCGCTTTGACCCTATCCCGGTTCAGTTGAAAACGTTCTTGGGGGGAATATCCGCGGAATTCGTAACATTCTCAAAGGCTGCCAACGCAGTGGCATACGTTTCCTACCCTGACGGTATTCTCTGGCGAGCCAACCAGGACGGCAGCAACCCTACGCAACTGACGGATTCTGCGATCTACCCGAAGTCGGTCTGCTGGTCGCCCGACGGCTCCCAACTCGCCTTTGTGGACCGCACCGCCGACAAAGCCAGCTCCGTCTTCGTTATCGCTTCCAACGGCACTGGGAAGCCGCACCGAATGTTTGCGAGTGATCGCACTCCGGAAACGGATCCGAGCTGGTCGCCCGATGGGCAAAACGTAGTTTTCTCCACAGCCCCTAATGTCGGAGCGAGCGCGAAATCCGACCTGCGCATCTTCGATCTCGCAACAGGTAACGCTGTCGCCGTTCCCGGCTCCGACGGTCTGCTGGTTCCCCGCTGGTCGCCCGACGGGCACGCCATCGTCGCCATGACGCTTGATGCCAAGAGCCTGAAGCTTCTGGATCTCTCCTCCGGTCGCTGGTCTTCGCTCGATACAGGTGCCGTGGCCTTCCCCGAATGGTCCCACGATGGAAAATGGATCTACTACGTCCGATGGACGACGGAACCAGCGATACTGCGCATCCGCGTTGCAGACGGAAAACAAGAAGTCCTCGCCGACCTGACGGGCACGCAATACACCGGTGTCTTTACATTGTGGATGGGCCTTGACCCAAGTGACAGACCGATGATGCTCCGCGACGCAGGCACAGACGA
>CAXUDN010000022.1:2345-44377 GCA_964249715.1 uncultured Acidobacteriaceae bacterium
AATTTGCCCCGACCACAGGAGTTGCTCCTATGTCCGATACCACCGCCGCCGTTCTCATTTTGCCTGCTCTGGCCGCGCTTGTGCTTGTGCTTGAGTGCTCGAGATTAGGGTGCACGCATCTCTTCCGCCACCTGCGGAAGCCGCGAACCATCAAGGCGGAGCAATTGTCGGAAGCCTGAGAGATGGCTGGTGCTCTTCGAGGTGGCAACTCTCATCTATCAACCTGATTCAAAGGAGATCGGCCCGTGGCACTCCCGACACATTCCCCATCTCAGCCCTTTTCGACCTTGCGTCACTTGGGCGTACCCACTAAATCTCTGCCGTTGCATCTCCCATCCTCACAAACAGTCCCACGCAGTCCGCTGGCGACCCGGTTTGGCCTCCGCCTAAGGGCGCTTCGGCACGACAAGGGCATGACTCAGCTGCAGGTCGCGATTGAGTTTGGAATTGACAGAACCTTTCTTTCCGACCTTGAGCGCGGCCGTAAATCTGTATCCCTCCCCTTTCTCGAAGTCTTTGCCCTTGGCTTCGGCCTTTCCCTCTCCGAGCTGCTGGATCAACTTTGAGCCGGGCTTCACAGCCGTTCTCAGTTTGAATCAGACTGCTCCCTCGCCGCCCGACGCAGAGCACCGCACAAAGGGTGGAATAGCAAATGCAATCATGCTTCGACTTCAGCGGGGCAGGATAGATTCCTCCCGCCGAACCTGCCGGACGTCCTCTACCGGAGCTCGCCTGCCGTGTTCTTCAATACGACGTTGGTAAGCACCCCTGTGTCCACCGTGGCCGGGTAGTGCGAACAAAAGCCTATGCCTACGTAAAAGGGGCCGTTTAGATGGAGGCTGATGGGTGGACCAAACTGATGCATGGGCTCCCCTTTCACGCTCATGAAAAGCGTGAACGCGTCCCCATGTTTTTCAAGCCCAATGCGCTGCGGCTTGACCCCGGGTAGCAGCGTTCCGCCAACACGGTATTGCATGTCTTCGATCATGCTGCCCTTCTCGGCCCGTTCCGCCAGATGGACCATGCCCGTCGCATGCTCGCCTGTCATGATCTCCTTGGAGTCGTCCTCAAGATCCTGCCGCACGATGAGAACGAGCTTACGGTCGTACTCCGGCGTTTTCGGAATGGGGAAGCTGCCGTCCGCGGCAAGCGAGAAATCCCCTGACATCTTCTTCCAGAGAAAACGGAACTCATCCCGCTGATACCAGATGTTGTACCCGGCGGAGTTGATCGTGTACCGCCCCGTATTGGCGTCGTAGGACGCACTGCCCGGTACTAACGCACCACCAACATCAGATTGCCCCTGGAAGATGCCTATCGACGTATCGAAGTTGCGGCTAGGCCGATGGAAATCGGCCGGCGGGGGCACCTGTTTGTGCGTTGCCGAGCCAGGGAGCGCCCAATCCGGGACGTCTGGCGCTGCAGGAGCAGGCGTTTGCGCCCCCAGCATGCCGCACACTGTCGGTAGTAGGAAAATTGCTCGACAAGATCGCTTCAGCGCTGGGAGCAGTGAGTCCGGGTGCATGCCAGAGCACTTTATCAGGCTCGTCGAACCCCAGGCCACAAATTGCGTCGAGGCTTCGAGCTTGCTTCCCTACGCTTGCCTAAGGGCTTAAGGCAAAGGCTCATACGTCACATAGGCGAAGCGGGTAGAATCCGGAGACCAGGAGGTGACGTTCAAGCTACCCTGGCCGCCCGTGGCCTGCACCAGCAACTTCTGCCTGGCGCCCACCTTCCCATCCTCGATC
This sequence comes from uncultured Acidobacteriaceae bacterium, assembly GCA_964249715.1. Lineage (GTDB taxonomy): Bacteria > Acidobacteriota > Terriglobia > Terriglobales > Acidobacteriaceae > Granulicella. Next base: position 4,094 of record CAXUDN010000022.1, read on the forward strand.
GAGACGAGCTTCAACTCGATACGAGCGTCGCGCGGATTATGCGTCGGTGTACCGGCGGGGTAACCGATGTAGACCATCTTGCTGCCATCGGGCGAAATATGCGGGAACCAGTCCTCCAGACCATCGCTGACGACCATCTCGGCGTTGGCATCGTTCGGCCCCGCGCCATTGGCCGGGAATCGCCAAATTGCCTCTTTGCCTGATCGCGTGGAGTTCACATAAATCCACTCTCCGTCCGGCGAATAGTCCGGGCCATCCTCCTGAGAAGGACTCGAATTCAGCCGCTGCTCCGCGCCGCCCGCTGCCGGCACCCGGTAGACATCATATTGGCCGCTGCCGTTGCGTTGTGCCACAAAGGCGAGGGTGGTGCTATCCGGCGACCAGCCGTGGAAATAGCTGGGTGACTCCTTCGCCAAGAGCTTGATGCCGGTGCCATCTGCATTGGCTAGAAACACCTGTGACCCATTGTTGGGTGCAAGACTGGCGGAGAAGCCTAGTTTCCGGCCGTCGGGAGAGATCGCCTTATCATTATTGCAGCGGTATTCGGCCGGAATGGCGAGTCGCTGCGGTGTCTCCGCCGTGCCGTCCTGCTTGAGGACGAGCTTGTAGATACCCCCACCGGAGTTCGAGATCAGATACTTTCCGTCCGGCGACCAGTTCGGAGCCTCCCATACTGAGTCCGCTGTGTAAACCAGGTGCGAACTGCCGTCGCGCAGATCGTAGATGAACATTCGGCTGCGAAGACGCTCTTGCGGTTGTTTGGCTGGTCCGCCATGGGCTGAGCTACCCGTCGGTGCCGGTGAGAGCTGTGCAAACATCCCAGAACTCAACGCACAGAGAACCGTCGCACTGACAGCGCGGCAAAGGTGAGATCGTATCGCGAGAACCTTCAACGTCGTGCTCCTATCCGCTGTGAACCGAGCTGCTGACGCGTCCCGGCGAACGAACGCTTCCATACTTCAGCGTTCTATCCTACAAGGGCGAGCAGAGTGAGATCCAGCACCGTTTACGCGTGTAGGCTGTCGCGTTATCTCTGGCTCTGCCCTTCTGCCAAGCCTGGTTGGGAGCGATTCGGAGCGCCAGGTGTTGGCAAATTGTCGGTCACCTGCGCGCCGGCTGCGTGCGTCCGTGTCAGAGCAGAGGTCAGAGTGAGACCCGTACCAGAGACCTGAGAGCCGGCGATGTAGGAATGTTTGAGCGGTGCGCCGATGCTGATTGCAACTCCGTTGAACCGCCGAATGGAAGTAACCACTGCGCTCTCAGAAGCGCCGCCGTCCTCGATAAGGATGATCTGGCTTGGGCGAAAGCCGAATGCATTCGCCACCGGCACCACCATCGCCCCGGCAGCGATTGCCTCCGACATGGTCGTGGCGCCTGCGCTTCCGACAGCAGCAATCGCCGCCTTCTCAACATTATCGCCGGTGTCCACGGTGATTTCCTCGCTTGGACGGAACCCCGTGACGCTGGCGACCTTAAGCCTCGTGCTCCCGGCAATCGATCCCGTCGGCAGCGTACTCACAGCTTGCACACTGAAATCAGTGCAGTTACTGTCAGAGTCAGCGCCATCCGGAAAACGGCCTGCACTTCGATTGACCGCGACGCCTGCTCCCGGCCCAAAGCCACCACCCCCGGGGTCAGGCGAAGGCACATAGCAGCCACTTTGCTCAGGACCGGAGGCAGCTTGATAGCCCTTGGCCGCCCATGGATCAACCAGCCCTCCATAGTTCAGGCTATCGACGACAGTCCCTGATGCGTCGCGCAGCACCATGCTCCCTTCGCGAATGGTGATGGAACGGCCAAATTGAAGAAAGTTGGTGGAGAGTTCAGGGCCGCCAAACCACTGGTCTGGCCTCGGTTCTCCCCTGTATCCCGCATTCGTGACCGCGGGGTCACCTACCACGGCATGAACAGCATGACTCTTGCTCAGAGGTGTATCAATCTTCATGCCGGAACCAAGCGCCTGAACGGGCTCGTTGCTGAGGTGAGCAAACCGGGTCGCAGGCGTAAAGGTGATGCCCGTTCCTCGGTCGCTGAAGGGCAAGTTTGCGGCGTGATCGAAGCGAAGCGGAGCAGTAAGCTCAATCCCGGAACCCGGGGACACCACCCACTCGTCGCGCCCATGCTTGCTGACCAGAGCCGGCGTAAAGGCGATCTCTGCGCCGCTTCGGTTTCCGCTTTCGACCGAACTGACGACCACCGTCTCTTTTGTAGCGGGTGTGCCGATCGTGATCCTATCTCCAGGGGTGAAACCTTCCGACCGACGCACTTTGATCCGGCTAGCGCCGGCACTTGCATCAGCTATGAGGTTCGTCTGGCTCGCCTTGGTACCGACGCTCTTTACAGTGATCGTCTCGATGCCATGGCCAACACTTTCAATGTCGAGTCGGATACGGTCTCCTACCGCGATGTCCGACACGGATGTGACCTTTAGATTGGTCGTTCCCGCAACCGCATTCGCCGCCAGGTAGGCCTGCATTCCCGGCTTCCCTACTGCGGTAACCGTGGCCGTCTCGTACTGCTCGGTGCCACGGCCGACAAAGGGAGGCGCAGCCCCATAGCCGAGCGCGATCTTCTCGCCAACCTTGAAGCCGGACACGCTCTGAACGGGAACGTTGGTTGACCCCGGAGGCAAAGTAAGAGGGCCATCCGGAAGTGGCTGCCAAAGCGTCGTGGGATCGCTTGCCGCTGTCCCCGTTTCTGCTATCTCGCGAGTTTCGGTGTCGCTGCCCGTTCCGATAGTGACTTCATCACCGACAGACATGCCCGTCGTGCTTCGGACGCTCAACGTGGTGTCGCCTGCATGGGCTGGAAGAACCAGCCCGGAGTTGGAAAGGCCGAGCAGGTAAAAGCCTTTCGGCTGGAGCTTGGTCCCGTTTGGGACCTTGATGGAGGAGAAGACTGCCTGCTGGCCGGGACGCACCGTCAAACTCCAGTTCGATAGATCGATGGCATCAGCACTGGTGTTATAGAGCTCGATGAAGGAATCCGTCAGGTTGGTGGGTGAACCGGAGCCGATCCGAAACTCATTGATCCTGACGGGAGCGGCATTGCGCACCTTCTCCGCCATCGTTTCGGTTCGCCTCGCGCCGCTGCTTGCATCCGCCCAGGAAGCATTCGCAACAAGTTCGCCGTTGATCGTCTTGGGCCCCGAAGTGACCGTAAACGTCGCACTCACGGTGCCACCCGGCTCGACCGCATCAGAGAATGTCTTCGACATCTCGTTGGTGCCCTGAACGACAGCCGCCCATTGCTTGTCCGGCACGGACAGGCTCAATTTCAGAGACTTCACGGACGACTGAGTGGTATTCGTGAACGTCACCTTGGTCTGCCCCGCGGATTTTGGCGAGAACGTCTGAATTCCTGAAGAAGGTGACGATGAAGCTGAAGCCAGGCTGAGCGACTGCACTCGGTAGGCAGCAGCCACAACATTCGCCTGAACTAACTGGTCGGTAGCATCACTTGGAAAGGTATTCGCCGCCGTCATTGCCCCTTCATAAAAGGTTCCCTGCGAGCCATTGCTGTTGTCGCCGCCGTTTCCCAGCAGAATCGCCCCCTGCTTGCGCATGGGGTCATAGCTTGAGTCGATGCGAGGCCCATCAAACATCACCGCAAGAGCGCCCACCTGCGCGTCACCGCCCAGGGAACTCCAGTGGTGTGGTTCCCCTTTGGCCATCGCGGTCACGAACCTCCACTTGATGTTCGGCAGGCGCCCGCACAGCTTGGACCCGTCCGCATTGACGCAACCAACCAGGTTGTTTTCCTGATCGGTCATGACCCAGGGACCGGGAGGGTTGCCGTGATACCAGGGCGTGGCGTCGCCGTAGTACGTGGTCTCCATCGTGCCGTTATCATCGTCGCGGCTATCAATCTCGGCGTTGCCGTAGTCAAAACAGCAACCCGAGTTAAAGTGCAGCCCGTTAATCACCCAATACTGCCCCTCCGCCTGATCGTCGACAGCTGTACCTCTTGTGTCGTCCATGCGAAGACCCATGCCGGGCTCAATGAAGATGCCATACACCTTGTGGCCCATGACAGTCACAGGAGCCGCGTCGGCCAGAGGCAGATTGTTGGAGCCTCCCATCGCCGGGCCGCTAAAACCGCCCCGGGGCGCCTGGGCTAAATCGTTGTGCTTCGGCGATTGGTCGTAAACCTTACTGATCCAGCAGTAGGTGTTCGCACAAAAGGCATCTTGCTCCGCGGCATTCGCGTACCCACCCGCATCTGGAACCGGCGAACTGGCTGCCCGGACGACCCCGATATTGAGCGTTTTGCCATCCGATTGACGCAAGACCTGGTAGAGGGGCCCATTGTAGGAATGGTAAAGGGCTCGCGTCGTGCTGTGTGCAGCAACACAGGGGTCGCCCGCCGCGCCATAGATGTCACAAGGACCCTGAGGGCGCGACGGAGATTGCGGACGACCTGTCTTTATGTCTTGCGCCAGCGATACGGCAGCGCACAGCATCATGACGTAGAAACATTCTGTAATCACTCTTCCCATTCTCATATGCCGTGCAGTTCCTCAATCAACGAGTCGTACTCATTCAAGGTAAGCGCTTACACCTACGTTGTGTGGCGAAGTTTTAGCCTTTCCAGAGACCCTTTGCACTGCAAAGACTCCACTCCGCTTCGAAATTCGCTTCCTGATCGAGCGACGCATTGCTGCCGAGGGCCTCGCGTCTGTCTGTCTCGATCCCGAAGCCGCTTACGGCTGTCTGTCCTTCCCTTCCCCGAACCTGGCTGGAAGGGCAGTTTCCGGCGCGTTCGCGTGGACCGGAGATGGATGATGGCATTCACGCGTTCTGGGTGCCGAACCTGACTGGAAATGGTATGGAGCGGTCGGGGGCTAACTAACCCCGCGAGCTACCGGACTTGAGTGGAAACAAGGCCTGCGAACTGCCATCGGCAGGCAACTTGATTGTCAGTCCTACCGCACCTGGCTGGAAAACAACGGCGTAAATCTACCGAAGCTGGCTGGAAAAGACGCTCCAATGAGCTGATTTGCGAAACATCACGGCTTCACGTCCTATGAAGTGGTTTCCAGTCAGGTTCGGCATGGAGCTAGACTGACGGACCAGAACAGGCGTGCATCGCCCAATATCAACAGCAAAGTGGCAATGTCTTCTTCGACGGCGGAGAGTTTGCACTGATACGTGTGCAGGTGCAGTACGCATTGCGGTGTACCGAACCTGAGTGGAAAGCTTTTGCCGAAGCCGGCTGGAAATCTACCGGACCTTACTGGAAAAATAGCCGGACTTCGCTGGAAGCGGTGCCGTCCCCGACTGGAAAAGCGATGCCGGACCTGAGTGGCAGATTTACCGAAGTCGGCTGGAAATCTTCCCGTACCTGGCTGGAAAAAAACCAGTCATAAAGGTAAGAAAACCAACCTGTTATCCAGAACTAAAGGTTTTAGACTGCTTCACAGAACTGCTTTTCTAGAGGATGATCTCAAACACCACAGCAAAAAGCATTACCGAGGGAATGTGGATGGCAAAGACGGTGAAGGAAGGCAGTCAAACAACGATTGCTTTGCCTGAAGCAATCGATCTAATTAGATTCGAGAAAAACCTCCTTCAAATAGGTTTCTTCAGTGCACATGATCGAAGGAGTTCAGAACCGGACCTCTCCCGGCGAATCGAACAGTTCGTGAATCGTGACGGCAAGAAAATTAAAGTCTCAGCGGAGTTCCGTTCCACGCTGGGACTCCCATCCACGGCGGATCGCGACAAATACATGGCATTTATGAAGATCGCCATGGAGCGCAAGGTGATCGAAGGGCAATTGTCGAACCCCATTAAGTTCTCCGGATACAGCATGCTGAAGGCATTGGGTGTGAGCGATTCGGGAGCGAACTATGAGGACCTCAACCAATGGGGAATGCGGATGGCCGACACAACCATCACCTCCGAGCAGATCATTTATTCCTCTTCTCGACGCAAATTCATGAACAAAACGGTGCACGTGTTCCGGAGCTTCACCAGGACGGGCGAAAGTGATCTGGATGGAGAGAACCAGACCGTGCAGTTCGCAGTTGAGTTGGAAGACTGGCTTCTGGAAAATCTGAACCAGTCCTACGTCGTTCCTGAAGACTTCACACAATACCGAAAGCTCATCCGTCCGACGGCGAAAGGTATATTCGTGTACCTGTATGTCTGGTTCTTTGCGAGTCACGGAAAGGATGTCGAAAAGGACTACGGCGAGCTCTGCGCTCTGCTCAATGTGCGTTGCTACCAGCATGCGTCCAAAATCCGGGAGACGATGGGCCTTTCTCTCGACGATCTGGTGCAGATTGGATACCTGAAAAGATGGGATATTAAGCCCATGTCCACGAAGAAAGGCTTCAAACTGGTTCTCTCCCCGGGTCGAGCGATTCTGGATGTGATTGCGTCCACGCAGCGGCGCCAGCTAGAGGCCGGGGAAAACCGGAAGCTCCTCTGCACCGCGTCTGAAGAGAGGATAAAGAACTTCCTTCTCGATCGAGGCATCGCAGAGGACAAGGCCATCCAGATCGCAAGGACTAACGATGTTGGTCTCTTGGAAGAGAAGCTGGAGTACCTTGACAGTGAGATCGCAAGGGATGGTGGTCGGCGCATCAAGAATCCCGCAGGCTTTGTCATAGCTTTCATCGAGGGAGGGAAATTGATCCCCGGTACCTTCGAATCGAAGAAGAGACGGGAGCAGCGGGTGCAACAGACACAGCAAGCACAAGCGGCCAGGGACAAGGATCTTGCTTTCGAAATAGCTGAGATGGAGCAGAGGGAGGCTTACGAGAGATGGCGCCTCGAGCAAGCCGAAAAAGTGATTACCGAAACGTACTCGGCGACTGACCTTGAAATTCAACTCCGGCACATGCGTACGAAGATGTCCAGGGACCGGCAAATTGCGGCCTATCTCGATAGGGCCAGCAGTGATGCACGCCGGGCTGCGGTGGTTCGGCAGTTTCGCGAGGAAACTGCCGAGGAGCTTGCATTAGCGTCATTCGAGGAGTGGAGCCAAAACAACGGCCAGGCGAAACTCTTCGCCTGACACCTCACCCAGCATCTCAGGGACGGTCAAGGAGTGCGCGGATTGCTTCGTTGTACGTGAGCTTGTGTTGATCGGCGAAGCGTACGAAATCCTCATAGAGGGAGACTGGCATTCGGATGGAGAGCTGACGGGTCTCCTCCACCTGAACGCCTCTGGGTTGTCTGCGGCCGCCCACGAAGCGGGAAACCACCGGCTCTCGACTCGAGAAGCCATGCTGTTGTGCGAGTTTGTCGGACACTTCGGGGTGTAGTCGCGTCGGTGCCGGTGCCACCGGTATCCTTGTGAGCAACTGGCGAAGATCATCACGACTCTCCTCCCTTCCCTCTTCTGGATCAAGGTCAAGGAAATTGCTCAAGCGACCATCTCCTCTCGCGTTGAGAGCTTGATCAGCTCTTCTGTCAGCATTTCCACATTTTGGTATGCGGCTTCCAGGTTCCCAGCACGTTTGTCTCCTACGAGCTCTTGCAAGGAAAGCCTTTGGTTGAACATCGCCTTGAAAGCCTGGCGCTCGGCAAGAGTCGTCCGAAACCTGGGGATGCCGGCTTCTTCGATATCCCGTTCCAGCTCCTTCTGTGACGCTGAAACCGGAGCACCCGGAGCCGGAGTCCGTGTCATCAGAATTCTGAACTCAATGTGGCGTTTAGGGTCAAATCTTCGGACGGCCTTCTCTTCGTCCTGAACAATCTTTATGGCTTTGCTTGCCTGCCTTACGTCGATCGCGCTTGCCTGTATGGGGACAATCACGAGACTGGCGGCCGAAATCGCCCTCGATACCAAAAAACTTGCTGTTCCCTCCAGGTCGACGAATACGAACTGGAATTGTGTGATCTGCGCATCGAGCACTTCGAAAAAGTTGGTCTCATTGACGTCGGCAATGACGGAAATGTTCGATTTGGATTTGCCGCGTGTCTTCCAGTCCTGGATGGGTCGGTTTGGGTCAGCATCAATGATGCAGACACTCGCACCGAGGTGTGCCAAATGAGTAGCAAGTACAAGCGTGGTGGTACTCTTCCCTGACCCTCCTTTCGGATTTGAAACGGCGATCACCATTTTTAGTTCCTCCCAAGCAGCTTCAGCAATATGCTGCACAGCCACTGTGCAGTTAAAAGCTACATCGAATGCAGCACCTTTACATTGCTGCAAGCTGTCTAGTTGCTGTGTGGTATCTACACAGTAAATGTGCAGTTGCTGCAATCAGCTGTTAGCTGTACAGCTGCTACATGATGCATGGCAGACTTGGTACGCAATGTGATAGCGAGAGCTTCGTAAGCTGATCTGCATCGCGGTAAGACAGTCACGCCTGGTATCCAGACAATCAAGTCCACTACGAAAAGGTAATCAGACACAATGTCTTCAGCTGTACAGCTGCTATATGCTGTACAGCGTGTAGAAAATCAGCTTCTAACCGTTATCAAACCTGATTCGACTTCTGCGAGCTCTCTGAATAGCTTGTCGACTTCTTCTTGATCAGGCTCTTCGCTAGGTTTGCGTTGCGGCTCGTATTGCAGCGCAAATGCCTCCAGATCGCCATCCAGCGCCCGAGCCAGGAAGTACATGGCCCCGGCCAATTCTTCCAGAGAACGGAAATTGACTTCGAGCCGGCCTCGGGAAAGAGTGACAGCCTCGGGCAGGAGTGCGAGAGAGGCAGGTGCGTGATCCTTTTGAATCAAATTCCGTAGATGTTTGCGGGACGCGGAGTTCTTTTCGGCGCGTACCCGTTCGCGCACTTCTGCGACATCACCGCCCTCCTGTATTCTTTCGAGGAAGGTAGCCAGGGCATTGCGCTCAACCAATCGTGAGGTACCAACGGCGACGGTTGGCAGGGCCTCGAGCAATTTATTCGCCGCCCGGGGCTGCAGTTCGAAGAGGACTTGGAGGTCGCGCCGGCCATAATGGGAGCGAACGGAGTTCGATACTGAGCGGCGGATATCGTGCAGGCGGGGAAGCCATGTAACTGGACGGGGCAGGGCAGACCTCCAGGGGCGAAAGCGGCACGAGTACCGCCCCAGAATAGCCCAAACGAACGAGGGTTATAGGTGCTAGATCGCGCACTAACCCATCCAGATACCCTGATGGCAGCACAAATCTTACGCAGGCCATGGTGCCGGAAGGTTCCAATGGGTCCGGAGGGATTCCGGGGCGTCCAGCAGGGCGGGGAAGTGACTCTGAAGCCGATCTCCAGGCGCATCTAGCCCGCCTGGTTTCCGACTTCGTGGTTCGTCACTCCCGCCGACTTACCGAACCGGGCTGGAAAATGTCATCTGCTGAGCAGCAGTAGTCCTCGACTGTCTTCCACATTTTCAAGGCGCAAAAGCAAACCCTGGAACTCCGCCATCGTCTCGGCTTCATGCACCCTCACGAAGCACTCGGCTTCTGAGGCGGATGCTGCCTGGAAGAACCTGCGATAGAGCTCCATCTTCTGCGCCGCTACGGCTTTGTCCATAAACAGCTTGTAGTCGATGCGACCGGGTCGCAGGAGTGCCGGATCGAGAGCCTCGGCGTCGTTCGTCGTCATCACGAAAATAACGTTCTCCGGTGCATGGAATCCGTCCAGCACGTTCAGCAGCCCCGAGAGCGTAACCCCGAATCGTTCCGGCACGTTGTCCTTTGCGGTGTCCTTGAAGGATGTCTGTTCCTGTTGATGAGTGTTCCGCTCATCTCTTCGGTGACCCGCCCGCATGCAATCGATGTCCTCAAAGAGGATCACGGAATTCTCCGGTACCTCGTTGACTGCAGCCTTCAAGGAACGGTCGTTCAATTCCGTCAGGTTCACTGCATAGATAGACATACCGAAGGCCGCTGCCAGGCCCGACACCAGCGATGTCTTCCCAGTTCCTGGAGGACCGTAAAGCAGGTATCCCCGGTGGTAGGGAACGCCTAGCCGCCGGTACTGCTGCCGTGCGGCCCGGAACCTCTCCAGGTCCCCAACCAACCGCTCTTTCTCACCCGGTTTGAGCACGACAGAATCTAGCAAGCGTGGGGAGTATGCCTGAACGCAGGCCCAGTAGTCATCATAGATGTGCAGCGAGGAAGCCATGCTGTCCTTCCGGCGATGGCAAGCCACGATTTCAGTTACGAGTAGCTTGAGGAAAAGCTGTTCCCTGCCAAGGGTCTGGAAAGAAAGCGACTCTACCCGCCGCTGGCTTCTACCCTTTAGGTCGTCAGTGCGGACAAAGTGCACCCAGAACGGGCGGCCTTGGTGCCAGAAGTAGTGCGTTCCCGGGGCAGGGATCAGGGCCATCTCCGTGCCGCGTAGGGTGGTATCGAGATCCACCCGGCGAACCCGCTTGAGGAAGTTCTGCTCAAGAAACCATTCCTTTACCCACTGAAACGCCGCATCGTCGTCCTTGACCGTGATGGTCATTGTGGTCTGCTGCACCAGCAAGGACCACAGGCGTTCCGGCAAGGAGCGCAGAAAGACTCCCACACTACCGATCAGCATCAGCAGCAAGCCGCCCGAGGCGAACTCGTTTTGACCACTTAAGAGGTGCTTCAAGAAAACGAACATGGCTCTTCTTTAACCAGCAATGGCCGGCAGAGTTGGACTGCAGGAGATTGAGTTCGACATACCAAGAACGCGATCGCCAAGCCAAGTTGCACAAGGCAAGCGAGAACCTGAGACGCGCCAGAGCGCTGCCCTAAAGGCAATCGAACAAATTCACAATGTCAGGAGGGCGCCGGGACTCGGTTAGCGCAACCGAAGCGACGCCCGATAGCAACAAGACCGATTCATCGGCCAACGCTGCCCATCTTGCATGATGTGTACGAGAGTACTCAATGCGGGCGCCCCTTTCGTAAAACTAAGATGTACGAACATGACACGGTCCATGCTCTTTATGCAAGCTTTTTTCGCGGAGCCTGGAGGGAGTCGAACCGTAGCGAAAGCTCTGTATCCCTTCAGGCTCTTCCATCTCGGCCGCCGTGAATGTGATCCCGTCGCGGCCGTTCTCCCTAGATCCAAACTCTGGAGTTTACTCGTGTTGCGCGACTTTCCGGATTGTTACCCAGAAGCGCGGTCCTACCCGCGCCGGCACGGGGTTTCACAATGACGGGCGTGCCGGGGGCGGTGCTATCACCCGCCACCGCAGGCAGCTTCTTGCCACCACTGGTCGTCGCCCCAGGCGCGTAGTCGATCTCAGGATCTCCCAGGTACTCTGCCGGTGGGGGGACGCGGTTCATGCGGGCGTAGTTTGGGATGGCCGTCATAGGCGATCCGTCCTTCCACGTACCCTTGATTACCATGACGCCGCCCAGCAGGTCGGGTCGCCACTCGGTGTGAAGAGGATCGTCACTCAAGCCCTGATCCATGCTGGCCTGATCGGCACGCTCTACGTTGTACACAAGCGGTCCGTATTTCAACGCGATGCTGCCGAGGTCTGCCTTGATGCGTTCGTCTGCACTGACGCGTTGCGGCTCAAGTGGCAGATCCAGCTCAACGTGGTCGCCGCGCTTCCACTCGCGCGTGATCACGGCGTACCCCCGCTCGATTCGCGGTTGAACAGCCTCACCGTTAAGCAGGAGTCGATCCACGCCATGAAGAGCAGGGGATTCGGTGTAGAGCCGGCTGGTATTCCGGTTGGGTATGCGGACGTACAGCGTGAAGCGGCGCGCCTTGTCCGGATTTATCGTTATGGCGATGTTTCCCTTCCACGGATACTCTGTCTTCTGAATCACCTCCACAGGCGTGCCCGCAACGTCGCCCACATGAATCCGGCTGCCGACAAACATGTTCACGTACAGGCCCGTTTTGTCTTTGGCATAGGACCATGTCGGCATCATCAGCAACGTGCGCGGGATGTTGCCGACACAGCATGGGCACACATGCCACAGCGTCCGCTGCGTATTCACCAGCGGGTTGGTGTAGCAGAAGCTGGTGCCATCCAGGGCTACGCCCCCTAGAAGCGCGTTGTACATCGTTTGCTCATATAGGTCGGCATACTTCGCGTCGTGGTAGGCCAAATTGAGCTTGTACTGGAAGAAGACCAGGCCGCAGCTGGAGCAGGACTCGCAATAGGCGTTGTTGCGCAAGGAGTAGTTCGGGCCAAAGCCCTCCGAGGTTTCTCCGCTGCCAATACCGCCGGTGATGTAGAACTTTCGATTCACCATGTTGTCCCATAAAGACAGGACGGCACTCTGGTAATCAGGATCTCCGGTTTCCGCGGCAATATCAGCCATGCCGGAGTAAAAGTACATGGCACGCACCGCGTGTCCTACGGCTTCGTACTGCTGGCCCGGAGGCAGGTGGCTCTGATCGTATTCGGAGCCGCCGCGCCGCGAGTCGAGCAGGAACTTGGCAAGCACGATGTACGCATCGCCGCGGCCGTTGCCTTCCTGGTCGTTGACAAAACGACCAAAGCGCACCAGTGCCTGCTCCATCTCTTGATGACCATCGAACCAGGCCTTCTTGCCTGGACCGATATTGGCCACCCAGCAATCCGCAAGCCGCTTGGCAGCGTTGTAGAGGCGCAGGTCTTTGCCGTCGGTCAACGTGTAATGGTTGATTGCGGATTCGATGAAATAGCCGGAGACATAGCCTTCATGATTGCCACGATGCTCCGGTGACCAGCGCTCCGGCCAGTCCTTGCGATCGGCCAAAATGTAGGCAGTTTGTAGATACCCGTCCCCCATCTGCGCGGCGAGAATGATAGGAATCCACCGGTCCAGTGTGGCTTGCATGTGGGCTTGTGCAGCCAGAGTGTCCTGGTCGCCGTGCGCATCGATCATGAGCGCGATGCACATCGACTCAACCGTCTGGTGCACCCAGGCGTTGGAGAAAACATAGCCTTTGTGCGCACCATGCTCCTCGCCGCGATTGGCCTTGGCAGCCTCGACGAAGTTATCGAGGCCGCCATCGCCTTTCCCGGGCGCGATGTCGGTTCGCTCGCACTGCCGAATGCAATGCGGAATCCAGTCCACGATCAGCGTCCTGGCGCGCGCATTCCAAAGCGGGCTATCAATCGAGTACGGCCGCGTGTAAACCACATCAAGCCGCTCACGCGGCGGTGCCGGTTCGGCGTGAACATGCAGCGTGGAGCTTCCGTGCTCGCCATCACCCGCGGCCGCCAGCTGTAGCACGTATTCGCCGGGCGCGGTAAACGTTGCCGTCGTAACGGGCGCGGCGGCTGCAGCAAAGCTGACCGCACCGGGCCCAGAGACCTTCCACCAACGCGCTACATTGCCCGTATCGCTGCGCAGCCACACAGCTTTGCCGGCCAGGTAAGTCTTGCCCCCCGTCACTACGGAACGATCGATGCCGGCATTCACAAGCGGCGGCAGGGAAGGCGCTGCACCGGCGGGAAAGACCTGCCACTCCAGCACGCCGGCTGCATGCGAACCTTCAGGTGAAACCTCCAGCCGCAGTTTGTCCGTGGTGACCGGGACAAAGATAGTCGCGTTAAAGCGATCGGCATCCAGGCCGAGACCCTGGGGCTCGGCAACCGGTACGAAGTCGCTCCCATTCCAGTACAGAATCCGATAGGCACGCGGTGCGACAACACGGCCCCACTCACTCCCGGCAATCCCCTTCGGCCGGGGTGGATCGATGGCCCAGTACACATCGACACGATGGATCGCAACCGGCCTGCTCCAGGCATACTGGATCCACTGCGGTGGCGCATCGCGCTGTTCCCACTCGCCGCGCAACGCATACGCGCCATTGCTGCGGTCATGCGAATTCGCCGGTAGAAAGCCGTCATTCAGTGCGGAGATCTTGTTTTCACTCGTGGTCGTAAGACTGGTTGCAACCGCAACGCGGGCAAGGTTCACGGCCTTGTCGTCCGCCGCCTGTGCCCAGGCGCGCGGGCCGCGAGCACCCGCCAGCAGTGCCGTCCCGGCACATCCCTGCAGAAAGCGCCTGCGGTCCACTGTCTGCGCATTCACCACAACACTCATTTCGTCTTCACGATATGTTTCTGCCATGCTGGGCTCCAGGAGAAGATCTTGTCTATTCGACGGAAGTTGGGCAGCGTCATTCGGGTTCCGCGCTTCGCGTGGTGCAAACGGCATTGTACCGAGCGCTGTACGCGTTTGTATTCCCAACTCAGTGACGTCAAAGCGTACTAAACAGCTGCCGACTCGTCTTCTCGATCCTGCTCCACCCAACATAATAGGCTGCCCTCGAGAAAGCGATCCCACCCTGCTCTTTCCCTTTCACCCGTTCCGTCGGGGCAGCCTTCCGCGGCAGGGCTGCGCTTTGCTTCTCGCGATAAGAAGGATGGTAGCCGCCATTAAGCTTGGTTGACTCTCGCACGGAGCGGATCAACTGCACTCGTGTCGTTTCTGCTCCCCGATACCCTAAGGACAAATTTGCGGAATCTGGCGCTGCTACCTTGAGGCCCTTCCAGCAGAAAACCAAGGCGCAGAGCTCGGTCCCAGGCAGGAAGATCGGAGGCGTCGTATGCCTCGCCAGCCTCTTGCCAGTTGTGGCCATCAAGCGAGAAGCAGAACTGCAGGTGAGCTCCAGAGGTGCTCTGCACTTTCAGGGCGATAGAGACCGCCGACGGTAGATTGATGAGCCAAATTACCTTCTGGGTCGCGCCTCGCCTTTGCCAAAGCGTAAGAGACATGCCGTTCCCTTCAGCGTTGCCGCGGACACCGAGACCGATCGTGTTGAATGGATCACCGATAACGGCCAAGCCAGCCCACAGAGCCGGATCCGGACTTGTGGGCAGATCAAGGATTGCCGATCCGCTATACCGCTCCCCGGCGGGGTTGGAAATGGCGAGAACGGCCGATTCTACGGGAGCCGCGGCAAGAGGCGAATGGAGCGGGATACCCAATGTAAGAGTACCCTCGCCTACGACTACAGCAGGCGAGGTGTTGACCGGCCATTGCCAGGATGGACCCAGCTGTGTTGACTCGAAGGAGTCGGAGAAGTCGATCAGCGGAGCGTAGGCTGGCTCGCCAGGACCCTTGCCTGCGTTGATAAGAGGCCACCCGCACTTGCCATCAGGACCTGGATCAGTCCATGTGATTTCGTCCAGAATGGCTTCACGTCCCACGAAGACGGTGCCATCGGCGGGATATGCGTGGTATAGCAGGTACTGCTTCGCAGGCTGCCTTCCATGGGGTTCTACACTGACGGCAGTGCCATGGCCAGGACAGCGCCAGCGGTCATTTGCTCCGATCAGCGGATTACCGGGAAACTTCTCCCAGGGCCCGAGCAGGCGATCGGCGCGGGCTACGCCTTCGGCGTACTTGCATTCCTTGCCGCAGCAGGAGTTCCCGGCATAGAACATGTAAAAGCAGTGATCGTGGCGCAGGATATACGGGCCTTCGACTACGCCTTCTTCCCAGGGCTGATCGTTGACGATCAGCTGCGTCCTGTGACCTGACAAATGAAGAAGACCTGGGCTGAGACGCTGTGCCCAAATCGGCGTCGGCCTGCCTTGGGAATTCCCGTCCTCTTTCCAGATCAGGTACGGCTCGTCTTGTTCATCGCGGGCAAAGCATGGATCGATCGAGCCGTCCGCATCGCAGACGAGTGGTCCATGGTCGGTGTAAGGACCATCCGGCTGCGGAGCCGTAGCTACTGCGATACAGAGCGGGCCTCCTCGCTTTTTGCCTACGTACCAGAGGAGGAAACGACCGGTTACTTCATCGTGAACCAGTTCCGGCGCCCAGAAGGAACCTTCAGCCCATGCAGGTTGGACGGGGAAGATGGAACCGGACAGAATCCAGTGCACAAGATCGTCAGACCGAAAAAGAGGAAACTGGGGCGACCACTCGCTCGAGGTGGACGAGGCCCAGAACGTCCCGCCCACCCGGACGATGGTGGGGTCTGGATGGTCGCCGGGTATCACGGGGTTTGACCAGCCCTGTGGCCGGCCCGAACGGTGTCCGTCGAATGACAGTTTGAGCTTTGCGGATCTCACGATGGTGGGATGCGACGACGGCTGCGCATGCAGTGCTGTTCGCCGCCGGACGTCGATACTCGGCTTTACTCGCGCGAGCACGCCGATGCGGAGGCTTCCTAAGCCAAAACTGTAGAGTTTAAGTAATTTATGCTACGGAGATAAACTAGGGTAAACTTCTTATATGGACCCGATCCGCAACCCGTACTCGCCAGGCGCGGGTTCACCTCCACCTGAACTGGCGGGTCGAGAGCGTATTCGGGAACAGGTCCGCATCGCGATTGGGCGAATCAGAATCGGGAACTCTGCCAAGAGTGTTCTGATGGTTGGACTCCGTGGTGTGGGCAAGACTGTCCTCCTAGACCAGATGAGGCTGGATGCGGAACGCGAGGGCGTACACACGATTCGGATTGAAGCCCCTGAGAACCGGTCTCTACCGGCCCTGCTGGCTCCCCAGCTTCGGCTCGCCCTTCTCAGACTTAGTCACATCGAGGCGGCAAGGGAATATGCGCAACGGGGTCTCAGGGCGCTTGCTGGGTTTGCAAAGGCTCTGAAAGTCAAGTTCCATGACCTGGAGGTAGGTATTGATCTGGAGCCAGAGCCTGGACTGGCCGACAACGGGGATCTCGAGGGGGACCTGACCGCTCTTCTGGAGCAGGTCGGAAAGGTTGCGAAGAAGGCGTCTACCGCAGTTGTCCTTTTCATCGACGAAGTCCAGTACATCAAAGAGGACGAGTTTGCAGCCCTTATCTCCTCCCTTCATCGATGCGCGCAGGGCCGACTGCCGGTGACCGTGGTTGGCGCGGGTTTGCCGCAATTGCTTGCACTGGCCGGCAATGCAAAATCCTATGCTGAGAGGCTATTTGACTTTCCGCAGATCGGCCCGCTGGAGCCAAGCGAGGCAGAGCAAGCCATCGTCAAACCGGCAAAGGACAATGGAGTTCAATACGAAAGCGCAGCAACGCGCGAAGTGGTCCGCAGTACCCGCGGCTATCCGTATTTTCTGCAGGAATGGGGCAAGCACTCCTGGGATGTTGCGCAGTCCAGCCCCATAACGCTACGCGACGTGCGGGTCGCCTCTCAAGAGGCCATCGCCGCTCTCGACGAAAGCTTCTTCAGGGTCCGCTTCGATCGACTCACTCCCAAGGAAAAGGACTACCTGAGAGCCATGGCCGAACTTGGGCCTGGACCGCATCGTTCCGGCGATATCGCTACCGTATTAGGAAAACCGACCAATTCGCTGGGCCCGCTCCGGGCCAGCCTCATCCTCAAAGGCATGATCTGGAGTCCCAGCCATGGAGACACTGCGTTCACAGTTCCACTGTTTGACGAGTTCATGAAGAGGATCATGCCCAAGCTTGCTGGATGACCGCTACTGAAAACGATGCCATTCACCGATAGGAACGAGTCTGTTCGCGGCGTGACTCGCCGCGGCACCCGAATGCCACCCATGAGTAAGTGGATCTGTAGTTTGTTCGTGTGCACGACGTTTTCCTGCCGGGCGCAAAAGAGCGGAGGTGGGCGGGATGTGAGTGTTGCCTTGTTTTCCGCCCA
Source organism: uncultured Acidobacteriaceae bacterium (assembly GCA_964249715.1). GTDB lineage: Bacteria > Acidobacteriota > Terriglobia > Terriglobales > Acidobacteriaceae > Granulicella. The sequence continues at coordinate 21,523 of CAXUDN010000022.1, forward strand.
ACCCCCACGGGCCGTTTCTGTCGCAGCGGCTGGGCCGGGGGCTTGGTGGGCGCTTTGCGCCAGCTGCGAACGTAAGGCTTTCGTATCCCCTCTAAGCATGCCCGCAGTGCGGGAATTCGTTGGGGGTGGACCCATCACAGTCCGCGACTCGGAGCATGCGCAAATACGCACTGCGAACGGCATGTGGCATGTTCGAGAGGGCAGCGACGGCGCAATTGAGGTAATACTCACTCTTTCAAGTGAGCGGTATGTCGGCGCAGTTCTTACAGGCGAGATGAGCCCTGGGGAACATGTCGCGCTCCTCCGTGCGAAGGCGGTTGTAGCGCGGTCGGCTATCTTCCAGGATCACGCAAAGAGCCGTAGCCGTAGCTTCCTAAGTGATACCTGCGACAGCAAGGCGTGCGGGCCCATAAGTCTTGCCCCCGTGTCTGACTTGGTGAACGAGGCCGTTCTAAGCACCGCAGGCGAGACACTCTGGCGTGGCTCAACGCGGGCACGGGTGACGCTCGGCGAAGACACCTCACACACTGTTGGACCGAAGCTCTCTTCCGCTGTCCTTTTCCAACCGCAGGCGACCGAAATGGCGCGCATGGGCAAATCCTATCGCGATATTCTTGCCGCCTTCTATCCGGGTATGCAGGTGCGCATCACCGGCTCGGACGAGGGCTGGAAACAGACCTCGCGCAATGGCATCGCAATCGTCAGCACAACGACACTCGCACCGCAGACCATGGGCGAAATTGTCGATGCGTGGACGATGGCAAAGAGCCGATTTCCTCCTTGTTGCCAAGTGACGCCCTACCTTGTATTCGCGCCCACGACCGAAATCTTCCGGCAACTGACTTCGCAGCCGGGATGGCTGCTGGCAAGCACATCCGGCGCGAAGATTGTTCTCCAACCCGCAACTGTGTTTGAGGCAAATCATGTTGCACTCGGGGAGACATTACGGCACGAGATGCTGCATGTGGCGGTGGAATCCAGCGCCAGTGCGAAGACGCCATTGTGGCTCCGCGAGGGAATCGTAGAGGCTCTCGCAGGTGAGGCGCGGCAAGGAGCACCTTCACTCTCTGCCCAGGACACAGAGCGACTGCTCAGAAACGTCAGTACCCAAGGAAAGAGTCAGGCAGCGCACAAGGCCGCCGGCGCGCGGGTACAACTCTTGTCAGCGCGCTATGGATTCTCCAGCGTTCGCGACTGGCTGATTGCCGGCTCTCCCGTGCCCACAGACTGAAGTCGGAAAACCGCGCTCGTCATGGATTGCAGCAAGAACGCCACAGTGGCTGCATTGAGAACCACGACTGTTACCATGCGCAGGGTAAGACTCATCATCTCCACGCCAAGACCATGCCCCGGCGTCCAGTACAGCAGCTTTCCGGTGATCACCGAACCGACGAGTGCGAGCAGCAGTAGCGACAGCCAGTATCGTCCGGAGCGGAGAATGGTCAGCAGAGCTTGCACGGGCGCATTACAGGTGATGAGGACGAAGGCCGCCGCGGCAAGCAGGCCAGCAGCGATCCAGCGCAAAGCACTCTCCAACCACCCCTGCCAGGTAACGAGGTGCTCGTAGGTGAAGATATTTCTCAGGGAAGCGGGAAAGCGCGAGTTTAGATAGCCGGCACGCAGTCCGTCGTTCACGGCCAGATGATCCACACCAGACGAAACGAAGAAGTAAAGCAGCGCGGTCACAAACAGGATCCCGATGCCACGCAGCAGGTGACGCGCATCGATTGCGCGGTTCGTCAGGCGCAGCGCAAGCAAAGTTTCTCCCACGCCCGCGACGCACACGATCAGCAGCGCGATGAGGACGCTGGCGAACACCTCAAAGGCGTTGGCGTCAGGAACATGCAGCCAGCAAACCAGCAGAAGGGAGAGGAGCGCGGCAAGCGCGACCTGCTGCAGCATGATTTCCACTGTGCGGCGCAGAGGGAAGACTGGGGGGGTCATTGCGCACCTCCAGGAGCAGGGATGTTCAGGTGCAGAGCGTCGCTGGAGGCCTCCACGCCGGGCTCATACATGGCCTCGACATGCGATGGGCTGATGTTGAAGGTGCCGGGATTGACGACTCGAATCAGGTAGAAGACCTCCTGCCGTCCACTGAAGTCGCTGGCGAAGAACGCGGCACGGTCGTCGTGAAACTCGCGGCGCGTAAACCAGTCGTACCATGCATCCGGTCGCTTCTCGATGGGATAACTGTCTTCGTTTGTGATGAATTCCGCGCCAGCCGGGATCGGATCTTCCAGCAGGAGGTAACGCATAGGCGAGCCGTTGATGGCCTCGTGCACGGCAAGCACGTCGCCCACCTGCGCCTCTCCCGAGAGCGGCATAAGCGTGTACATCACTTTGCCATCCTTTTGGGTAGGCTGAAGCTTGTAGTAATCGCGTGTAAGGTTCAGCGAAAGCGTGCCCGCCTGGAAATCCTTCTTTTCGGTCGAGAAGTAGCGACCACGCGCAGACCAATAGACCCGGCCCGTTCCTGCGGTTCGAACGATCTGGATCTTGTTTCCTGCAGACGCAAGCTGCGCACTGCTGAGATCTACCTTCAGGCTGGCGCCGCTCAGCGCGTCGTCGGCCGTGAAGCTGCGCTGCCCAACAGACTGGCCATTGACCAGGACATCTACGCTGAAGTTCGCCTGTAATTCGTGGGAAGCAGCCAGGTAGTCGACCAGGCCAAACAGCACCATCGCCGTCTGCTCTGTGGTGTCCCACCAACCGCCGTTGTTGCGCGCCAGCATAAGCCACTGCGCGGCCGCGGGCAACATGGCGTCATTCGGATCGATCCGGGCAAGCAGTCGCACAGCGTACGCTGTGGCCTCGGCGTCGTTGGCGTACTCGGCATCCAGCAACGGAACATAGGATCCGGTCCAGGAGACGAGGTCACCTTTCCGGACCGCCTCTTTCCGCAGGAGGTCGGCAATCTCGCTGCTTCGAGCGTCGTTCACCTGCAACATAGCGAGTCCCGTCATGGCCAGGCCCTCTGGTTCCAGATCCTTACGACGAGACCACTGTGTATCGAGGCTGTCCTTGAGATCCTTGTCGCCTGCACTCGCCAGCGCGTACACAACCGCCGCGCGCAGATCCGGCCGCATTTTTGGATTCTTTTGCAGGGCAGCCCGCATGTACTCCATGCCACGATGAAGCATCTGCTTCTGCGGCTGTGTAAACGGCACGTACTGCGCGCCTTGCCCCAGCCCACCGACCACATACGCGGTCATGTAAACACGACTGTCGTCTTCCTTCCACCAGCCCCATCCGCCATCATCGTGCTGGTAATCCTGCAGGCGGTCGAGCCCCGCCACCATCTTGGCTCGCAGGTCGGTTTCATCCATGTGCGTACCCGGCTTGAGTCGTTTCAGGGTTTCGGAGACGATCACATTTGGCAGAAAGCTGGACATGGTCTGCTCCGTGCAGCCATAGGGATACGTGGTGAGGTAGTCAAGCGCACTGAACAGCGATCCCGCAATGGACGGGCTGACTTCGATCCGCAGCGAGTGCGCCGCGGTATCCGTCGCTCCCGGGAAATTTACGTTAACGTTTGCTTGCGGCGCTGTGCCTGCGATCACGCCACTGAACGCCAGGTCCTTCGCTACACCCGCGGGCTCTACAGGAAAGCTGATCTCCAATGCATCCGATTCAGCGTCGGTGGTTGCTGCACCGACCAACTTCGCCTGACCTACCTGTGACGCTCGCAGCTGCCACAAAACGGTTACCTCGCCCTTGCTGGGCACCATCACGCTTGCGTCAGGCGCGTGTACCACGTCAAGACCGCTGACGTTGAGCGATACCTTCGCCATCTTCGCGGTGTCAAGGTAATTGTGCACAATCACGGGCAGCGTGATTTCATCTCCCTTGACCATGAAACGTGGCGTTCCCATGCGCACCAGCACATCTTTCCGCACCAGCACCTTGTTTGAAGCCGAGCCGGCCTTCGAATCATCCGTGATGGCATGCACAGTTGCCCGCCACGTCGTTAGGGAATCTGGAAATGTCAGCGTCACGCGGGCATGGCCGCTGGCATCCGTGTGAACGTCCGGCGCCCAGTATGCCGTATCCGGAAATGCCTTGCGAACTTTAGGCGCGGCTTCGCTGCCCGGCTTCACCTGCGCCAGCTGCGGGCGGTAACGGCGGTTTCGTTCTGCCAGAAGAGGTGACTTCTCGCCAGCTTCTCCGCTGAATTGGTACAGCAGCGACGAATCCACCTCCGCGCTGCTGTAGCGCTGCGGGTAAAGCCTCTGGATCATGTCACCGCTGTTGTCCGGATAGAGCGAGTAGATGGCTTCATCCACCACGCCAAAGCTCACGTCGGCGCTGACCGGTTTGCCTGCGTAGTCCTTCGTGACCACGTCGTAAGTTGCGCTCTGCTGTGGTTGGAAGGTGTCCTTTGCCGGCGTGACCTCCACCTGCAGCTTCTGTTGCACGGGCGGTACCTGGATGCGCTTCGTTGCTTGGTACAGTGTGTTGTCTTTCAGGAAGAGCGCGGAGACAGTGAGGTTCGGCTGCGCCTCTGCCGTGATCGGCAGATCGAACGACAGCGTTTTGCCCTCAGTCTGCAGAACGTCCCGCTTCAGCAGCGCTGCACCTTCGGTGATCACGAGTGCGTGGAGGCCTGCCACCTCCGAAACGATGCTGATGTGCGCGAGATCGCCAGGCGCGTAGGACTTCTTGTCCGTGACGATTTGTGCTGTGCCGGTTCCACTGTCCCACGCCTCTTCACCAGCGCCCAGGATATAGAGATACGTCGTGTCTACAGGGTCCGGCGTGCCGCTTTGCGTGGAGCTTGCCGTCGCTACTAACTCTGCTTCATTGGCTTTCGGCGTTCCTACCGCAATCTCGCCCGTGGCATGACCGGATGCATCTGTGGTCACGTCCGTTGCAGGGCCATCGACTAGCTTGGTGCTGCCGTCCGCTGGATTGCGGAAGCGCAGTTGCAGGTGAACGTGCGTGCTCACCGGCTTGTCATCGTAGTCCAAAGCGGTAACGCGCACTTTGGCCATCTCGTTCGGCCGAACCGCATAGCTGAGCGGCTCGACATTCACTCGAAAAACGCCGTATGTGGCGAGGAAGTGTCCCCGACCCGTGACCTCGCGGTTGGCGGGATCCGTCACGCCTGCTTCAACGGTGTAGTCGAGGTCACCATGCGTGTTTCCGTCGGCGTGCGTAGGCACCTGCACGGTGAGGACACCTTTACTGTCCAGTACGCCGGTTTTTTCCGCCTCTTCATCGCTGCCGCCGATATCGACATCGTCGCTGCTGTCCGCCTCGACGGTTGCATCGTCTTCCGCTGTCTCGCCCCACCAGTAGTGGCGGCTATGGTAGATGCGGTACTTGACTTTACCGCCTGCCACCGGCTCGCCAAAGAAGTAGCGGGAATCGATGACGACTGGAACTGTCACGCTCTCGAGCACCCGCTTTTGGCTCGCGGTTACCTGTACCCGGTATTCCGGCTTGCGGTATTCCTCGACGTGAAAACTAGCCGTGACAAGTGTTTCTTGTCCGCTGGCCACACGCAGCGTGTAGTAGCCAAGCGTGGCATCTTTCGGCAAATCGTACTCGCCGGAAAGATTGCCGTTTGTGATCGGCATGTCTTTCTCGAAGACAGATTGATCCGCCCCATCCGAGATGCTGACGTGCGCCCTTGTCGTTTCCGGGATCTTGAGCGAGTTTACGTCCTTCTCTCGAAGAATGGCCTTCCAGTGAACGGTGTGCGTGGGACGGTACACGGGACGCTCCGTAAAGGCGTAGCCTACGATATCCCTGGTGGAAGCGTAGCTCAGCGCCCAACCGTAGGGCGTCGATACCGCAACGTCTTTCCCTCTTGCCGCAACGACCCACAGGTTGTCGTTCTCACCCTTCGTTCCTTGAACGGGCAGATCGACAAGTCCGTTCACGTCTGTCGTTCCGGAGACTGCTCCCTTCTGGCTGTACCCGGCATCGACCTTTGCCCCGGAGATCGGAACACCCGTTATGCGGTTTACGACATACGCCGTAATGCCCGTCGAAGCAGTGCGGGTGACCAGCGCCATGTCAGTCACCATCACGAGTGTGTAGGCCTTGTAGCGCCCGTCTGTCGCCTCTAGCAGGTACAGGCCTGCGTTGAGTTTCTGAACCGGAATTTCGTTTGCGTCCGAGATATAGGTGGAGGGAACCTGCTCGCGCCAGCGCGCCACCAACTGCGAGGGATTCAGCACGGGTATTTGCGCAAACTCTGCCGCCGAAAGGATGCGGCTCCGCCGGTTCAGCTTCGTCTGCTGCTGTCGCAGCGAGCGCCGCGCCTCGTGGGAGAACTGGTGCCGGAAGAAGGAGCGGATGCGATCCCAAAGTTCAATCTTCCAGTCGTGAAAGCGTTCCAGCCAGGTCTTCTCGTTCACGTTCTCAGGGCCAAGCAGACTCGCTTCCGGACCGAAGGAATGCAATTCTCGCAGGTTCTCCACGAACTTCACTGGATCGTTCACGCGATAGATGCGGAACTCCAGTGCGTCTACGTTATGGGTGTATAGATGAATCGTCGGCTGCTCACCCGTCGCAAAGGTCTTACTCGTGCTCAGGCTGAACGACACGGAGTCGTCCTGCGCGTGGAGCGAGGTAACGGCCAATAGCAGTACAAAAAGCAGCGAGACGACGCGCGGTCTCATCGAGGATCCTCTTGAAGAATATTCCAACGATACACACCCAGGAAGTTACTGTTCTGGACCAAAGGCCGCCATCGCGGATCGGGATGCCTTATGAGGTCATCGAGCAAAACGCGGCGCACCTCGCCCGGACCCTTACCGATGGGTCCGGTGTGGTACACCACCCACTTTTGAGCAGTGCCGGTGACGATCATCGAGTGGAAGGGCGAGTTCTGTTCCAGTTGCCGGTAGAACAGCAGATCGCCGGGCCGTGCACTCCCCACCTGCCGGCTGAGCAAGAAGGTGTTGTAACGCCAGAGCGTCCTGGCATCTGCGAACTGTGCGAAGTCTTGACCGTTCACCTCGCCCGGAACTGCAGATCGCTCTCTTACCCGAAACAGCGCAGCGCCAAAAGGCGTGAACGGATAAGCATACTGCCGGACCGAGGGCCCCGCCAGATCCAGCGACGCGGGTGCTGTGCTGAGCCAGGCCTCATCATGAGCATGCAGCGCATTTCGATAACACCAGCGAAGCAGCGCCGCACAATCATCGAGCTCCGGCGGGAGCTTCTCCTTCGGCTCGTCGGCAGCAGCCTCCGCCAGTGCAGTGAACCAGAATCGAAAGGCTATGCGATCCTCGGCCGTGTGCAGACGCAGGAAATCAGGAGTTCCATCGCCGACCGTATCCTCGGTATAGGAGGTGAACCGCATCCCCAGGTTGATTGCGGTTCTGCCGTAAGAAATTCTTATGGTGCGATCGCCCGACAGAACAGGAGATTGGACGCTCAACTCGGTATGGCCTGTTTTGGAGAGCGACATATACGCCGGCAAGCCTGTTACGGAAACGGCCGAGGCTTCCACGTGATTTCCACCCGCAAGAGTGACCAGGCCGACACGGTGAAAGCGGCCGTCAGCCGGCAAGAGCGTTTTCGGCGCGAGGATGCGCAGAAAGACGGGTCGATCACCCTCATGTGCAGCAAAGAGCCCCGCGCCACAGAGCAGCACCGCGATCACCCCCACCTTGGTCCAAGGATTCAATGCTTTCATCTTAAGGGGAGCATTGCGTGCTGTTTCTAGATATACGCCCGACCTGAATCCGTGTAGGTTCTACCTTTCGAAGGGTGCAATGACTGCGGAAAAGCGAGGGATCGATCAAATTTTCGAGAGTCTGCCGCAGAGCGGGTGGCAGCTTCGTCGATTTGCTGCATCCACAATAAGGTGAAGCAAGCAACACCAAAACGAACCGGGAGAACGGTATGCAGATTGCAATGGTAGGTCTTGGGCGCATGGGCGCTAACATGGTGCGCCGCCTTATCAAGGGTGGGCACGAGTGCGTGGTGTATGACCGCAGCCAGGATGCCGTTGCGGCTCTGGCGAAGGAAGGCGCTACGCCGAGCACCTCGCTTCAGGACATGACATCAAAGCTGAAGACGCCACGTGCCGTGTGGCTGATGGTTCCTGCCGGCGTTGTCGACGCAACAGTGCAGGAGTTGAAGCCGCATCTGCAGGCAAATGACATTATCATCGACGGCGGAAACTCGTATTATGTCGACGATCTTCGTCATGCCAAGGCTGTTGAGGAACAGGGGTTAAAGTGGGTCGATGTCGGCACGAGCGGCGGCGTGTTTGGTTTGGACCGTGGGTACTGCCTTATGGTCGGCGGCGACGACAAGTCCGTCGAGTATCTCGATCCGGTGTTCAAGACACTGGCTCCTGGTCGAGGCTCTGTCGATCGGACCCCCGGTCGGGACAAAGCGCCGGTGACCACGGCCGAAGAGGGCTATCTGCACTGTGGTCCTCCAGGCGCAGGGCATTTCGTGAAAATGGTGCACAACGGCATCGAGTACGGCATGATGGCTGCGTATGCGGAAGGACTCAACATCCTGAAGCATGCTAACGTCGGCAATACGCAGGAGACCTTCGATGCCGAAACGGCGCCGCTCCGCGAACCGGATCATTACAAGTACGACCTGCCAATTCCTGAGATCGCCGAGGTTTGGCGGCGCGGCAGTGTCGTAGCGTCCTGGCTTCTCGACCTGACAGCGGCAGCGCTGGTGGAATCCCCGGATCTAAGTGGTTATGGTGGTCGCGTCTCAGATTCCGGCGAGGGCCGCTGGACAACGATCGCTGCGATCGATGAGGGCGTGCCGGCAGATGTCCTGAGCGCAGCTCTTTTCTCCCGCTTCAGTTCGCAGGGTAATGCGGTTTACGCAAACAAACTACTGTCGGCGATGCGGTTCCAGTTTGGTGGTCACAAGGAGAAGAAAGAGAGCTAGGACGTGATTGACCAAAGCACGACGAACGAACCGGAGATGCCGGGATGTCTGTTGACCATTTTCGGGGCAAGCGGCGACCTCACCCAGAGGTTGCTGCTGCCCTCCATCTACAACCTGGTTGCGGCGAAGTTGTTGCCCGATAGCTTTCGTCTACTTGGCGTGGCCGCCGAAGATTGGGATGACGACGCCTTCCGCGATCACATCGCAACTACGCTAAAGCAGTTTTGGGGCAGCGATGCTGACAAGGACGTGGTGAGTTGGCTCACCTGTCGTGCAAGCTATCAGCAGGGCAATTTCGACGATCCGCAGTCCTTCGACGCGCTGAAATCCCGCGTGGATGAGCTCCAAAAGGTTAATAAAAACGAAGCAAACGGCCTTTTTTACCTGGCCGTGGCTCCCAGCTTCATCGCCACGGTAGTCGCTCAACTGTCGCGAGTCGGCTTGCTCACAGAGGAGAGCGGCTGCTGGCGTCGCCTGGTGATTGAGAAGCCGTTCGGGCATGATCTGGCTTCGGCAAAGGCACTCAATGCGGACTTGCAAAAGAGTTTGCGAGAGGACCAGATCTATCGCATCGACCATTTCGCTGGTAAGGACGCTGTGCAGGACCTCGTCGTCTTCCGCTTTTCCAACACCATCATCGAACCGCTCTGGAATCGTTCGCTCATTGACAACATTCAGATTACCGCTGCTGAAACGTTAGGAATCGAAAAGCGGGCCGGATACTACGAAGCATCCGGTGCGCTCCGAGACATGGTTCCAAACCACCTGGCAGAACTGCTCTCGCTGGTGGCCATGGAACCGCCCGTGTCACTTGCGGCGGAGCATATGCGGGACAAGCAGGTCGAATTGCTAGCCTCCACGCGCAAAATCAGGGTGGAGGACGTGCCGAAGTACGCGGTGCGTGGTCAGTATGGAGCTGGCCAGATTGACGGAAGCGTTGTTGCAGCCTATCGCGCGGAACCCGGGGTAAATCCCGGATCCAACACCGAAACCTACGTAGCCATGCGCGTAGACATAGACAATTGGCGCTGGTCCGGTGTTCCGTTCTACTTGCGTACCGGCAAGCGGCTGAAGAAGGCTCTCACGGAAATTGTCGTGACCTTCCGACAGCCGCCCGCAGGTTTGTTCCCTAACGATACGCAGAAGGGGCAATCGCCCAACCGCATGATTTTCAACCTGCAATCCGAACCAGGAATCCGGCTCACGTTCCGGGCCAAGACTCCCGGGTTGGAAACTGTTGCCACCGGCGAGAGCATGGAGTACCGGTTTGCCGCCGGTCCGCTCGGAAGCCACACCAAGGGTTACGAACGCCTCCTGCACGATGCCATGGTGGGCAACGCCCTCCTGTTTCAAAGGGCGGAGTTCGTTGAGCAAGGCTGGCATCTGGTTCAGCCACTCTTGGATGCGTGGACAGAACCTCCTACAGAGACGTTCCCCAACTACGCCTCCGGGTCGACAGGACCATCTGCAGCGGATAGATTGCTCGCCACTTCCGGACACACATGGTCCCCCTTGGACGAGGCTTAAGAGACCAGCAGGATCTTGATGAAGCACGGTGGTAAGGTCGGCATACGACGCGGCCCTTGCTGAGACGCGATAGGAAGAGACTCCTGTCCATCGACTTGTTTCAGGAGCTTTTGCGTAAAGGTTAATAGCGACCACCCGTCGTGTTTCGCTGTCCCTCGCGACGGAATGGCAGTGGAGGGCGAGATTGCGCTACCATGCATGCCAATAGCTGGAAGGGAGCGGCATGCTTTGCGTATGGAACACGTTGCCTGCCGTGCCTTCCTTTGTGTGCTGGTGACTTGTGGCTTCTCGCCTCTCGTCTTCGGTCAGGCCATTCCAGGGCCAGGCGGCTCGACAGCTATGGCTGCCTATCGCCAGGGACAGGCGGCGCTGAGCCGTAAGGATCTACTTGCTGCGCAACACGCTTTCGAGCAGGCACTTCGATTGGCGCCCCACTTTGAGCAAGGTCACGCCGCGCTTGGGATGGTGTTGTTGCAGTTGGGTAGGGCAGGGAATGCGGTTCCAGAACTTGAGGCAGCCCGCGCCCTCAACAGAGCGGACCTGAACGTAAGCCTGAACTTAGGCATCGCGTATCAACAAGCAGGTCGATCGAGAGAAGCTGTGCCTTTGTTCGCCTCCGTTGTCTCTGGACTGCGAACGGGCAAGCAAGCGGTGCCGCCTGCGGTGTGGGCCGGGTATGCGCGGGCACTTGCGGCGACAGGACAGCTGACGCAGGCGGCGACGGCGCTGCAGGCTGCCGTGCGGGGACAACCAAAGGATGCGACGCTACATGGCGATCTTGGCTCAATCTACGCGCAGCAGAAAGACTGGTCTCATGCGGAAGACGAGTTTAAGACGGAGATCGCCCTGGATTCATCGGGCGCAATAGGACATCTTCGCTTAGGGCTGGCGATGCAAGCGGAGGGCGAGGCAGGGGCAGCCCACGAGATTGAAATTGCCGGGCAGATGGCTCCACAGGATGCCGGGATTCAACTTGAGTGGGCGAAATCGCTTGCAATGTCAGGCGACGACAGACGGGCCATCCCTCTCCTGGAGCGGCTCTCCAATACGCAGCCTGGTTCTACGGCGATTGCCGATCAACTTGCCCAGGCGTATCAGCGGTCTGGACGAGTTCCGGAGGCGATCGACCTTTTCAAGAGAGTGCTGGCCGGTGAACCGGAGAACGCTTTCGCTTTGACCAACCTTGGGGTTGCTTACACGCAGATGCAGAATGCGAAAGACGCCGTGCCTGTGCTGCAGAAGGCAGTCGCACTGAATCCAGAGGATGCGACGGCGCGCGAGGATCTTGCGGCAGCCTATGTTCAATTAAATCAGTTTGGCGATGCGGCAACGGAGCTGCGCGCAGGGTTGAAGTTACAGCCGAACTCGCCTCAGCTTCACTACGATCTTGGGCTTGCGCTGAAAGATGCGGACGATGCCGGGGAAGCCGTTCCGGAGCTGGAAAAAGCGGAGACGCTGGATGCGACTGCTCCGGAGCCGCCTTATCTTTTGGGTGTGTTGTATCTGCAGGCAGGGCGATATCCCGAGGCTTCACGCGCGCTGCAGACATCACTGCGATTGGATTCCGAGAATGGTGATGCGTGGGCGACCCTGGGCAGCGTTTACAACAAGCTCGACCAATTGCCCGCGGCGGTAGACGCCTTGCATGAGGCCATCAAGCAACTTCCTTCCCAGCCTGATCCTCATTTGACTTTGGCGGCTGTGCTCACGAGGCAGAACCTGGCGACGGAAGCCGCTGCAGAGCGCAAACAGGCTGCCACGCTGATGCGCGCGAATATGAATCGGCAGCGCGCAGAGGTAGCGACGAACGCAGGGAGGTCTCTGCTGAAGAAAGGCGACCTGGCGGGGGCTGTCCGCCAATTTCAGGATGCATTGGGCTACGATGCGCAGTACACCGAAGCTCATCTGGCCCTTGCTGAGGCCTATCAGGCACAGGGGCGCTCCGCCGAGGCTGCCAGTGAACGTCAGAAGGCAGCTTCCGAGCCGACCTCCGTTCCCTAAAAGAGTGACGGGATGCTATGACAACCCGAGAACACTTCAACAAACAGCCGTAGCCACGGTATAGACCATTTCGCTATACTCCACCTGACCTCCGGATTGGTTGCGGAACTGTACTCGCGGTTGATGCGAGAGGTGCCGCTGCTTCGATTGAGGCTGTTGAGTTTGCGCCCATGAGATCGCCGGTCTACCCCGCGCTGCTGTTCTTGATCGTGATCGGACTGGCGTGCGTCGCCGAGCGATCGACGACTCGTGCGGCGGAAGACCCGCGGGCGCAGGAAGCCGAAACGCGCAAGGCCTACGCGGACGCGACGCGCAAACTCTATAGCTTCCGCTTTGGCGAGAAGATTTCGTCACCCGGCAACGCGTCCATGGAGGGCAACGATTTCGTTGAACCGAGTGCCTTTCCCGATGCCGCGTACTGCGGCCATTGTCACCTGGAAGCGCATAAGGAGTGGCGTCAATCGCTGCACTCGAATTCTTTTCGGACGCCCTTTTACCAGACCAGCGTGCAGATTGTGATGAAAACCAAGGGTATTGAATTTGCACGGCATTGTGATAGTTGCCACAATCCCATCGGCGTGCTCTCGGGTGCGCTGAACCCGGTGTCGAAGGTAGATCGCAAGTTCGACAACGATGGCCTGACGTGCAGCGTGTGCCACTCCATTCAAAAAGTTGACACCAAGCTGGGGAATGGAAGTTTCACCTTGGCTGTGCCGTCCGTGCTGGTCGATGAAGAAGGAAAGCGCATCCCCGGCGTGGTGCCGGACTCCGAGATTCTGGCGCACCTGGACAGGCATTCGAAGGCGGTGATGCGGCCCATCTATCACTCGGCGGAGTTGTGTTCCGCCTGCCACAAGGCGAACCTGCCGCCGATGTTGAACGACTACAAGTGGATTCGTGCGTTCACCAGCTACGACGAGTGGCAAAATTCCAAGTTCTCGCAGCGCAATCCACTGACGTTTTACCAGGCGGACTTTACCACATGCCAGGGATGTCATATGAAGCGGGAACCGCTGGGCCTCACCGACCCCGGCGCGAAGCACGGCACGTTCGCGTCGCATCGCTGGCCTGCAGGCAATACCGCGGTCCCGTTCTACTACGGCTTTGACGACCAACTGAACAAGACGGTGGATTTCCTGAAGAGCGGCAACTTCCTTAACATCGATCTCTTCGGCCTGAAAGTGGGGAACAGCGATGCCCTGATCGCGCCGTTGGGTTCTGTGCCCTTCAACCTTGCTGCGAATGAGCCGGTGGAGGCCTACGTCGTCGTACAGAACAAGAATATCGGTCACTCGCTCATTCCGGAGGTTCGTGACCTCTACGAGGCGTGGGTTGCTTTCACGGTCAAGGACGCTGCGGGCCATGAGCTTTACAAGAGTGGCTACCTGAAGCCGGACGGGATGCTGGACCCCGGCGCGCACAGCTTCACCAATCGTCCGGTGGATGCCAAAGGTGAGTTCGTAGATAACCACAAGGTGTGGACCATCCACTCTGTGGCCTATGACAACACCATTCAAGCCGGTCGATCGGCTCTGATTCGTTACAGGTTCACGATACCGAAAGAAGCCGTTGGATCGATCACAATAGATGCATCCGTTAAGTATCGCCATTTGCGCCAGAGTTACCTGAACAATGTGCTCGGGCCGAAGCATCCGGACTACCCGGTGATCGAGATTGCATCGCGGACGCGCACACTGAAGATCGGCAATAATCAACCCGAACAGCCTTCGCCGAACGACAACGCCGACTGGATGCGCTGGAACAATCTCGGCATTGGCTACATGGATGCGTTGCAGTACGAGGATGCAAGGCACGCCTTCGAGCAGGTCGTCCGGCTCCGCCCTGATTACAAGGACGGCTACGTGAATCTGGGTGTGAATGACATCGAGTGGGAAAAGTATGCCGACGCCCGTGCGCCGCTGGAGAAGGCGCTTATGCTCCACGCCAATGATGCGCGCACTCTCTATTACCTTGCTTTGGTAGAGCGTAGACAACGCCACAGCGATGCCGAACTGGCTGATCTGAAGGAGGTTGTGCGCCAGTATCCGGAGTCGCGCGATGGACGCCGTGAGCTCGGTATCTCGCTCTATCAGCAGCATCGGGTGGAGGAGGCGACTGCGCAATTCAAGGCCTTGCAGGCCATCGATCCCGATGACGTCGCAGCTCATTACAATCTCGCGATCCTGTACCGTCGTCAGGGATTGAAACAGGAAGCTGCAGCCGAAGCTGCTCAGTATGCGGTGAAGCGCATCGATCCTGGCGCGCCCACCTATTCTCTTAGCTATCTGCGGAGTCATCCCGAGATCTCCAACGAGAGCGTGCCCTGGCATATACACCAGGAGTCCCTGCCCACCGTGCTCCCTCAGGTCGCGGCGGCACCCATCCAGCGTAAATAGGGCCTGCCTCTCATGAACCGACGCCGCTTTCTTCACTCCCTGAGCCGTACGGCTTTGGTGTTGCCCTTTGCGGATATCCTCGCCTTGGCCGCTCCCCAACAGCAGACACCGGCTCCGACGAAGATCGGACCGCAGGAGCGCAGCTACGATGTCCGCCAGGTTCCTCCGCCCGCGGGAGGACCGAAGTCCGCCATCGAGGGCACACCGCTAGGCATCAGTTTCAGCGATGTTGCCAAGCAAGCTGGGCTGACAACGGAGACCATCTACGGCGGCAAGGTCACCAACAAATACCTACTAGAAACCACAGGCTGCGGGCTTGCCTTCTACGACTACGACAATGATGGCTGGCTCGATCTCTTCCTGGTGAACGGCTGGCGGCTGGAGGGGTTTCCGGCCGGGCAGGAACCGCACTCCCATCTCTTCAAGAACAATCGCGATGGCACCTTCACCGATGTCACCAAGGGCAGCGGGTTGGAACACAAAACGGGCTGGGGTCAGGCCTGTTGCGTGGGCGATTACAACAACGATGGCCATGACGACCTGTTTGTCACGTACTACGGTCAGAACGCGCTTTACCGCAACAACGGCAATGGCACCTTCACCGATGTGACGCTGCAGGCCGGACTCATTCAACCTGGTCCGAAGATTCGCTGGAATACCGGATGCACCTTCGTCGACTACGACCGCGACGGACATCTTGATCTTTTCATAGCGAACTATGTCGACTTCGACCTGCAGACCGCACCCAAACCAGAGGACGGACCTTGCACCTACAAGGGCATCCTCGTGGCTTGCGGCCCGCCCGGCCTGGCCGGCGGTCGCAACATCCTCTATCACAACGATGGAAGAGGCGCATTCACTGACGTAAGTGAGAAGTCGGGCATGTGGACCGCCGTAGGCACCTATGGCCTGAGCGTCGCTGCGTCCGACCTCGACAACGATGGCTGGCCCGATATCTACGTCGCCAATGACTCGGCACCCGCTACCCTCTACCTCAACCAGAAGGACGGCACCTTCCGCGATGTCGCGATCGAAGCCGGCGCGGCGCTTTCCGCGGAAGCCAAGCCACAAGCAGGAATGGGCGTGTCAATCGGAGATTACAACCGAGACGGCAACATGAGTATCGTTAAGACCAACTTTGCAGGGGACACTGACTCGCTCTACACCAACCTCGGCGACGCCACCTTCGAAGACCGCACCTATCCCGGCGGCCTCGGTGAGAATACGCGATTGCTCGGCTGGGGTGTGGGCTTTTTCGATATGGACAACGACGGGTGGCCCGACATCCTTATGTCCAATGGGCATGTTTATCCGGAAGTTGACCGCTCCAAAGCCGACCTGAAGTACGCCGAACACAAATACCTCTATCGCAATTTGCAGAACGGCCGCTTTGAGGACGTTACTGCACAAGGTGGTGCAGGCATCCTGGAGAATGCACCGGCTCGCGGGTGTGCCTTCGGTGACTACGACAACGATGGTGATATCGATGTTGTCGTGAACTGTATCAACTCCGTGCCCCAATTGCTTCGATGCGATTCCACACTGAATCGTAACTGGATCAAGATCAAGCTGGTCGGCGTGAAGTCCAATCGCTCCGGTATTGGAAGCCGCGTCAAGGTAACGACCACTTTCGATGCGGCGGCAAGACCGTTCGTGCAGACAGATGAGCTGCGTAGCGGGGGAAGTTACTTCTCGCAGAACGATCTTCGGATGCACTTCGGCCTCGGCTCGGCCAAGAAGGTTGATTCTCTCGAGATCCGGTGGTTGAGCGGGCAAATCGACCGTCTCACCGGACTTGCACCGAACCAGCTCTATGTGATTGAAGAGGGCGGGAAGGTCCTTAAAGCGAACTCGCTGACCCCCGCGAAGATACGTGGATAAGGAAGGCTGGTGGTACACAGACGAGTCCTGCCTTCTGGACTGGGACAGGTAGCATCCTGGCCATAGGGTTGTGGGAGTGTTGACTCTGAAGCAGAGCGAACTAGGCCACTTGACTTATAGAGGTGAACTTTCGCTCACCGCGGCAAGCGTCCGCCCTTTCCGGATACTCGCCTTTTGCTCCTGTGATGCTTGTTACTTGAGCGATTTCGGGCGCTTGTTCGACCAAGAGGTGGCTTTCTCAAAAGCTGCGGCGAGAGCCATCACTCGCCCATCTGCGAAACGCGGGCCGGCGATCATGAGGCCGATAGGCACTCCGTCAGAGGTGAAGCCGCATGGCACGCTGATGGCCGGAATGCCGTACAGGTTAAAGAGAGAGAGAGTTGAAGGTATTCTCCGGCTCCATGGGGGTGGGCTTTTCCTCCCTGGCTAACTCCTCCGTAATGGTTCTCGGGCCCGTACGATTTGTGGGAAGTGCATCCAGGTCGAAACCCTCGAAGGCATCGTCGATGGTTTTGCGGAGTTCCGCCAACTGCCAACCGGCGCGCACCAGGTCGGCTGCACGGCTGGCGCTAGTCTGGTTGAGGTCGTTCAACTCTCGTTGCGTGTCCTCAACTACGCTCCGGGTCTGCAACTGGTAGCTGCCCGAGTGCCGTTGGAAGAGCTCTTCGTGCACAGCCTCGACTTCCGCCGCACGCAAGGCCGTCCAGTTCAAAGCGTCAGTCGCAGGCAAATGCACGTCCGTAACCGAAAGAACCAGGTGCGCAGTACCTGGATAGCGGCTTTCATGGCGTCTGCTGTGGGCTGGTCCAGAGGATCGAAATAGGGTCGCGTGGGATACCAAGGCGTAGGCCGCTTACAGATTGCCGCATGGACTGCACGTAATCTTCGTGCAGGTGCTCCACACTGGCCACGTCGTGCTTGTCGTAGTCGGTCATGGTGGTGAGCAATAGTGCGGCGTCTTCAACCGTGCGCGTCATGGGTCCGCAATGGTCCAACGAGTAGATCAGCGGGAAGATACCGCGCAAGGACACAAGACCGTACGTGGGTTTGAGGCCGACAAGGCCGCACCACGCAGCGGGAATGCGGATAGACCGCCGGTGTCGGTGCCCGCACTGCTTGTGCTCGGCTGCCCGACGATCGCCGCTTCGCCGGACAAACCCGCGCTGACGCCTCTGGTGTCGCTGCGTGTGCCCAAAAGCAGCGTTTCCTTTGACATCCTAGAAAGCAAATTGAAGCGAGGTTGAGAGGGTTCTTGGCAATCCCTGATGGGCGGTGTTGCTGCTGGCATTGGTGCCGGTGATGTCCCCGGCGGCTATGGTGGAGTAGTAATGCGTGTTGCCGATGTTCTGGCATTGGAAGCGCAGGGTGGCGAGCTTTTCGAAGAAGATGCGGGAGTAGCGGAAGCCGAGGTCAAATTCGTTGGAGCCGGGCGTGGTGTGAAGGTTTTCGTCGTCTTGAGGACGGACGCCGATGAACTCCCAGGCGCCGGTCAGGTTTAAGCGCGTGATACCAGGGATTCGATACTCGCTGTAGAAGCCAGTGCGGTACTCGGGGATGCCGACGAAGCGTTTACCGTTCGTGGCAGCGATCTGGGTGTCGTTGAGGCGGGCATTGAGGGCGGTGAAGCCGCCGTCAATCAGCCAGCGATGAAATAGTGTGCCCTGGCCTTGCAACTCGGCCCCATAGTTGACCTGCTCGCCTACGATCTTGAAGATGTTCTCCGTGGTGCTGCCGTTATAGGAGACGGTGTTGGCGAAGGGACGCTGAATGCGAAAGAGGTCTGCCGTGATGGCGAGCGGGCGAGCCGTGGTTTTGTAGCCGATCTCCCACTCTTTGCTGCGGTAAGGGGCGAGCGACTGGTTGGCATTGATGACGGTACTGGCGCCGGGGGCGATATCACCCTGTTGCAGGCTGCTGGCAAAGGTGCCGTAGAAGGTCATCCAGTTGCGGGGTTTGAAGAGGAGGCTGGCCGAGGGACTGATGCCGTTCTTGTTGGAGCCGGGTGAATGCGTGACCGCGAGGGAGGTGGCGTTAAGGGCGTAGTTGTCGACGCCGATCCAGTCCTGGCCGGCGGCGACGCGCAGGCCGAAACCATGCGGGAAGAAGACGAGATCACCTAGGTTGAAGCCCTGTTGATGGACCACGGAGGATTGGTACAGGTCCGTGTTGGACGGCAAGCCGTTCGAGGGTGGCGCGAAGCTGAGCGGTGTCGCGATATTCGCCTTGCCGAGGGTGTAGTTCGAGGAAGCGATCGAATGATAGCCGTACTGGTTGAAGCGATAGCCCTCGCTGGCCAGAACGACGTCTTGGCGGATCCCCCATTTGTTGATCGTGCCGGTGATATAACCCAGGTCGCTCTCAACGCCGAAGCGGGGGGCAAAACCGGTGGCAAGCGCTGAGGTGTAATTGCCGGTGTTGCTTGTGATGTTGTTAACCGGTGTGTCGATAAAGCGATCGAGCCGTTGGGCTAGACCGCCGGCCATGGCGTGCCAGTTGGAACTGAAATCATGGAGCAGGCGGGCGCTGGTGGTTTGCGTGGTGAGATTGACGCCGGCGTAAGCCTGGCCATAGCCGGGAATGGTGGGGTTGGGAGCGGCGGGCAGAATGAAGTCGGGTGCGGGGTCCTGGGGTGTGCCGCCGGCGGGCGTGTTTGCCCCGTAGGTAAACCAGCCTGGGTAGCCGCGCTGGACAATGTCGTAGACGCTGTAGTGAGCGTCGAGAGTGGTCCTATCGGTGACGCGCACGTCGAAGGCGAACACGGCGAGGCGGCGGCGGAGGCGGCTGGCTTGTACAAACTGGGTGCCGTCGCCGAAGAGCAGATTTGTGCGATAGCCGAAGATCTTGTGAGCGCCGAGGCGACCGCCGGAGTCGAGCCATACCGTGCCGACGGAACTGGAGTCCTGTTCGAGATAGAGATTATTGGTGATAGCCTCCGTGGGGCGCTTTAGAACGAAGTCGAACATGCCGGATGGGTTGGCAGGGCCGTACAGGGCGGCGCCCAGGCCATTTTCCACCTGCAGCTCCTGGTATTGCTCTATTGGATTGCCGCCGGTGATGGCCATGGCCATGCCGTCCATCCGGGTGTTCTGCGCAATGGAGCCCTGCATGCCGCGGGTGGCGGGGCGGAGGATCTCCGGTCCTTGTTGCTCCGTAAATTGCACGAGCGGCAGGTACTTCAGCGCATCGCGCAGGTTCTTCACCTGGGTGTTGGTCAGCTGCTCCGTGGGCAAGACCGTGACGGTGTAAGGCTGATCCACAATGGGAGCGCTGCCGAGGACACCACGATCTACCGTGCCGACGTAGTAGCCCGCCGCTGGTGTTCCGACCAAAGAACCTTGGACGGTGACGCTGGACTGCGACTTGAGTGCGTTGAAGTCCAGATCTTCTGTAACGTTCGCTCCGGCCTGGAGAAGGAAGGTCACGGTCGTTGAAGCGAAGCCGGGCTTCTGCGCCGTTAAGGTGTAGGATCCCGGTCCGGGCGAAGCAAACCTGTAGCTTCCCGCGTTGTCCGAGGTTGCTGTCAGGTGAATGTCGGAGCCCTCCAGATCAACCTGCGCACCGGGCACAACGGAACGGGCAGGATCGTGAATGACGCCGGAAATGGATGCGCTCTGCGCGCGCGCCATCGTTGCGCTCAAGGATGCGCAAGACACAAAAACGAGCAAAAAGATGCTCGAAGAACGAGTGGAATGACTCAAGTCAAACTCCATTGCAAGCGACGGGGTGTTTTGACAACGAGCGTCAGTTCGAGGGAGCGCCGCTCCAAGCTCCTCTGGGGCGACGACGCGTTGGTGGAAGATTACACGCTCTAGTCATCCAGCATATCAACTGCATCCGTGTAGATTCATGTATAGGAGCGAAGAGTTTGCAAGGGTCACCGTGACGAACGGTTTTTATGCTCACCAAGATGCCGTTCCGTTCTCAAGCCGGTCTTTTGCTCGCCGGCACAGCCCTTCCTGGGCGACCTGGAGTGATTTTGGGGAGGAATGCCCGAGCTAGAGAGCGCGTCGGCAGAGATGGTGATTCCATGCAGCGAAGAGAACCGCTGTACACCTCATGAAGCCTGCAAAGAAGCAGGCCACCCCTTACTCCTCGGCCAAGCAGCATTCGGTTTTCCTATCCTTAGGCACCCGTGACGATCCACCATGAACATCATCTTGGGAGCACGTCATTCGCACCCTGGGGAGCTCGTCGGATCGTTGAGATCGGTAGCTTGAGATGAGCTTCGGCCATCTTGTCGGGCATGCGAGAGATCCATTCGTTCATGGAGATGCTGGAGTAGGCACTCGATTTAAACAACTCGAGATAGATGAGATCTTCGGTTCCCGTGTTCTCGATGTAATGCGTGGCCATGGAAGGAACATAACCGACGTCTCCGGCGTTGAAGTCCATCGTGCGTGCCTTGTCTCCCGTCAGAACGACTGTCATGCGGCCCTTGCCCTTGATCCAGTATTGCCATTCGCTGCCGGAGGGATGCCAGTGAAGCTCACGGATGGCGCCCGGCTTGAGGGTGACCATGGCGGAGGCTATGTTCTTGGCGACCGGAAAATTATTGGAATCGACAATGCGGGTCGCGCCGCCCGCAGTCTGTTGGTGGGGCGGCATGGTCGACATGCCATGAAATGTGTACTGATTTCTGGTCTCCAGATGCTGCCCTAGAAAATGTTTGTCGGCATCGAGCGAGTCCGGCAGATCCGCGGGAAATATGTAGAGCTGAGTTTCAGGCAGCTTGTCCCATTCCTGACGGGTCCAACCCATGTTCTTCTGAATGACCTCCGGTGGCGTGTGGGCAAGCATCTCCGAAAGGAGAAAAGTGTCATCTTCGGAGAATTTCCCGTCGTCGAATACGAGTAGGAATTCGCAACCTTCCCCTTCGAGACCCTGAATGGAGTGAGGAAGCCCAGCCGGGAAATACCAGAGGTCTCCTGCCTGCACGTCGTCGACGAACATCTTGCCGTCTGTTTGAAGCAGGGTGACACGGGCCTTGCCGGCCAACATGATCGACCACTCGTCTGAGGTGTGCCAGTGCAACTCTCGGAAGGAGCCGGCGGTAAGACGCATGTTGACGCCAGCAAGTTCTTTAGAGGGAGCGAGCTCGCGCTCTGTGACCTGGTGAGTCCACCCGCCAGGCGTGAGGCGCTTATGGGTAAGTTCGAAGGACTGCCAGATGGGATCGGGATTACCCTTATCCGTAATCGGCGGATAGTTTGAGTTTGGATTGATCGCGCGGAGATCGTGATTCACAGGTCCGGGATCGCTCGCGTTATTTCCTTGACGGCCCTCCTCCAATTCCTTGCGCGTCTGCGCAGCTGCGGGAACGAGCGTACCAGAGGCAATCAGACCTGCCCCAGCCAACGCCGCCGCTCCCACGAAAGCGCGTCTTGAAACCGAGTCGGAATCCTGCGGACTCGCGACGTTCACCTTTGGGTCTTCATGTTCGTCAGCCATTGGTCTTCTATGATGTACGGCGGACTTGATTCGGGCGAACCAGCAACCTTTATTTCTACGGGTCAGGCGATAGCGGCGCGGTAGACCATCAGCGCCGAAGAAGTCACGCGCTCGGAGCGCCTGAGATAAGGGCGAGTACGGCAGCAATCGCGTGAAATGGGCGACGTCCCAATCCCTCTCACGTTGCAGGTGATCCAGGGCGGCGATGATGTGGGTTGACGTGCGACAGAAGACATCAACATGGAATCCACGGTCTACGATTCGGCGCTTGGTGCCAATCGGAGCCGACAGTGCTGTACATATAAACGGCCGCATCCCAGCTGTCCCCACGTTAAGTAGAAGTCGACGTGCTTTGCAGCAACACGGATCGCCGCCTGGGACAAACCGCCCAAGTAGAGCGGCGGATTTGGTTTCTGCACGGCAGGAAGTAGACCTGCGCGTCTTCAAAGCGGAGGTGCTTGCCCGTGTAACTCGTCTTTGCGCCAGCTAAGAGCTTCTTTCATAAGGTGAGGAACTCGTCCGTGTGTCGTAGTGTTCATCGTGGCTGACGAAAACGCCATCCGCGGCGGCTTCGGCCGGATCACCATCGGCGACGACGTTGATCAGGAGCCGTCCTTCGGAGAGGCGTTCGAAGGTCGCCGCCATACGAGTGGCCAAGGTTGCTGACGTGATTGTGGGCCGAACCGCGACCAGAAATTTCAGTCGGCGGGTAAACGGCATCA
>CAXUDN010000023.1:0-43149 GCA_964249715.1 uncultured Acidobacteriaceae bacterium
GTGGCCCAGCGGGTGTGGCCGATGCCGTACGTTCCGTGGACGGGGTTTTCGCGGAGGATGGCGTCGAGATTGCGGAGTTTGCCGGGGGCGCGGCGGAGCTGGAGGCCGTTGGGGTGACCGTCGGGGGTGGCGCCGCCGGCGACGGCGATGCCTGCGGAGTCGTAGCCGCGGTATTCCAGGCGGGCGAGGCCTTCCATGATGACAGGGACACAGGGCTTAGGACCGATGTAACCGACGATTCCGCACATATCTCCAAAGTGTAGCGGGTGCCGAGGAGGCGGGGAGTGGCGCGTTTGGGGGAGGGATGATACGGAAGGGGGAGGTTTGCGGAGAGGGCTTGGTTGTGGGGGGCTTGATCTCGGACCGCATTAGTCGTAGTTTGTTCAAAGGCCCCTGAAGCTGCAGCTTCCTGGACGCACTCCCGGGTGAGTGCTTACCCCTGCAGCCTTTTTCTTCCCCAAGCCGAAGCTGGCGCCGCACCTGCCGTCGAGGGTGCGTTCGACTCTTCGTGCGCTTACGAAAGGTGATTGCAGATGGCGATGTTCCATGGCAGGTGCGGTGCAGTGGGAGCGGTGTTGGTGTGGTGCGTGGGCGCGGTTGGGTTGAGGGTGGAGGGCCAGGCGGTCGTGCCGGGGAAGCTGGCGGAGTGTTCCGCGGCAGCGCAGGGTGCAAAGGGTGTCGAGGCGGTGGTGCGGGTAAGTGACGGGAGCGGGGCGGTGCTGGAGCATGCGGCTGTGGAGGTACGCTGTGCGGGGAGGGTGTGGAACGGCATCACGGACGGGCGAGGCGAGGCGCGGTTTGCGTTGGCTCCGGGAAGATACACGACGCTGACGCGCGAGCCGGGATTTGCGGATGATGCGCGCGAGGTGGAGGTGACGGGAGGTGGGGCCGCGCTGGAGGTGCGGATGGGCGTGGGTGCGGCGAAAGATGTGGTGAATGTGACGGCGGAGACGGGTTTTGTGCCGTTTGCTTCGAATGCGGGGTCTAAGACGGACGCTTTGCTGGTGGAGGTGCCGCAGTCGATCTCGATTGTGAGTGAGGCCGAGATGCGGGCGCGGGGGGTGATCACGATGAACGAGGCGCTGCGGTATACGCCGGGGGTGACGGCGGATCAGTATGGCGTGGAGCCGCGGTTTGACTGGCTGGAGATCCGGGGGTTTGCGGCGCAGACATTTGGAATTTATCGGGATGGGATGCGGTTTAACTCGTTGGCCGGGAAGCTGGATCCGTATGAGTTGGAGAGCGTGGAGGTGCTAAAGGGGCCGAGTTCCGTGCTGTATGGGGAGGTGCCTCCGGGTGGGCTGATCAACCAGGTGACGAAACGGCCGCGGGGGGAGCGTTCTACGGAGATTGCGGGGAATTTTGGGAGCTATGACCGGCGGCAAGGGCAGGTGGATTCGACGGGGTCTTTTGACCGCAATGAGGTGTGGCAGTACCGGGTGCTGGGGCTGTTGCGGGATGCGAATACGCAGACGAATTTTACGCAGGATAACCGGCGGTTGATCGCACCGGAGTTGCGCTGGCATCCGAGCGAAAAGACGGACGTGACGGTATTGGCGGACTACCAGCATGACCGGACGAAGTGGAGCCAGTTTCTGCCGGCAGACGGGACGCTGTATAACACCAACCCGAATGGGGTTATCCCGGTGAGCGCCTTTGTGGGGGAACCGGGATACGATAACGTGCACCGCAATCAGGGATCGGCGGCGTATACGGCGGATCATCTTTTTGGAGATGGATGGGATGCGCACTCGAGCTATCGCTACCAGTACATCGACTTCAAGGGGCAGACGCTATTTGGCGGGGGATTCGACGGGGCGAGTCAGACCGAGTTGCTGCGCTATCTCTTTGCAACGCCTAATACGAATTACATCAATACGACGGATAACCGGGTGCTGCGGCGGTTTGGAGCGGGGTCGGCGTGGGAGCAAACTGTGTTGTTTGGGTATGACTTCCAAAGGGTGGAGCAGCGGTCTACGAGTTATTACCTTTTTGGAGTAAGTGACATTAACATCTATCACCCGATGTATGGGCAGGCAACGATCCCTACAGGCGCACCTTACCTCGATAATGATTCCATCCTCGACCAGCACGGGCTGTATGCGCAAGACCAGATCAAGTTCAAGCAGCATCTGGTGTTTACGCTGGGGGGACGACAGGACTTTGCGAAGAATGGCATTGCGAACTTTCTTGCGTCCGCCGACAACTTTGCGCGGCTGGATGAGAAGTTTACCGGTCGTGTCGGTGTTACGTATCTGACAAGCCAAGGGCTGGCGCCTTATTTTGCGTTCTCTACAAGCTTTCTGCCCAACGCTGGAACGTATGTCTATAACCCGGCTACCGGGTTGAGTACGACGCCTGCGGTGCCTTCGGATGCGCGGCAGATTGAGGGTGGGTTGAAGTTCCAGCCGGGCAAGTGGAACGGATTCCTGACGGCCTCTGTGTTTCAGATCAATGAGACCAATGTGCTGGTTGCGGATGGAAGTTTCAACGAATACCAAAGCGGCGAGGTGCGATCGCGGGGGGTGGAGTTGGAAGGGGTAGCCAACGTGGCGCACGGACTGAACCTGCATGGGGGGTATACGTTGACGGCTACCGACGATCTGCACGATGTGACGTCGGCAAACCAGGGCAAATGGCTGCCGCAGACACCGCGGAATCAGGTGTCTGCCCTCGCCGACTACACGCGTGAGGGTGGTCGTTTTGCAGGTGTGGGCGGCAATTTTGGGGTGCGGTTTGTGGGTGAGAATGCGGCCGATAGCATTAACAGCTTTTTCATTCCGCACTACGCGCTACTGGATGCGAGCCTGCGGTTTGGCTTCCGGCACACGCTGTTCAGCGTAAACGCCACCAACCTGACCGACAGGCGCTACGTGGCTACCTGCACGAGCACGGCTGCGTGCTACTACGGGTATGCGCGCAACGTGGTAGGCACGGCGCAGTACCGGTTTTAAGGCACGCAACGATATGGGATTTTTCCATGACGCGCTGCATCACCCAAAACGCCTAGGGCTTCGGCGGGCGCTCTTCCAGGTTCATCTCTGGGCGGGCGTTCCGCTGGCGTTGTATCTGGTGGTCATCTCGCTGAGTGGGAGCGTGCTGGTGTTCAAGGATGAGCTGGTGCGCTGGTCTTTGCCCCCGCTTAGCAGGAGATCGGGTTGGCCGGCTGCGGTCACCCCTTCGGAGGTGATGGCGCGGTTCCACGCAGCAGAGGGAGGCGCGACAGTAACCAATCTGCAGCTGGCGACGGTTGTATTGCCGGCGTACCTGTTGACGGGAAAGAGCGCTGAAGGACGGGCGCGACGATGGATCGCGGACCCTGGGACGGGGCACATCATGACCGCACCGGGTGACTGGCTGGAGACCGTGCAGGATCTGCACAATAACCTGCTGTTACCGCCTGGATGGGGGATGCAGGTGAATGGTGTGGGAGCGGCGGTACTGCTGCTGCTGGCAGGGACAGGAATGGTGTTGTGGTGGCCGGGAGCCAAGCTGTGGACGCGGGGGCTGCGGGTGAATTTGCGGACGAGCTGGCGTCGCGTGAACTTCGACCTGCACAATGCGATTGGTTTCTGGACGCTGCTGATTGTGACGTGGTGGGCGATTTCGGGCGTGTATTTCGGCTGGTATCGGCAGGTGACAGCGATGGTGGCGGCGGTGTCTCCGCTGCGTGGCATGGTGACACCGACGGCTGCGGCGGGTGGAGGCGCGCAGGCTAGTGTGGCGCCTTCGCTGGAGGCGGTTTTACACGCGGCGCAGGGGGCGGCACCGGGTGGGCGAGTCTGGAGCGTGAGCGATCCCTTGATGAAGGGCACGGAGAGCTATGTGCTGCTGGATCGCGGGGCCGCCGGGGACTTCTCCCATCGGGACATTGTGCGCGTGCGGGAGGGGGATGCGCGGGTGCTGAGCGTGTGGCACTACGGCGAGCGCCACTCGGCGGGCGATTGGGTGCTGTGGTCCATGCACCCGCTTCATTTTGGGACGGTTTGGGGAATGGCAGTGAAGGTGGTGTGGTCTTTGCTGGGGGTGAGTCTTGCGGTGCTGACGATCACTGGTTTAGTGATGTACTGGAATCGATTTTTGCGGCACCAGTGGCGGGCGATGAGGATGGATGGGTAACGAAGCGTAGAGCCGTTGTTCGTTGGTGAGTGGTTGGCTTTCGCAGCTTCAGGGCCGAAGGGCGCCGCGCGTGGTTTCCATGCTGATGGCAAAGACGAGGTGGGCGAGCCAGTGGCTCAGGTGAGCGGCGGGGGGCTCCTGGTCCGGCCATTTGGCGTAGCCTGCGGCGGGGACGGCGAAGAGGTCGGTGGCCGTCCAGAGGACCGTGCCGAAGAGAGCGCCTTTGGCGAGCGTCGGAAGGGCGGTGTACTCGGCAGCCATGCCATAGAACAGACCCATGGCGGCGCCGAAGGTGTAGTGGACGACGGTAGCGGCTTTTTCCTTTTCCGTGCGGGTGAGATGGCGGCCGTGGGGGGCGTGACTGGCGAAAGTGCCGGCGGCTTGCATGGTGACGGTTTCTGGCGTGGGTTGACCGGTTTGGCTGCGCTGGCTGGCTTCGGCGGCGTCGGCCTGGTGGTCGACTGAGGTTTTCAGGGCTTCCTGCAGGCGGTATCCGGGGCCCTGAATAAAGCGAAGCATCAGCCAGGAGGCGGCGAGACCGCTGAGTGTGCCTGCGAGAATGCCGGCGGCTAGGTTTTGGCGGGGTGGCATATCGGGATGGATGCGAGGAGCCGTGCTGGGCGAGGTGCGGCTGCGAAACGCGTTGTAGTGGGGCAATCTCAGGGTGAGGATCTCTGCACGGGGGCGGCAAAAGCACACGACCGGTAACTCAAGCCGTTGCCTGTCGGCACCGCACGGAGAGGATGACGAGGCGAGCGAAGATCGCAGCCCCGCAGCCAGAAAAGTGCACAGCCCGGGCCTTCTTTTGGTACGGGCCGGTGCCCGAGGGGACGATGTGCTTGCAGGGATCGCTTTGTCAGGTGTTGGTGCTTCCGGGCGGTTGTGGGTTTTTCTTCGCTGAGTTTTCGTCGTGCTGCAGGGTGGCGGTCCAGTGTTTGTCGCCCTTTTTGAGCTTGGCGGCGGCCTGCTCCCGCCACCAGCCCCCGAGGGCATGCATGGTCTGCATGCGTTGGGCGTAGGCGGGGTCGAAGTTGAGGTACATGCAGCGGTTGATCCCTGTGATGGAGGCGTCTTCGTTGAGGCGTTGCTCGAGTCGCCAGGGTGCGCCGGAGTGGAGGATGCCGGGTTCGAGGACGCGCATGTAGAAGCCGGTGCGGTTTTCGCGAACGGTGAGCTTGACCCAGTCCGAGCGGCCTATGTGGCGAGCCTGTTTGGCGCAGGGGACGCGGGGTCCGCTGACCTGGGCGAGGGCGGTGCCCAGGCGGATGATGTCGCCGACGAAGATCGTGTCTTCGGCGAGGCCGCTGAGGGTCAGGTTTTCACCGACGCCGCCGGGGTGAAGGTGCATGGCGTAGTGGGTGTTCCAGAAGCTGTAATGGTCGGCGAGGTGAACGCAGAGGGCCGAGTCCGGACCACCGTGCATGGGGAGAGCGCACTTGTCGCCGAGGATGCCGGATGGGGTGACCTGGACGGGACCGGTGACTGGGGAGCGCGCGATGGAGGAGCGCCAGCGGCCGCGGTCGTCGGTGAGGGTTTTCGGACCGCCTACGAAGATGGCGTCGATGGTGGGCGTCGGCATCAAGCGGCAGTGTAAATGAGGCGAATCAGCCAGGCAGGTACCAGGGGACGTTGATGACGACGATGCGGTGGTTCCCCTTCATAAGAAGCAGGGCTTTGAGGACGGTGGAGCGGTGATTGTGGAGGAGATATTGGTACCAGCGGGCAGTGACCAGCTCGGGGACGATTACGGCGAATTTGCGGTCTGGAAGGCTTTTTTCCTGGTCAAGGACGTAGTTGAGGATGGGACTGGTGATGAAGCGAAAGGGTGAGGGTAGGTCGACAATTTGGGGGCGGGTGACGCCGCTGGTGCGGGCGGCGTTGTCGAGCTGTTCACCCCAGCCCTTGGAGCTTTCTTCGTCGTGCTCGTCGGAGCAGTCGACGTGGAGGACCTGAACGTCGGAGGTAAGGGAGCAGGCGAACTGGAGCGCGGCTTCCGAGGAGCGGTCCCAGCGGGAGACGGGGAGGATGGCGATCGGGGCCTGCTCTTTGGTGATCTGGAGTTGCTGGACGCTGGAAGCGGCTTTGACCTCTTCATAATGGCGATGGACGCCGTACATGAGCAGCATGAGCAGCGGGATCATGAGGACGGTAATCCAGGCGCCCTCGGTAAATTTGGCGACAAGAACGACCACGACAGTGCAGCCGGTGGCGATGGCGCCGATGGCGTTGATGGTCATGGATACGCCGGAGTGTTTGCCGGGGTTCTTGCGCCAATGGAAGACCATGCC
Source organism: uncultured Acidobacteriaceae bacterium (assembly GCA_964249715.1). Classification (GTDB taxonomy): domain Bacteria; phylum Acidobacteriota; class Terriglobia; order Terriglobales; family Acidobacteriaceae; genus Granulicella. The sequence goes on from CAXUDN010000023.1 coordinate 6,408, forward strand.
AGCCTGGGACAGGGTGAAGGCCAGGAAAGCGCCGATGGCAAAGAGCGGGATGAGGCGGTCGGTGATGCCATCGAAGGCGATGAGAATGAGGCCGCTCAGAACGGCGAGAACGATGATGCCTTCGGTGTAGACGAGGCGCCGGCCGCGGATGGCGAAGAACTTGGGAAGGTAGCCGTCTTCCGCGATAGCGCGGCAGAGGCGTGGAAAGCCGGTGAAGGCGGTATTGGCGGAGAGAGAAAGCAGGACGAGGATGCTGGCGATGGTGACGTAGTAGATGACGCCCTTGCCGGCGACGGCGGCAGTGAGCATGGAGAGCAGGCTCTGGTAGTGAGCGGAGCCGGGTTCGGTGGCAACGATGCCGTAGACGCGGGTGAGATGGGCGATGCCATAGAGGAAGACCGCGAGCAGGACGACGATGACGGTGAGGGTGCGGTTGGCGGTCTGGGTGTTGGGGTCTTTGAAAGCGGTGACGCCGTTCGAGACAGCCTCAATACCGGTGAGAGCTGTGCAGCCCGAGGCGAAGGCGCGGAGGAGCAGCCAGGTTCCTACGGCGGCGACGGCATGACCTGAGGGTTGCGGCGGAGCTATGACTGGATGGGGATGCCCTCCGCTGGCGAGGGTTTTGGCGACGCCCCAAACAACGATGCCGAGCAGGCAAACGCAAAAGAGATACGTGGGGAACATGAAGATAGCGCCGCTTTCGCGGGCTCCGCGCAGGTTAACAAAGGTGAGGACGACGAGGATCACCAGGCAAAGGGATAGGGTGTGAGGGCCGAGTTTGGGGACAGCGGAGACAAGAGCGCCGACACCGGTGGAGATACCCACACCGACATCGAGGAGGTAGTCGAGCATGAGGGCGGCAGCGGCAAGAATCCCGAGGCCCCGGCCGAGGTTTTCACTGGCGACGGTGTAGGAGCCGCCGCCGTTAGGGTAGGCGACGATCGTTTGGCGGTAGCTGAAAAAGACGATGGTCAGCAGAAGGATGATGACGAGGGTGAGCGGGAGGATGTAGGCGAGGCCGGCGGCGGCGGCGGGGATGAGAATGGTAAGGGCGGCTTCGGGCCCGTAGGCGGCGGAGCCAAGGGCATCGAGGCCAAAGGCGGGAACGCCTTCGGCGACGCCGACGCGCTGAGAGGCGTCTTCTTCGGAGGCCAGGGGGCGGCCGAGGAGAGTGTCCAGAAATGGCATGCGGGTGGTGAGATGCGGGAATTCTGAAGCGAAGGTCACCGGATCGTGTTACCAACGAGGGGTTTGCCAAAGTCGCTTTGCGCGATATTCTGCCCTACGCTCCCCAACTCCGAGCGTGGACATCCCGGTGCGACTTCGCTTTCTCACGGCCCTTTGTGTTTTTGTTTGCTGTTCCCTGCAGGCGCAGACCTTCCGGAATCCCGTGCGCATTGCAACCGCTGGGGACCCGAAGACGGTGCTGGCCGGAGATCTGAACGGCGACGGCATTCCGGACCTGCTGTATGCGACGGCGGACACGCCGGTGGTTCTGCATGCGTTGCTGGCGGATGGCAGGGGTGGGTATAGGCCGGGGCAGGATGTGATACTGCCGGCCTCGTTGTCGGCTGTTTGCAAGCTGGCCGATGTGACAGGGGATGGCAAGCTGGATGCCCTTTGTACGGGGCTTTACCCTTCCACGGTGGTCGCGGTGCTGCCGGGAAATGGCGATGGCACGTTTGGGGCGCCGATCGTGTCCAGCCTGCCCTCCGCTGCGGGGGCAGCGAGTCTTTTTGTGGCGACCGTTGCGGACCTGAACCATGACGGACAGGCGGATGTCATTGTGTCGGACGGCGGACTTTCTCTCTACCCGATGCTGGGGGATGGGGCCGGCAATTTCACGCCCACGGCTTCCGCCGCTGCCGATGTTTATGTCAGTCAGGTGCTTGTGACCGACCTGAACGGGGACGGGTTTCCGGACCTGGTGGTGCAGGCAAGCTCGCTGAACACGGCGGTGTTGTTTGGGCATGGTGACGGCACATTTACCCAGCCGGTGCAGTACACAGGGAGCTACGGTGCGGCTTTGGCGGATGTGGATGGGGATGGGCACCTCGACCTGGTCGGTGGAGGCGATGGAATCCTCAAGATCTTCCATGGCAACGCGGATGGGAGCTTCTCTTCGACACCGATTGCAACGGTGGATTACAGCGATGACCAGTACGACGGATCGGGGTTGGGCACGTATTCTTTGCCGCTGGCCTGTCTGGATTTGAATGGGGACGGCATTCCAGATGTGCTTGCGTATGGGTACGACGGCTTGACGGTCATCTTGGGCCAACCGGGGCTCACGTTTGGGGTGCCACAGCACTTTGCCGTGGGTGAGAGCATTTTTGAAGGGCTGCTTTCGGGCGGCAGTCTGTTGCTCGATATGAATGGTGATGGGCATCCTGACTTTGTGAGCGCGGGGCCGTCGGGAATATATATCGACTACGGGCGTGCGGACGGGAGCTTTGCTTCGGCGGACACGTACGAGTCGGGCCGAAATGTATCGTCCGTTGCTGTGGCCGATTTTAATGAGGACGGCACCCCGGATGTCGTCACGAGCGGGGACACGCAGTTGTATCTCAGTTTAGGTAAACCGGATGGGACGTTCGGGGCGGCGAATGCGTTGGGAACACAGTGGGCACCTCGATTTAGTCGGGACGAGGGGTATACCTTTGTGACCCACGGCGATGTGAATGGTGACGGTCACCAGGATCTTGTGGCTCTGGGGTCGCCGGATGGTGTTTCTGGAGGAATGTATGTGCTGCTCGGCCATGGGGATGGAACGTTTGGCACTGCGGCGCAAGTCGATACTACGGTTCCGTTTACAACGTTGGCTGGGGTGCTCGACCTGAATGGCGACGGCCGCGATGACATTGCGGTGCTGTCACCGAATACCTTGACGGTGTATCTGTCCGGAACGAACGGGACATTTCAGCCGGTGACCACGACGCTGAGCTCGCCTTCAGGCGAGTACGCGGGTGAGTCGGTTTCCTTGAAGGATGTGAATGGGGACGGACTGCCGGATCTGGTGTACACCACCAGTGCCCACCTGGCCGTGGCTGCCGGCCGGGGTGACGGAAGCTTTGCAGCGCCGGCGTTTTACCCCGTTCCCCAGATAGCGTCAGCCTACGACCAGCAACTGCTCGCCACGGCAGTAGGGGATTTTGACGGTGACGGCGCGCCGGATATTGCGGTGATGGTCCAATTTGAAAGGCACTATGCCGATCTGGGACCCACGCAGATTTTCATGTTTTATCACCAGGGCCCAGCCGCAACGCTGGATGGAAACAGCTTCGCAGCGGCCGTGCCTGGTCCTGTTTCGATCCGCAGCTTTGCGGCGCTGTACGCGGCCGATTTGAACGGCGATGGTGTATCGGATTTGATTGCGGAAGGGCCAGAGTATCTTCCCTACCCGGATGCCCTTGGCGTATTCAACGGCAGAACAGATCGAACCCTGGGCGCAGAGATGGACTTTGTCAGTGGGATCGGAGTGGGGAGCCTGGGAATTGCGGATCTGAACCATGATGGCCGTCCCGATCTGGTGAAGTCGAATAACCCGGGTAACTCGTTTACGGTGTTGCTGAGTGAAGGGGGGTCGCTGGCGACGGGCACGCTGACGGCTTCTCCCCATCCGGTGTTGGTGGGCGGGAGCTTTACCTTGACGGCACAGGTCAGCGTGGCGGGCAGCAATGCCGTCCTGGGAGGCACGGTAACCTTTGCGGTGGATGGGAATGCGCTCGGAACGGCAACGTTGTCGGGCGGTGTGGCGACAATTGCCGGGCCTTTGACGCTGGCGTTGGGCACGCACCAGCTGACGGCCGTCAGTTCGGCGCTGACGGATGGGGAGACGAGTTATCCGGCGGTGCATCTGGGTGGGACCGAGGTGGTTGCGGCGCTGCCCGTGGTTGTTTCCCTTACGGTCACTCCGAATCCGGCAACTACGGGGCAGAGTTCTAGCTTGGCGGTGTCGGTAGTGAACGCGAGCGGGGCACCCGCGAGCGCAGGAGTGCCCAGCGGCGGCGTGACGCTTTCGGCGAACGGCAACAGCGTAGGGACAGTGACGGCGCAGGGAATTGCAGGTCCGGCGACTTTGAGCTACACCTTTCCGAGCGCGGGGCTCTATACGGTGACTGCAAACTACGCCGGGGACGCGACGCACGCGGCAGCAAGTGCGAGCGTAACAGTGCAGGTGAACGTAGCCGCCGCGGCGAGTGCCTTCACGTTGGCGCTGGCGCCTGCCGTGGTGCATGTTACGCCTGGCCAGGATGTGGCTGTGGTGACGAATCTGACCAGCGTGGGCGGCTATGCCGGCTCGCTTACACTTGGTGTTGGGACCATGCCGGCGGGTCTTTCCGGGAGCTTCAGCACGGGGAGCGTTCCGCTAAACGCAGGCGGTGAAGGCAGGGCGACGTTGACGATCAGCGCCGGGCAGAGCACGGCTGGCCTGAGGACGCCTTTGGGAAGTTGGCCCTTCACCGAAGGTGGCATGGCAGGGGTGGTGACTTTGGCGTGTCTGGTGCCGCTTAGCTCGAGAAAACGGCGACGCTGGGCAGGGCTGGGCATGGGAGCGCTGGCAGGCATGATGCTGCTGAGCCTTGGAGGATGCGGACAGATTGTAGATCCGCTTGTGACGGCGATTGCCGTCGCGGCGGGGACGTATCAGATTCCAGTTACGGCGACGGATGCGGTAAGTCACCAGGCACAGACGGCAATCCTGACGGTGGTGGTCTCGTCGTCGAGTGTGTTTCCGCGGGCTCCGAAGAAGTAGAGCTGCCGGACGAGTGGAGAGCCATGGGAACGTATGGGCTGCGGCAAGCTGCGACGAGAGAGGTCATCAGAGCGCGAGAGGTAACCCATAGCTCGGCAGGATGCTCGAAGGTGCGACAGCGGGAAAGGCGTTCTACATTTAAGTAACTTCCGATGAGTACGGGAAAGCTCCTGGTTTAAACCAGAATGTAGCTTACGAACGCCCCAAAGCAGGTAGCATTAGCCACAAGTTGCTATAGCACTTATGAGGAGTTTCCATGCGGTCTATTCGCATCATTGCAGGTCTTTTTGCTCTTGCCAGCGTCGCCGGTGCAGCCAAAGCCGATAACTTCGTTTCTAATTCTGATTTCACCTCGACGAATTCCACGTTTCCGGGTTACACCACAACGACAAACAATCTGATCAGCGGCTGGACCGGGACTGGGAGTTACGGTGCGACCGGGTTCAACCTCGGCGGTTTCTGGAATAACGGCACTCTTCCTTCCGGCGACGACTTCGTAGGATTTGTCCAGGTGAGTGGGTCTTTGAGCACGGCCGTCAGTGGGCTTGTGGCCGGACAGACGTATGAGCTTAGCTTTCTCGAAAACGCGCGCACGGCGGATGGGGATGGATGCTGCAACGCGGTGCCGGATGTCTCGGTTTTGCTGGGCGGAGCAACGTTGCTGGGGCCGATGGCGGATTTGGCGGTAGGTGGATCCAACCCATTTAACAGCATCTCCACGGAGTTTACGGCGACGAGCAGTAGCGAGATGTTGACGTTTGCCGTCAATACGGGCGGTGCGGATGGAACGGCTACCTTCAGCGACGTCTCGGTAAGTTCGGTGACGCCGGAGCCGTCAAGTGTGGCGCTTCTGGGTACGGGTCTGATGGCGGGCGTTGGTGCGCTGCGGCGCCGGCGCCTGGCATAGGCAACCGCTGCTGGACAAAGCAGGCGTTACGGCTTGAGGGCGCCTGCTTTTGTTCTGGCGGGATGTTCAGGCGCGATGGAGGAAGGTGTTGAGGAGAACGGTGATGCCGTTCCAGGCAATCTGGACACCGATGCAGATGAGAATGAAGGCGACGATGCGAAGAATGCCGTGGACGGTAGAGGGTTTGACGGCGGAGCGGATGCGGGGGGCGTAGGCATAGCAGAGATAAACCACGCCGCTGAGGACGACGACGGCTACGAAGATGCCGAGGTGGCCGAGGATGTTGGAGGTGAGCCTGCCGCCGCTGAAGCGCGCGCTGAGGGTGAGGCAGACGACCAGGGTGCCGGGGCCGGAGGTGACGGGGAAGGTGAAGGGGTAGAAAGCTTTCTGCTGGAGTGAGCGAAAGGCCTGTTCGGGGTCGGACTGCAGGGCTTCGCGCTTGTCGCGAGTGGTGTTGGCTTCGGATTCCTTTTCGTTGAGTACGGACCAGCCGATGGAGGTGATGACAAGGCCTCCGGATACCTGCACGATGGGCAGGGAGATGCCGAAAAAGTGAAGTATGGCGGAGCCGAGGAGCTCGATAACGGCGAGGAAGGCGATGTTGTTGAGGGCGACTTTGCGGGCGAGGGTACGGTAAACGAGGGGAGGAGCGTCGCCGACCAGACCGAGGAGGACGAGCGCGGAGCCGAAGGGATTGATGAGCGGCAGGAGCGCGGTGAAGGAAATAAGGAAGGCGTTCCAGAGTTGCAAGGGTGGGCTCCTATTTACGGGTGAATACGTTAGGCCGCTGTTCCTCTAGAGAGAGGCATAGAGTCCCTGGTGGCGCGCAGAGAAGCACTGCTCTATGTTGCGCCTTCTCAGTCCACGCAGGCTGGAAAATCGGCTTCGCTAGCGGAGCATGCCATTGCTGCTGATCTGGCAGAGATCGGCCGGCTTAGCTTGGCGTATATGGCGCCTTCGCGGTGAGCCGGCAGCGCTGGCCTGGGTTACCGGGACTGCTGGATGAGCTGCATATTGCGTAGGGTGTCTTCGTCTCCGGGCTTGAGTTCGAGGACCTTTTTATACAAGACCATGGCCAGGTCGCCGCGGCCCCCTTTTTGCAGCAGCGCGCCGAGGTTGTAGTAGGGAACGGGGTCTTTGGATTTGAGATCGATAGCCATGGCGAACTGGTGGGCGGCGTCATTGTTTTTACTTTCGGCGAGGAAGAGCACACCGAGGTTTACGTGGGCGGGGCTGTTGGCGGGATCGATTTGAAGGATGTGCTTGTAAGTGGTTTCGGCCTCGGGCAGTGCGCCGGCATTTTGGTAAGCGACTCCGCTGTTGAGCAGGACGGCCGTATCGTTGGGGGCCTGGAACAGCGCTTGCCGATAGGCGGCTTGCGCGGCTATGAAGTTGTTGAGCTTCAGGTACACGTCACCGAGGCTGGCGTAGGCGTTGGGGTAGTGTGGGTCGAGGGCGAGGACGCGCCCGTATTCCTCCAGAGCTTCGTCGAGACCTCCTCGCTCGCGTAGGGAGAAGGCGAGATTGTAGTGAACGGAAGGGCTTTGGGGAGTGGCCCGTAAGGAGGCTTGGTACAGACGGACAGGATCGGACCAGTCGTTCGCGCGCTCCGAAGTTCGGTAGAGATTCCAGAGGAACCAGAGCGCCAGGAGCGCTAGCAGGGGAGCACGGAAACGAGTGGTTGAGGTAAGGGACGGCAGCACTACCAGCGTCGTCACGAGGCCGAGTGCGGCCAGGTAGACGAAGCGCTCCGCTATGCCCTGGTAGTTTTGCGCGAGGCAGAAGGGTGCAATGCAGATGATGAACCAGACGAGACCCAGGAACAGTGCTGGGAGCCTTCGCCGGACGATCACGGCGAAGGTGAAGGTGAGAAAAAAGCCGGCTGATTCGAGGATCAACCATGGGTGCGGCTGGTTGAGGACGATGGATGTGGATCGCTCTACGCTCATGTGGATGGGGAGAAGTGTCAGGGCCACATAGTGGATAAGCGCAAGGCTGGCCCCTTTCGCGGAGGCTAGGCCAGAGAATGTTTTTACCCCGACCTTGAAGCGCAATGCTTCCACTCCGGCTATGGCAAGACAGGCGGCTGCGAGTGTAATGAAAACTTTTTTGGACCAGATTTCCTGCGCGGCGAGGGGCAGCAGAAGCAGGAGAGGTATGAGAACGACGCCGAGTTCGTGCGAGAGAACGGCGCAGGCGGCGGCGATGAAACAGGCTGCGGCCCAGCCAGCCTTTCCGCCGCGGAAGTAGTTAAGTGCAGACAGAAGGCAGGCCAGGACGAAAAGCGTACATAGGGCATAGGCACGGCCGCTTACCCAGGCGACGACTTCGGTGTTGATGGGGAGGGCGAGCCAGAGGAGAGCGGTGGCTGCGGCGGGAAGTAGCGGCTGTCTGAGGCGCCGGAGGAGAAGGAAGGCGAGATTGCCGTTGAAGAGATGGAGGGCCACATTGGTGGCGTGGAAGCCACCGGCATTGAGGCCCCAGATGGCGCGATCGAGGAAGAGCGTGAGCCAGAAGAGCGGGCGGTAGGTGGATCCTGTGTGGCTGAGGAGAGAGGTGGTGAGAGCGACGGGGCGCAGAAGGAAGCGGTGGGTGAAATCGCTCCATGAGCTGAGGTTTGGGTTATTTACGATCCCGTCGAGATCGTCGTAGACGAAGGGGGAAGTGAAGCTTCGCCAGTAGAGAAGGAAGACGAGAAAAGAGGAGAGCAGCAGAAAGGAGCGGGCGGGGTGCTCTTCGAGAAATCTGTTTGCTCTTACAGACAGAGGGACGGTTCCAGGAGCGACATTGGCGGAGTTTCCCTGTTGCCTTCGACGAGTCACCCTCTCCTGTTTACGCTTCGCCTTACGGGTGGACATTAAGCAGGAGCATGGCGGTTTTTGGGGGGACGCTGTTTGCTTCGGTGTTGGCCTGGGGTTCGGAAAGGTTGACTTCGCGCGTCTCGAGGGTGGGGGCGGTCAGGATGAGGGCGGGGCTGAAGCCGGGAAGGTTGAGGGGGACGGCGTGATCGGGGTCTTTGTTGATGATGGCGACCTGGAGTTGGCCGGTGGAGAGCCTGGCGGCGTAGGTGGTGGCGTTGGCTGAGCCGGGGTCGAGCGTGACGGAGAGCATGGTGGCACCGGCGAAGCGGCCGGCGAATTGAAGGCCGCGGAAGTCGGGTTCCGGGACGTAGGTGCCGTTCATGTCGGCGATGGGGGTGTAGAAGGGGCGAGAGTGGGGTGGTTCGCCAGATTGGAGGAGGGCTTCGCCAGGCATGCGGGCGCCGAGGGAGTTGCCGACGGCTTTGCCGCCGCCGCCGTGGAGGTTGATGCCGGAGTAGCCGAAAGCAGCGAGGGAGAGGGCGTAGTCGGCGGCCCAGAGGGCGGCGGCGAGAACGTCCGAGACGTTGGGTTTGCCGCCCTGATAGCAGGTGTTGCCTTCGCTCATGCGATAGACGCAGCCCAGTTTTTCGGCGGCATCGCGGGTAGAAGCGGCGACTTTAGCGACTTTGGGGTCGGTTTGGAGGATACGAGCGATGCTGACGTTGGGGTTGGTGGGTGGGCCGCCAAAATAGTAGTGGTGGGTGACGGCGGCGATGTTGGGACGGCTTCCCTGCCCTGCGGTGGCCCCTGCGCCGGCTCCTGCGGTAGCGCCCGTGCCGGCAGGGGGCAGGGCGCTGAGGCGCTCGGCGATGCGGGAGCTCCAGGTGGGGTCGCCGGCGGTGTCAGGGAGGCCGAAGCGGGCCTGCGGGACGCGAGCGCGGATGGCGTCGGCCATGGCAATCCAGTCGTCGAGGTAGCGGTCGACGTTCCAGGTTTTGGGATCGCGGAAGCGATGCTGGAAGAGGTCGGGCTCGTTGCCGAGCTGGAAGTACTCAAGCTTGGCGCCGAGGATAGCGTAGACGGCGGCGGCTTCGTCGGCGCCGCGCTGGGGGGTGCCCGTGCCGAGATTGATGCCGTAGAGGCAGGTCCAGCCGGTGGCGTCGAGGAAAGCGCGGAGATTCTTTACGGCCTCGGGGGTGACGGGATAGGCGAGCTGCTGGAAGGGCTTGGTGCCGGGCTCGACGGAGGCAACGACGTTGGGCGGCAGTGGCGGTTGCGTGCTGGTGGGCGTGGGTTTCCACCAGCCGACGTCAGAGGTGTTGCCGCCCAGGCGAAGAACGCCGTTGGGGGTGAGTTCGCGGAAGCGGGCGATGAGGCCGGTGTTGTTCGCGGAGAAGAACTGCGGGTCTTCGAGCTGCTGGATCTCGTAGCTGAGGCCGATAAAGCTGGGTGGGACCTGGGGGCCGTTGCGGTCGGTGTGGATCGTGAGCGGGGCGGCGTTGGCGGTGGCCTGGGCGAGCGTACGCAGCGAGGTGGAGGTGAGGGCGGCGGCTGCGGCGGAGGTCTTTAGAAAAAGGCGGCGGTCGAGAGGACGCATGGGTAATCAGGGTATGACGCGGGTGCGGGTGCTGTCATCTGGCGGCCTGGGTTGACGGCTTCCCTACCGGGTATTCTGCTTCGGCATCCTGCTAGGTGCGTCACTCTTTGTGGGCGACTGACGGCGGTGTTCTGGGCGGAGCACCGGGTGTCTCCCGAGATTGCGGCTGTGATGATGGCGACGATCCCGGCGTTTATTGCGGTTGCTCAAAAGCTAAAGGCGACAGCCTGTTGAGAGCTGCCGCCCTGTGGTGCGGTTGCGTGGGTTAGTTGGGGTAGAGGGGGACGGGGCTGACCTGGTCGGCATAGCTGCTGCTGACGGTGGCGCCTACGTCGTTGATGACGTGGGTGATTTGGCCTGAGCCGTTGAGGAAGACGGTTCCGGCGTCGACGACCTTGATGCCTTGCTTAAAGGGGACGGTGATGGCGTTGTCTTCGATAATGTTGATGCCCTGGTTGAAGTAGCTATAGATGCCTAAGCCGTAGGCCTGATGGGTTTTTACGCCGTTGGCGACGGCGTAGGAGGGATAGCCGTTGAAGATGCCATCGGTCCAGGCAGCCTGGCTGGGGGGATCGTAGGGTAGTTCGCTCTGGTAGAAAATGGTTTCGCCGTTGTTGCCCTTCCAGAGGACCTGCTCCTGCTGGTAGTGCTCTACGGCGAGGCCGAGGGCGGTGACGTTGTTCCCGTTGACGACGAGGCCGTGGGCGGCGGTGTTGGCGGTCCAGCCTACGCCGGCACCGTGATCGGCGCGCCAGGCCCAGATGTCGTCGAGGATGACGTCGGAGCTGTTGATTTCGAGGCTGATGTTCGCGCTGCCGGCATTGGCGCCCCCGACACGGAAGAAGACGTCGCTCAGGGTTGAGGGGTCGGCGCTGTGGGACATGGCGTCGATGGGCAGGGTGGAGGGGCCCATCTTGATGAGGGCGGTGGAGTTTTCGGGGCCCGCGTCGACGAGCAGGCCGGCGATCTGCACGCCATTGACGTCGGCTACATCGATGGCGTCGTTGCCGTTGGCGGGGATGAGGGTAGCGTAGCCGAGACCGAGGATAACCGTGTCAGGGTTGTTGACTTTCAGGGATTGATCGAGCTGGTAAATGCCGGGGGTGAGGATCAGGTTCTGGCCTGCGGCGAGGGCCTTGTTGATTGTTTTGGCCGACATGGTGGGTTGGGCTATGAAGAAGTTCGCGATGGGAAGGGAGCGGCCGGGGGTGGTGGGGGTGGTGAAGTCATTGCCCGAGGAGCTTGTCTTCAGGCCGGGGGCGAAGACGTTGTACTTGCCTGTGCTATCGACGTAGAGGAACGGCTTCTCGCGAACGACGGGGGTGGTGGCGAGGATGGTGTTGGGCGGGTAGATGGTGGGCAGGGTGCCGGTGACGCCGGAGAAGACGAAGTTCCAGACATTGGTCTGGAAGCTGCCGACGTTGCTGTTGCGGGTGTACCACTGCTGCTGCGAGCAGGCATTGACGTTGCCGGTGACGACGCTGTCGCCGATGAAGCCGCCGCTGGAGTTGCCGCAGTAGCTGTCGGTGAGTTCGAGGCCGCCGTTGATCTGCAGGCGGCGGAGCGGTGCGCCCTGGGATACGCCCCACTGCAGGGTGTTGGTGGGGGCGTTCTGGGCGCTGTCGGTAACCGGGTTGACGGTCAGGTTTTCCATGGAGCGCCAGAAGGTATCGGTGAGGTTGGTTCCGGGATAGTACTGGGTTGTGGTGCCGAAGTTAGGGGTAATGAAGCCATTAATGGTGACCTGGCTGGGGTTGAGGCCGAGACCGGCGACCGACTCGTAGTAGCCGATGGGCGACTGAATGGCGTAGGCGCCGGGCTGGAAGAGGACGGCGTAGCGATTGCTGCTGAACTGGGCCTCATTGGCGAGGGAGCTGAGGGTGGCCTCAATCTGTGAGCTGGTCATGCTGGGAGTCATGATGTAGACGTTGGGGCCGAAGTCAGGGGTCTGGCTTTGGGCGTGGGCCGCGGCGGTGAGGGCGGTGGCGCTAAGAAGGGCGGCACCGGCGAGGTGCGCAAGAGAGTGGGATAGAGGCTTCCCTGAGAGGTGTCTCACGTGTGGGGCTCCGGACGAGTAAGGTTTGGACTGCGCCGGGAACCGTACCCCTATGAACTTGGGGATGTCAAGACGGGTTCTTGTTCGTACGCCTTAGAAAAGCGTTTGTTCGCTCCTCCACGAGGTGAGACAGAACCTCCGTAGCGGTGCCCAGGAGGATCTCGTCGAAGGCCGCGGCATTGAGAGGCTCCTCGGGGCCGACATAGACGGTGCGGACACCGCGTTGGTTCGCGATGCGGACAAAGGCGGCCGCTGGGTACACCGCACCGGAGGTGCCGATAACGAGGAGCACGGTGGCACGGTCGAGTTCGGCGAAGATGGTGTCGAGGTCGAGGGGGACCTCGCCGAACCAGACGATGTGTGGGCGGATGGCCTGGCCGCAATCGGGGCAGGTAGGGAGCTTGTCGGGGTCGGTGTAGAGGGCCTGGTCGGGGAAGGGATCGTCGCAGGCCATGCAGCGGGATTGGGACAGGGTGCCGTGCATGTGGTGAATGCGATGGGAGCCGGCGCGTTCGTGGAGGTCGTCGACGTTCTGGGTGACGAGGTAGAAGCGGTCGCCGAGTTGTTGCTCGATGCCGGCGAGAGCGAGGTGGGCGGCGTTGGGTTGGGCAGCGCGGGCATCGTGGCGGCGCATGGAATAGAAATTCCATACAAGGGCGGGGTTTGCGTGCCAGGCCTCGGGCGTGGCAACCTCTTCAACGCGGTAGCCGTTCCATAGACCGCCGTTGCCGCGGAAGGTGGCGAGACCGCTTTCAGCGGAGATGCCGGCGCCGGTGAGGACGAAGAGGCGGTCAGTGGAGGTGAGGCGCATGGAGAAAGTATGCGCCCGGGCGGCGTCCCCTGCGGAGAGACGTGGGTGGCTACAGCATTCGGAAGCTCTCGTAGACTGGAGGTCATCCAACGACTGCGATGAATGCTTTCAATTCAATTAACCCCATGGATAAGCGCTGGACCAACATGATCGACCGCACGGCACCCGGGGACGCCGCGGTGGCCCCGGAAATGCGCGTCGGGGGAGTGCTGGTTGCGCCGGCGACGGTGCTGGCGCCGATGGCGGGGGTAACGGACACGGTGTTTCGGCGGTTTATCCGGCATGCGAGTTTATATAGCCCGGAAGCTACGGCCGGGGCGGTGGATGTGGAGACGGTAACGACGAATGAGCGGTCCGGTTGTGGGCTGTTGATGACGGAGTTTACGTCCGCCGATGGGCTTACGCGGATGCGGGAGACGAAGCGGAAGCGTTACCTGACGTATTACGACGATGAGCATCCCATTGCGGCGCAGATCTTTGGGTCCAATCCGGCGACGCTGGCGGAGTCCGCACGGATTATTGAAGAGGCTGGGTTCGATCTGGTGGACCTGAACCTGGGCTGCCCTGCAAAGCGGGTGGTGAAGTGCAATGGGGGATCGGGGCTGCTGCGCGATCTGCCCTTGATTGCCGAGATCTTTCGCGAGGTGCGGCGGGCCGTTTCGATTCCGTTTACGGTGAAGTTCCGGATGGGATGGAATGACGCGAATATTGTTTGCGTGGAGTTGGCGAAGCTGGCGGAAGATTGCGGGTTGAATGCTGTGGCGCTCCATGCGCGCACTCGGGAGCAAGGGTATACCGGCGATGCGCGATGGGAATGGATTGCTGCGGTGAAGGATGCGGTGCGGATTCCGGTGGTGGGCAATGGGGACGTGCGGACTCCGGAAGACGCCGCGGCGATGGTGGCGGCGACGGGCTGCGATGCCGTGATGATTGGGCGGGCGGCGCCGGCGAATCCCTGGATCTTTCGGCAGATCGCGCAATACACGGCGTCCAAGGCGCGGACCGGCGTCGGGGTGTATGACAAGCCGACGGATGAGGACCGGCACCGGATGATTCGCGATTATTTTTCACGGCTGCTGGCGGAAACCGCGGAGCATCCGCGTATTGCGGTTGAAGATGTCTCAGAGGAGGCGAAAAAAGCGCGACGGGATCATGACTCAGCGCATCGTGAGGCGATTGGAAAGATGAAGCAGTTTGCGAGCTGGTTTACGCATGGGGTGCCGAGTGGAGCGCATCTTCGGCGGGCGATTTTTGACGCGAAGCGGGCGGAGGATGTGATGGCGGAGGTAGATGCTTTCTTCTCGGCACGCTCGACGGCGCGCGAGCATGGCCGTGAAGAGCACGTGGACAGTGAGGACCTGGTGACCGCGCCTGCTGCCTGGGGCTGAACGGCTCTCTATTCTCTGTGGACAACGAAAGTAGAAAAGCCCGGCTGGATGGCCGGGCTCTCTCAGTGTGAATGGTTCCGTTCTAATAGTTGAAGTTGATTTCTTCCGCTTCCTCGACGCCGTAGCGGCGCAGGAGGTTGGGCAGGTTCTGCGAGAACGCGGCGCGCGGCATCACGGTGTCGCAACCGGCTTCGACGGCTTTGGCCTTGAGATCGCCCTGGATCATCGAAAGGAAACCGATGATCGAGGTGGCGCGCTTCAGCTTGGACTTGAGCTTGGGGATCAGCGTCAGGGGTTTCGCATTGGCGTTGTTGAGGTCGAAGACGATGAGCGCGGGCTTGTTCTGGTCCTCGCCGCTGGTAAGTTCGGCGATGGCTTCCTTCTCGTTTTTGATGAAGGCTACTTTGACGCCCAGCTTCTTGGCCGTTTCCTGAACCTTCGCGATGATAAAGAGGTCTTCAACGAACATGTAGATGTGCGTCTGAGCGCCTTCGGGGATGGGCACGGGACGTGGGGCGTTGTGGTCGATCGGCTGATTGTCGCCGAAATGGCGGCGTCCGTGGCGTCCGCGCAGTTGAATGGTAGACGGCGGCGCTTCGCCGAATTCAGTGTTCATTTCGCGATAACTGTGGTCCATGGGGCCGACGAAACTGCGGTCTTTCCCGGGCCCACCCTTGGCCTTGCGGCCCTGGTGCGAGACGAGATTGCCGAAATTGTCGGGCCGCCCGCCGCCCTGGGGACGATAAGGACGATCGTAGCTGCGATCGCCGCCGCCGCCGTTGTTGTTATTGAACACGCGGTCGCCGCTGAAGGGGCGGTCGTTGCTAAAGGCACGATCGTTACCGTTGGAGGTGGCGGGAGTGCTTTCCGGACGGAACTCGTTGCCGGGGCTGCCGGGCGCGGGACGGCGGTCGCGGTCGCGGAACTTCTTCTTCCAGCGCTTGCCTGGTCCTTGGCCCTGACCTTGCCCCTGACCTTGCCCCTGTCCCTGACTGCCGTTTTGCCCTCCTCCGTAGCCGTTCGAAGATCGGCGCGGGGCGGGTGCTCCGGCGGAGGCAGCCAGTGCCAGGCGTTCGCCCTCCATCACGATCGGGACGGGTATGGGGGCCTCACCGGCGGGAGCGCTGCCGGCGGTAGCTTCCCCCGGTGTGCTGGTCTTCTTGCGCTTGCGGCGGCGGCGGCGGCTGCTCTTGCTTTGTCCCATGCCCGGGCCGGGCTGGCCGTCGGAAGCGGAGTCTGATCCGCTTTCGGAGTTGAACTGGTCGTCACCGAAGTCGCCGCTGAACGACTCACCTGAAAAGTCCGGTGAGCCTTCCATTACATTTTGCTCTGACATCTTGTGTCACTTCCCTTTTTGCCATTGACGGTGAAGCTACAGGGAAACCACGCCCGCACTCCCAGCGCTCGTCTTGAGCGTGGGCGTAAGCCTGAATCCAGGTAACCCGACCTTTCGTTCTGTTGAAGCGTATGCTCGCTCACTCTTGCATGCAGGCAACAGCCTGAATGTCGTTGGTAGATCTCAGTCCAGGTACGTGAACCTTCTGCCCCCGCCGAAGCTGCGGAAAAGAACGCGTACACACCGCATAACAAAAGCTACCTAATGACGAACCCCATCGAGGGCCATCCTAATTTCCTAAACCAATGCAGTTCTAGTCGGCTTCCAGACCCGCTGGCCTAGCGTTCTCTCATAAGCAGGGTTTTCTACGGTGGCAACTTGGAGTTGGCGTGTAATCGCGTCTACCGTAGCAGCCTTCTTGTTGTCACAACCTGCCCTGCGATTGGGGCGCTGCCTAACGAAAGCAAGCGTATCCTACTTTGCCGTATTCCGCAAGTAGCACTTCTGCGGCAGGGGGACGCGCAGAAACCTGTAGCCATTCCCCCTCCCCGAGGAATGGCTACAGGTTTCCCTAACGGCCATCGCTGGCCTCCTGAAACGGGCTTTGCTGCGCCCGCCCGGCGAGTGGCACTCTTCAGAGCGTCTCGCTTCCCGCCGAGCTCGGAGATCGGTGCCAAAGCTTTCGCTCTGGACCGAACACGGGTACAGAAGCAATCCACATGCCAAACCAAATGAGCGCGATCGGGTAGAAATCCGCAGGATCCCGAGCGCCGCTGCCCGGCATCCACCCAGATTCCGTATTTTCGCACGTAAAACTCTCCGATTTTTTGAAGCCTGCTTTGGGTTGCTCCCCGGTTCAGCCGCCCGTCCTATATAATTTTGTTAGTCAGAGGTAGGTGTCCGCCTGTGGCGCCGTGCCGTTTCCAGGCTGCGGTCGTAGCTGGCGAAGTGGAGCGTTCTTCCTCTGGCTGCTGCAAGCGAGCGGGATCCCCGCATCATGCGGCCTACACCACCTGACACGAAAGCCTGTAAGGAGCTACACACACCGCATGAATCGCACGCTGTCCTTTGTCCTGGCAATGGCTTCTGCCGCTGCCGCGCCCAGCCTTGTCGCCCAGGCTACCTCCGGTGCACCCGCTGCCGCACCGGCCGCTGCTGCGCCCGCCGCTGTTCCTCCCCAGGCTATTCCCGCAAAGATTGCCATCATCGACGTGCAGGCCGTGATCGTGAACACCAACGAGGGTCAGCGCGCCTTCGGCGAAATCAATAAGAAGTACGAACCGCAGAAGAGCAAGCTCGAAAGCGCGGGCGCGGAGGTCGACGCGCTGAAGAAGCAGGTGCAGGGGCTGCCCGCGAACACTTCGGACGAAGAACGCGCGAACCGCATCAAGGCGATCGACACCAGGGAAAAGCAGTTGCAGCGGGATAGTGAAGACGCTTCGAATGCCTATAACCAGGATATGAATGAGGCCGCCGGCAAGCTCTACCAGAAGGTTGGGCAGGCTGCGGTGAAGTATGCGCAGGAGAACGGCTTTACGATGATGATGAATGTTGGCGGCAACCAGCAGGCGCAGGCGGTAAACCCTGTGCTGTGGTGGCAGCAGACGACCGACATAACCCAAGCCGTTGTGAACGCCTATAACGCGAGCTCCGGGGTTGCGGCGCCGCCGCCGTCGGCTCCTTCGCCGACTCGCCGTACGACACCGACTCCTGGCGCGACGACCACGCCCAGAAGGCCCTAACCTGATCCAGTAACGAAAGAAAGGAGGCCGCAAGGCCTCCTTTTCTTCGTTCGTGGATTGGCAGCGCGAGCTACTCTTCGCCCACCTTGAGTACAGCGAGGAAGGCTTCCTGCGGAATATCGACTTTGCCAATACGCTTCATCCGCTTTTTGCCTTCCTTCTGTTTTTCGAGCAGCTTGCGCTTACGGCTGATATCGCCGCCGTAGCACTTGGCGATGACGTTCTTGCGAATGGCAGTCACGGTTTCGCGTGCGACGATCTTGGAGCCGATGGCTGCCTGGATGGCGACCTCGAACATCTGCCGCGGAATCAGCTCGCGCATCTTGGAGACGAGGGCCTTGCCGCGATCGTAGGCGAAGTCGCGGTGGACGATGATGGAAAGCGCGTCGACGGGTTCGCCGGAGACGAGGATGTCCATCTTGACCATCGGGGAGACCCACATACCCGCGAGATGGTAGTCCAGCGAGGCATAGCCGCGTGAGACGGACTTGAGGCGGTCGTAAAAGTCGAGGACGATCTCATTGAGCGGAAGCTCATAGGTGATCATGACGCGGGTTTCGGAGACGTACTCAAGATTCTGCTGGCGGCCGCGCTTGTCTTCTACGAGTTTGAGGATGCCGCCTACATATTCTTCATTCGTGAGGATCTTGGCGGTGATGACCGGCTCTTCGATCTGTTCAATTTCGCTTGGATCCGGCCAGCGCGAGGGATTGTCGACCTCGATGGCCGAGCCGTCAGTCAACGTAATTTTGTAGCGCACGCCCGGGGCCGTGATGATGAGGTCGAGGTTGTACTCGCGCTCGAGCCGCTCCTGGATGATCTCGAGGTGAAGCAGCCCAAGGAAGCCGCAGCGGAAGCCGAAGCCGAGGGCGACGGAGCTTTCGGGCTCGAAATTGAAGGAGCTGTCGTTCAGCCGGAGCTTTTCGAGCGCGTCGCGGAGCATGCCATGCTCGTGAGAGTCGACGGTATAGAGGCCGGCGAAGACCATGCTCTTGATGTCTTCAAAGCCGGGGAGCGCCTCGGCGCAGGGGCGGTCGACGTGAGTGATGGTGTCGCCGACCTTGGTGTCGGCTACGTTTTTGATGGTGGCGACGAAGAAGCCGACCTCGCCGGCCGAGAGTTCTTCGAGCACGACGGGCTTGGGGGTCATGACGCCCATGCTGTCGATGTCGAAGGTGCGGCCGTTGGACATGATCTTGATCTTGTCGCCTTTACGCATGCGGCCGTTGATGACGCGGGCGAGGACGATGACGCCGCGATAGGCGTCGAACCAGGAATCGAAGATAAGGGCCTGGAGTGGAGCGTCGGCATCGCCTTTGGGCGGGGGCAGCAGGTGCACCACGGCCTCAAGGATCTGCTCGACGTTAAGGCCGGTCTTGGCGCTTACGGCGACGGCATCGTCAGCGGGCAGGCCGACGGACTTCTCGATCATGGCCTTGGTGCGCTCGATGTCGGCGCTCGGCAGATCGATCTTGTTGATGATAGGGATGATTTCGAGGCCGTTCGAAATGGCGAGATAGGCGTTGGCGAGGGTCTGGGCTTCGACACCTTGCGAGGCGTCGACGACGAGGAGGGCGCCTTCGCAGGAGGCGAGCGAGCGTGAGACTTCGTAGCTGAAGTCGACGTGGCCGGGGGTGTCGATGAGGTTGAGCTGGTAGTCGTGGCCGTCCGAGGCGCGGTACATCATGCGAACGGTATGGGCCTTGATGGTGATGCCGCGCTCGCGCTCGAGGTCCATCGCATCGAGCACCTGCTCCTGCATTTCGCGTTTTGTCAGCGATCCTGTGAGTTCCAGCAGGCGATCGGAGAGCGTTGATTTGCCGTGATCGATATGCGCGATGATCGCGAAGTTGCGAATGTACTTGGGGTCCATCAGGGGTCTCAGGTGTCCTTCGAGGGCGAAAAGCACTCGAAAGTCTAGGATAACAGCGCTCCTCGCGCACCTTCCTCCCCCAGTCCCTGTATGTACTTGCGTGCCGGCGTTAGCTGAAGGGATCTCGGCTTTTCGAGGTATTGCGATCCTCTTCCGAGAAGGAATCAAAGCGCGCGTCAGCGGCTTCCTGATGGCGTTCGAAGACGTCCCCCGGGGAAAACGGGTCCTGGTTTCTGGCATCGGGATCCCTGGGATTGGAAGTCTTGGGATCGGCTGCAGGGGCCGGAGCCGAGCGCACCGGCTTCGTCGAGAAAGCATCCGGCTCTGCTGCCATGGCTGCAAAGATATCCGCGACATCGCCCTCCTGCTGCGGCTGCGGGTCGAAGATAACGGTTGCCCCCGTGCCGAAGCTGTTGCGGAAAGCAGCTTCAACAGCGCGCGTTTGCTCTTCGCTGAGCTGTGTGCTGCCGTTCTCCCGCATGCCGTTCAGCGCGGCCTCCGCCTGCGCTTGCAGGTGCTCGGGCGAGATGTTGGACAGCGCTCTCCCTATCTGCTCCCCCACCATTCCGACACCTACCCCTTCTGCCTTCGCCGAGGTTCTCACGCGGACAGTGACATTGCCCTGCTTCAGCGTGGCGGGCTCACCGGATACTTGTCGGATCGTTTGCTGCACGCCGTTCATGAGTGCGCGCCGGCGAGCCCTGGCTCTGTGAACCGTTAGAACGATGACCAGTGCCGCAATGAGAAAGATAACGATCGAGTACGCCATACACCCCCTTTTGCGCGGTGCCCCTGAGGAGAGCTGCACGAGGTTAGCTGGATGGAAAGCCCAGGAGGAGCTGCTCGCGGCCCCGCAATGCGGCCTCGATCGCGCCGATACCGGGCAGAAACTCCGTCAGGTTGCCGACGAGCCAGGTTGCATCCTTGCCTGCCAGCGCGGACCGCAACAGGTCACAGCGCCCAACAAGCTGGGCATCGCGGTCCAGCAGCGCCAGCAGGGTTGTTCCCTCTTCCCTGTAGCGCTTGAAGATCAGATCGGAAGCAGGAACGGGAAGGTTTTGGATGCGCGCGGCGAGTGCCAGGAGTTCAGCGTGCAGCCGCTCGAGCTTGCCCGCACTCGCGACGGCTTCGGCATCAGGATAGGGCCTGGCGCGCGTCGGCGCGGGCAGGCGCTCGCGGCGGAATGTGGATTCGGCTGTTCCGACGGAGCTTGCCGTTTCATTCAGCAGAAAAACACACTTGGCGCGCACCAACTGATCGTCCGCGCGAAGCTGATTCTCGGCCTTGTAGAAGTTGTAGCCCCATCCGTAGAACAGGTTCGTCGCGATCTGCTGCACCAGGCTCGCGTCGTAGAAATCCAACATTACTTGCCTCCTGCAAGCCCCACGTCCGCGCCGACGGAATACATCGCCTGCGGTTGGCCGCCAATCTGGAACGGCACGCCGGCCGCGGCGTTGGGCGCGGAGACGAGGCCTTTTTCCGCCATGCGGAGCGCCAGGTAGTAGCGAACTGCCTCAATGGGGCTGAGGCCGATGGCCTGCAAAGAGATCAGCTCGCGCATGCGCTCGTCCTTGGGGAGAATGAGCACCTTGAGGTCATTCAGGGTGACACCGTAGACCTTGAGGAAGTCTGCCAGATGCTGCTTGACCAGTTCGCGCACATCGTTGATGTGTTCGTTGATGTTCTCCATCTTGGTGACTTGCACAACCTGGTTCACGGCCTGCTCGATCGCGGGGCCGGCGTAGTCCGCAATTTCTTTGGTGTCGATGAGATGGCCGTTGAAGGGCAGATGCGTGATCAGGTCGAGCGCGGCATCCTTGGTGTCGACGTGGATGTAATAGTCCA
This sequence comes from uncultured Acidobacteriaceae bacterium, assembly GCA_964249715.1. Classification (GTDB taxonomy): domain Bacteria; phylum Acidobacteriota; class Terriglobia; order Terriglobales; family Acidobacteriaceae; genus Granulicella. The sequence continues at coordinate 27,520 of CAXUDN010000023.1, forward strand.
CCTGGTAAGCCATTTCGGCCATCTCCGCGCTGGTAGCGATGCCCTGGTTGCGCACCAGCAGCTTGGACCGGTTGATATAGATCACCTCGTACACCCAGGGCGAATTGCCTCCGAAGAAGCCCTGCGCAATGGAGCCGAAGATGGGTTTGTCCGGCGTCGAAAGCGGGTACTGGCCCGTCTCATAGACATTGAGCACGGCGCCACGGCTCTTCAGGACGCAGAAGTGGTTCGACTCCACGGTGAGCAAGGAGCCTGAGACGATGCTTTCATCGGCGATTTTGACCGCAAGCACCTTGGTGCCGAGCATGTCGCTGCCGTCATTCTGAAGCGAGGTGATGACCTGCCGAGTAATGGCCATGAAGATCTCTTTCGGGAAGACAGAGTTGTGAACCCTCCTCCGCTGCCCCGTCACTGACGGCGGCGTACGGGAGGACACATGCGCCCATGCTACCTCGGAAGCGCGGCGAAACGTACAATAAGCAAGGTTTGGGAACTTCTATACGCATGACGGCTCGCTCGCACCCAGGCACCCTTGGTTTCAGTGGTGCGCTGTTCCTGTTCCTCTGGGCTGTCCTGCCGGCCGCCGCACAGGGAAGTGCGGGTGTAGCCGCAGTTCCACCTACAGCGGCCGCTTCGCAAGCCAGCGCGCAGGAGCAATATGCCGCCCAGCAGCATGCGCAGAAGGTGCAGGACCTGGTGGCCAGGGCGCAGGCGAGCTACCAATCCGGTGTGAACAACTACAACGGCAACAAACTGGATGCGGCGCGCGCTGATTTTGATTTTGCCGTGGACACGATGCTGTCTTCGGGCATGGATCTGAAGAATGACCCGCAGCTCTCGGAGGAGTTCGAGCGATTGCTGGGGGCGATCAACTCGCTGGAGCTTCTTGCACTCAAGCAGGGCAATGGGTTCAGCCCAAAGCTGGAAGAGGCTCCGCTCGAGAATGCGACCGATGTGACGTTTGCGCCGAACCCGGAGCTTGTGGCCAAGCTGACGAGCGAATTGAGCACGGCTTCGGATCTGCCGCTGGTGATCAACGATCAGGTGGCTGGGTATATCGGCGTATTTTCTACGTCGAACAGCTTCCGGGCGCACATGTCGGCGTCGATGTCACGGCTTGGCCGGTACCGCACGCTGATTCAGAACGTATTGAAAGAAGAAGGCGTCCCGCAGGATTTGATTTACCTTGCGGTGGCCGAGTCCGGGTTTCAGCCGCAGGTGGTGAACTACCGCAGCGGCGCCGGCGGCATGTGGCAGTTCATGACGTATACGGCGCCGGAGTATGGCCTTACGCGCAATGGCTATTTCGACTACCGCTTCGATCCGGAGAAGAGTTCGCGCGCGTATGCCCGTTACATGAAGAAGCTGTATGCGCTGTTTGGAGACTGGTACCTGGCGATGGCGGCATATGACTGGGGGCCGGGAAATATTCAGCGCATTGTGAGCCGCAGCGGCTACGCGGATTATTGGGAGCTGTACCGGCGAAATCTAATGCCGGGAGAGACGCGGGCGTATGTGCCGCAGATCCTGGCGGCCGTGATCATGGCAAAGAACCCTGAAAAATATGGACTCAATCAACTTCCGCCGAGTCCGCCGGTGATCTACGACACGGTGACCGTGGAAAATGCCGTGAGCCTGAATCTGGTAGCGGACCTCACGGGTTCGACGGTCACTGAGATTGTGGCGCTGAACCCGGCGCTGTTGCGCCTAAGCACGCCGCGGGACATTGCCTATGATCTGCATCTGCCGCCGGGCACCAAGGACACGTTTCTTACGCGGCTCAAGGACATCCCTGAAGACGACCGTGCGAGCTGGCGCTTCCATGTGGCAAAGGCGGGCGAAACGCTGGAGGGGGTTGCGACTTCGTTCCATGTGAGCCCGGAGACGCTGGCCTCGTACAACGAGGTGACGCCGGCACAGCCGATGCAGGCGGGCGATGAGCTTGTCGTGCCTGTGTCCTCAGGGTCGAACGCTTCGCCTGGACAGCAACGCTATACGGCGCGTCGTGGCGATACGCTTGTCACCGTGGCCGATCGCTTTGGGATCACGGTGGAGCAATTGCGCGATTGGAATGGGGCTTCCGCGCGTCTTACGCCGGGTCGATCGATCTACGTGGCAGAGCCTGTGCGGCTCGCACCGGGATCACGCAGGGGCCGTGCACGTGCGGCAAGCAATGGACGTCGCGTCTCTTCATCGAGAGCACAAGGCAGTGGATCGCATGCCTCTGCTCACACGACTTCGCATGCTTCCACGGCACATGCTGCGAGCTCTTCAACGGGTAAGCGGCATCGTTGATCAGCACTTGTAGCAGGCTATGCATCAAGCTCGATTCACTGAAATAAAGAAAAACGGCTTGCACCAAAAACAGTGCTTGCTATTTGTGTATCTGCGGCGTACATCTGTTGCTAATCTTCGCGCGTATTGAGCATGTTTGCGGATGTAAGAAAACATGTTCAACACGCCGAGTGAGTGCAGTATGTTCTTGCATCTTCCAAGCAAGGACGCGCACGGGAGAGGCACATGATGTTTGAGGACGAGCGTTGGACGCTCCAGGCGGCGGCTGATCAACAAGATGACGATGATGTTGACCTGGATGCCGAGGACGAAGAAGACGAAGAGGATGAAGAAGATCTCGATCCGGATCAGGAGTCGAGTGCCGATGTCGAGTCGCGCGACGAGCTGACCACAACGGTGGGGAGCACGCACCCTGAGGATGCGCAGATGGACGCGGTCCCGAGCACTCCGGTGGATCCGTATGATCCGCCCGACACGCTTTCGCGCCTGCCGGAGCGCAATGAAGCAGAGCCGAATGTGGGCGAGTCTCTCCGCCAATCTGCAAACGACGCAAGGGCGCGTGGGGCAAAGTCCTCTGCGAAGAAAACGACAGCTGTGAAGAAGTCTGCGGCTACGAAAGCTGTGGCAAAGAAGGTGCCTGTGAAGAGTGTTGTTGCGAAGAAAAGTGCGGTGAAGAAGACCGCGGCCAAAAAGGTTACAGCCAAGAAGATTGCTGCAAAGAAGACAGCGGTGGTGAAGAAGACCGCAGTGAAGAAGACTGCAGTGAAGAAGACCGCAGCGAAGAAGACATCTGTGAAGAAGACAGCTGTCAAGAAAACCGTCGCCAAAAAGACGGCCGCGAAAAAGACGGCCGCGAAGAAGGCTGCCGCGAAAAAGGGCGCAGTCAAGCAGATTTCAGGTTCCGCCGCGAAGTCCTCCCGGACTGTGCGGGGAGGTGCCGTTTCCAAAAAGACGGCGAGTAAGAAGGGCAGTGGCAGCAAAAACTTCACAACGAGAGGTACGACCTTGGCAACGAAAAAGACGGCCGAAAAGACTCCGGCGAAGAAAACAGCAGCGAAGAAAACGGCTGTAAAGAAAACGGCGGCAGTGAAGAAGACGGCCGCGAAGAAGACAACAGCGAAGAAGACAGCCGCGAAGAAGACGGCAACCAAGAAGACACCAGGCAAAAAGACTGCAAGCAAGAAGACTTCGGCCAAGTCGGCCTGATACAGCCCTGGGCTGCCTGCCAAGGGAAACGCCCGTACGCAAACGTACGGGCGTTCCTCCAAGCGTGCAGCGGCGGGGCTTTTACTTCATGGCCTGGATGGCTGCCAGAACGTCTGCGCTGTGGTTGGCAATGTCCTTGACTTCCCAGACCTTCACGATTTTGCCGTCAGGGGAGATCAGAAAGGTATCCCGCATGGCAATGCTGGTGGGAGTCCCGTTCATGTTGACCTGCTTGACCGGCACGCCGTAGGCATCGACGGCCTTGTGGTCGGGGTCAGCCAGCATCTTGAAGGTGAACGAGTCCTTCGTGCACCATGCCTTGTGGCTGTCCACGGTATCCATGGATACGCCCAGGACTACGGCGTTGACTGCCTGGTACTTGGGCAGATCGCGTTGAAAGTTATGCGCCTCGAGCGAGCATCCCGAGGTCTGGTCCTTGGGATAGAAGTAAAGAACGACCCACTTGCCCTTGTACTCGCTGAGGCTGACAGGGGTGTTCTCCTGCGAGGGCAGGGTGAAGTTCGGTGCCGCTGTGCCGACGGGCGGCATGTCGGCCGCGAAAATGGCTCCTGAGGGGATGGCCAGCATGAGAGCGGCGAATCCAGCGGTGAGGGTTTGTCTTGCGCGAACTTTGAGCATCGTATGAAACTCCTTGTCTTGCAGGCCGAAGTGGCGCCGTGACCTCATCCTACGCTCCCGCCCGCGGAGATCGTCCAGGATGCTGTTGCGCAAGGCTTACGCTGGCTTGGGCGAAGCACCCACGATGGTGATTCCCGCCTCGTCGGCGAGGCGCACCATGCGGTTGCGGTCGAAAAGCAAGGTACGTCCAGCCTCGACGCACAGGCAGGTAGCGCCTGCGGCGCGCATGGCTTCGAGGGTTGGCACCCCGGCGATGGGCACATCGAAGCGCATGTCCTGTTTTGGTTTAGCGACTTTGACCACGGTGAGGCGGCGCTCGAGTGTGCTGGCGTCGGCATCGAGACTGCGCATCAGGTCGCCGGCGCGGGCGATGGTGGCGTCCGTGCCCTCCATGGCCTCGACGGCAACGCACGCGCCGGCGGCGATAACGACCGTTTGGCCGAGATCGAAGCCTGCAATGCCGCGCGCGACCCCGAGTCCATAGCGGATGTCGTCGAGTTCCGTGGGGTCGGGTTGACGGATGGTGAGTACGCCTTCGGGCGCGAGCATGGGTTCGAGGAAGGCTGTCGACGAAAGCAGGGTGATGCCTTCGTCTTCGAGCACCTTGGCGACGGCGCCGAGCAGCATGTCGGTGTTGCGTGTTCGCAGGTTGAGGAGGAGTTTGGCGAGGCGCCAGTCGGGGCGAATGCCCGAGAAGATCTGCTTATGTTTGACCTGGCCCGCCATGACGGCGCGGGTGATGCCCTCGCGTTGAAAGGTTTCGATGAGGCGAGAAAGTTCGCCTAACGAGAGCCAATAGACGCGGGTGCCTTCGGGGTCTCGATCGGCGCGGAGGTCCATTTCCGGGTCGGTCTCTTCTTTTATTGCGGCGACGACTACGCGAAGGCCCTGGGCACGCGCGGCGTCGAGGAGAAGAAAAGGGAAACGGCCATTGCCGGCAATGAGGCCGAGGCTGTTGCGATCATCCATGTCGGCTACTTGATCACTCCGCGCTCGCTTTTCGCGATGAACTCTGCCAGGTAGGCGACCCGCTCGCCGAAGTCGCCGCTGGCTACCTTTGCCTGGATCGCTTCGAGCGCTTGGGAGGTGTTGAGATGGGAGACCTGGAGGAGGCGGTAGGCTTCGCGTAGTTGCTTGAGGTCTTCCGGGGTGAAGCCGCGGCGTTCGAGGCCCACTTTGTTCAAGCCGAAAGCGCGGTTCTCACGGCGGACGCTGGTGAGCGAGTAGGGCAGGACGTCCTGCGTAATGGTTGTGCCGCCGCCGATGTAGGCGTAACGGCCAATGGTGCAGTACTGGTGCACAGGATTCAGCGCGCCCACGCTGGCAAAGTCTTCTACGGTGACGTGCCCGGCAAGGGTGGCCCCGTTGGCGAGGATCACGCCCTTGCCGATCTGCGAGTCGTGGCCGATGTGAACGTAGGCCATGATGAGGCAATCGCTGCCGACGCGGGTGGTGCCACCGCCGCCTGCGGTTCCTCTGGAGATCGTTACGTATTCGCGGATCACGGTGTTGGCGCCAATCTCGCAGCGCGTGGGCTCGCCTTTGTACTTCAGGTCCTGTGGGCTGATGCCTACTGCCGCAAAGGCATGGACGATGACACCGTCGGCGAGCGTTGTGTGGCCGTCGAGCACCACATGCGAGATCAGCGTGCAGCCTTCGCCCAGTCTTACATTCGGTCCAACGGTGCAGAACGGACCGACGCTGCAGCTTGCGGGGATCACGGCGCCTTCGGCGATCAAGGCATGAGAATGGATTCCGGTCTGCGTCGGCAGCGCCGCTGTGTTGTCGTCCGTGCCCGCCATACTTCCCCTACTGCCCGGCCTGCATGGTCTGTGGCTCGGCTTTGGCGAGGACTTTGGGCGGCCGGGGGACGAGCATGCAGGTGATTGTGGCTTCGGCTGCGACTGCGCCGTCCACAGTGCAAACGCCTTGCATTTTCACCGCGCGCGAGCGCCAGTTCAGGACGGTGACCTCGATGCGAACCTGATCGCCGGGGACGATTTGCCTGCGAAAGCTGGCTTTGTCGATGCCGGTGAAGACCATGAGCTTGCTTTCGCGATCAGGAACTTCGGTGAGCAGCAAGGCGCCGCCTGCCTGCGCCATGGCCTCGACGGTCATCACGGCGGGCATGATGGGGAAGTCGGGAAAGTGCCCGGTGAATTGCGGCTCGTTGGCGGTGACGTTCTTGATGGCAACAATGCGCTGTTTGCGTTCCATTTCAACGACGCGGTCGATCAGCAGAAACGGGTAGCGGTGGGGCAGGATCGCCATGATTTCGGTGATGTCCAACGTCTGCTTCCGCGCGCCGTCACCCGTTGCGGACACAGGCTTCTCTTCGACCGCGATTGGGGTTTGGTTCTCAGTCATAACGCCGCTCAGAATACCAGTCTGGCGCTACTCTTTGCTGGGCTTCTTGCTCAGGGGGCGATCCGGGTCGAAGAGATCGGGCGCAAACAGCAGGCCGTACTGCACCTTGGTGAGGTAGCGTTGACTCACCATGTCGCCGTTTTGATAGCGGGTGATCGTGAGCGCCGTCATGATGCCCTGCTCCGGTTGCCAGTTGTCGTAGCGCTCGAGATCGGTATCGAAATCCTTGTAGACGGCATCGCGCCATTGAAAGCTGCGGCTGCGTGGAAGGTGGGTTTCCTGGTCGAGCGTTAGGGAAATTGCGTCGTTTTCTGCTGTGAGAACGCTGACCTTGTCGACCAGGTGGCGATCATCCATGGAAGTGCCCTCGAATGTGACGAGGGTGTCGGGGCGCTTCAGCCACTCGTTCACGAGGACGTCCAGGGTGTGGTGACGGCGGCGCTGGAAGTCCTCGACGTCGATGCGGGGAAGCTCTTTGCGGCCGCGGAAGGTGACCTCGTAACCGTTGTCGGCTGTATAGATGTCGGCGACGTCCCGATGCGCCGTGGGGATAAGGACACCCATCTTTGAGACGATGACGACGCGCTCGCCAAAGGGCTGCACGCGAAGATATTCCTCATATTGCGTTTCGTAGGGGTTGGGATTGCTCTTGTAGAAGGTCGCGCCTTTGCCTTCGAGCCGCTCGGTGCCGCGCTGCAGCCATTTCTCACCGCCGAGTGCCTGCACCATTTGGTCAAGCAGCTTGCGGCCCTGTGCCTGTTCCGCGGTGCTGGCCGTCGGGGCGCTCGCCGGGGCTTGCGCTTCGCTACGCGGCAGAGTGCAGGTGAATGCCAAGATTGCCGCCGCAGCCAGGATTTGTTTAGGAGCCTTACTCACGTGTCTTTTTACCCACAGCGTTGGACGCCACCCTCACCCTACCAGCACGGCGCCGCCGTTGACGTTCCAGATCTCGCCGGAGATAAAGCCGGCCCAGGGCGTACACAAAAAAACGATCGGTCCGGCAATCTCTTCCGGCTCCGCGGCGCGGCCGAGCGGGATGAGTGCCAATGCTTTCTTGGACGCCTCCGGGTCGGACAAAGTTCCGGCTGACATTTCCGTGCGAACCCAGCCCGGGGCTACGCAGTTGCAGAGAATGCCTTGCGGGGCGAGTTCGCTGGACAGGCTTTTGGTCAGGCTCAGCAGGGCGCCTTTGCTGGCAGCATAGTCGGCGTGGAAAGCCTCGCCGCGCTGGGCTGCGGTTGAGGCGACGAGGATCATGTGGCCGCGGGCGCCTGAGTGCGAGGGCGCCCCGGTCATCTGCCGGGCGGCCGCACGCACCAGGCCGAAGACGCTGTCGAGGTTAATGCCCATGGTGCCGCGCCACTGTGCTGTGCTCATGGTGGCGATGGGTTGGTCGTGAGGCGGCCAGATCCCGTGGTTCACGACAAGGATATCCAGTCGGTTAAAAGCTGCGGCTGCCTGTGAGACAAGCGCCTCGCCGTCCTCTACCGTGGTGAGGTCCTGCTGGATAGCGCGGCAATAGTCTTCGCCGCCGCACTTCGTGACCAGTGTTTGTGCGCGGTCCGCCGCCTTTTGATAGCTGAAGACCACGCGGGCGCCTGCTTCATGCAGCAGCTGAACGGTGGCGGCGCCTATGCCTCGCGAGCCGCCTGTGACGAGCGCGACCTTGCCTCCGAGGAAAAGACGTGGTCCGCGCACACCTTCTTGTTCTGAAAAGCTCATCTATCCGTTGTAGCAGGAGCGCGGGCCGCGTAGGCTGGTTTGCAGGCGCTCCTTCCGGCCAAACCGCTCCAGGCGTCCTGAAAGAGAGTTTCCGCATGCGCTATGTTGTTTTGGTCTGCCGTATTCTGTTGGGCCTGATGTTCTTTGTCTTCGGACTCAATAACATTCTAAGCTTCTTCAAGATGCCGCCCCCGGCGGCTCCGGACGCGCTCACCTTTATGACGATTCTTCATGCCAGCCACTGGATGGCCTTTGTCGGTGCGGTGATGACCGTCGCCGGACTGCTGCTTCTGGTGAACCGTTTTGTGCCGCTGGCGCTGACGCTGCTTGCGCCGATTGTCGTCAACATTCTGCTGTACCACTCCCTGCTTTGGCCGCATGGCGCGCTGCCCGCGATCCTGGCTCTTGCTTTGGAGTTGGCCTTGATTGCGTTTTACTTCCGCAGCTTCACGCCGCTGCTCGCGATGAATCCCGAAGCGAAGACCCGTTTGCCCTGAGCGGCTTGCAGACGTTGATATGCTGCTTGCGTACCGCCCCTACATCTGCCTGGAGGACAAACTTATATGAAAGTGCTTGCCATCATCTGCCAGGTCCTGCTTGGCCTGATGTTCGTTGTCTTCGGGTTAAATGGCTTTTTGCACTTTATCCCCATGAACGCCCAACCGCCCGCGCCTGATTCGCTTGCCGGCAAGTTCATGGCGTCCATGATGGGCAGCGGATGGATGCACGTCGTTTCCGGGTTTGAGGTCCTTGGGGGCTTGCTTGTACTCATCGGGGTAACAGCCCCTATGGGACTCGTCGTGCTGGGGCCGATTATCTTCAATGCACTGCTGTTCCATCTGTTGATGGCGGGCGGGCATGGCATTGGGCCTGCCGCAGCGGCAGCTGTGCTGGAGCTTGTGCTGATCTACGCCTACCGGGCGTACTTTGCGGGCATCTTTACGGTAAGTGCAAAGCCTGCGCTATAAGACACGCCGCAAGCCTTACTTTGCAAGTCTGGGTGAGGTTTGCTTAGCTGCTTTGGCCGCTAACTGCTGCCGCCGCTCCGCAATAAGGGCGTTCCGCTTTGTTGCCGGCAGGGCCAACGTTTCCCGGATGCGTGGTGGGAGTTTGGCCAGGATGATGGTGTGCGCCGCGCTGAGTTCCCGTTCCCACTCGCGTACAGGCAGAACGTCCCATCGCTCTGCGGCGACCCAGTGCGCGCGGGCTAAGTAGGGCGCGGGGCGGAAGCCTTCCACTTCACAAAGCTCTGCCATGCGCTCCGGGCCGGCGGCAAAAGACATCACCGGCGTACCGCCATCCAGCGTCACCAGGGCGAACATCTTTCCGCCGATGGCTTTGTCGCCGACCCATAACACAAGATTGTCGCCCCACTGCACGGTCTCGACGGCGTGCGGCAGAGCGAGCAAAACCCTCCGGGCGCGTTCTACGTCCATGTCCGGAAGTTTACCGTGCGCTAGGCCGCGCGGTTCGCCCGAGCCTTGTTTCCTCCGGCGGCCCGCAGTTTGCTTCCTGCTTTCAGGCGACCGTCCTCTTTGCTCTCACCCGCAGTTTTGTTGGGCTTTGGCTTGCAGCTTCCTTTGGTGCCGGCCTGCTTGCCTGGAACACGCTCAAAACCGGGCCAACAAGCAGGACCATCACCGGTGGAGCGCTTTTGCTTGATGAGCGACTCCTTCTTGCTCTTCGCCTGCGCGGGTTCCATCTTTTTTCGGGCAGTCTTGCCGCTAGCAGTTTTGTGCTGCTCGTACTGCGTGATGTTGGTGCGCTTCACGCCGGTCTTCTTGGCCGTGGAGGGCGAAGTCTTTACGCCCTTCTTTACGCTTCCGCTGGACTTCGCTGCCGTTTTCTTCGCTGCTGTTTTCTTCGCGGCCGTCTTCTTTGCCGCAGTTTTCTTGCTTGCCGTTTTCTTCGCCGTAGCCATGCATGCTTAGAAGCCAATGCACTGCATCGAGTGCACCTAATTGCCCAACGAATCTGACGGAGAGGCGCCGTGTTTAGCGCAGTCGCAAACGAATGGGTCCTTTTGCGGTGGACGCATCAACGACGTTGCCGCCCTGCGTGATAACAAGGGCCCCCGCAGCCACGAGACGGCGTGCTGCAGCCCGAGCGGGCTCCATCAGCGGCTCCCATGCTGTGCGTTCCTCGCTTCCCGCAACGGAGCGCGCGGCTTCACTGGGGCAAATGGTTTTGCCTGCGCCGCGCTCTCGAAGTAAATGCAGGATGGCTTCTTCCAGGCGCTTGTCTTCCTCGCCCACACCGCGTTTGCGGCAGGCATCGGAGCAGAACTTAACGGCCTCCCAGTTCCGCACCCAGCTTTTGCGCCACGTCATCGTCCGGCCACAGGCAACACAGAGCTTGGTGGGCAACGGATTCGCACTCTCGTCTGGCTTGCGCTTGCGGTCAGGCATTGGTTTCGGCTGCACCCACTCCGTTGATGCTGTGCGGCATCGTATGCGTTGTGGACCTGCACGAAGCTACCCCTTTTCGTCTTGCGAGTTGGAACGTCAACTCCGTCAAGGCACGTCTTGACCATGTGACTTCATGGCTCGGAAGCGTAGCGCCGGACGTTCTGCTGCTGCAGGAACTAAAGACGCTGGAGTTTCCTTCGCTTGCGTTCGAGGCTATCGGCTACGGGAGCGTCGCCGTGACGCAGAAAACCTATAACGGCGTCGCGATCCTCTCGCGCCATTCGATCGAGGTGGTCTCTACAACGCTGGCGGGCGACGAAGAGGATAGCCACGCGCGCTACCTTGAAACCCACATCGCCGGACTGCGAGTCGTAAATATCTACCTGCCCAACGGGAACCCCATCGGCACGGAAAAGTTCGCGTACAAGCTCCGCTGGATGGACCGGCTGCGCGCGCGCATGGCGAAGTGGCTGGAAGACGGTATACCTACGGTGATTGGCGGGGACTTCAATGTGATTCCTGAGGACATCGATTGCGATAAGCCTGCTAACTGGGTTCGCGACGCACTGTTTCAGCCGGAATCTCGGGAACGCTACCGGGCCATGCTCGCTGCCGGGTACACCGACGCCTTCCGCGCGCTGCATCCGGACGAAGGCGGCCAGTACACCTATTGGGATTACTTTCGGCAGGCGTTTGAGCGCAATCGCGGCATCCGCATCGATCACTTCCTGCTTTCGCCGTCTCTCGCGCCCCGCTTGGGAAGCTGCACCATCGACCGCACACCGCGCGGGCAGGAAAGGCCGTCCGATCACACGCCGATCGTGGTGGAACTGCGCTGAGCGGCAGCGGACTTCTATACTGCTGTTACGTCGCATGCCCAATGAAACGCAACCCACCCCGCACCTAAGCTTCGCCCCGGTCGACGAGCAACTCGATCTGATCGCCAAGGGCGTGGCCGAGATCATTCCCGCCGTAGACAACGCGGCTCCCGATGCGCTCCGCAATCGGCTAGAAGAAGCTCGCCGCAGCGGCATTCCACTGCGTATCAAGGCCGGCTTCGACCCTACCGCGCCCGACCTTCACCTGGGTCATACCGTGCTCATGCGCAAGCTGAAGCACTTTCAAAACCTGGGCCATCAGGTCATCTTTTTGATCGGCGACTTCACCGGCCTGATCGGGGATCCAACCGGCAAGAACCAGACGCGCAAGCCGCTTACGCGCGAAGAACTGGAAGAGAATGCGAAGACCTACAAGGAACAGGTCTTCAAGATCCTTGATCCAGCGAAGACAGAGGTCCGTTACAACTCCGAGTGGATGACGCCCTTGGGGGCCGACGGCATGGTCCGTCTCGCCGCCCTGTTCACGTTATCGCAGATGCTCGAACGCGACGAGTTTCATAAACGCTTCGGGGACGAGCAGCCCATTCATATGCACGAGATGCTCTACCCGATGGTCCAGGGCTATGACTCGGTCGCGCTCGAGGCCGATGTGGAGCTTGGCGGAACGGACCAGAAGTTCAATCTCATGCGCGGACGCGACCTGCAACGGCACCATGGCCAAAAGCCGCAGATCGTATTGATGACGCCCATCCTGGAGGGCCTGGACGGCGTGCAGAAGATGTCGAAGTCGCTGGGCAACGCGATCGGAATTCATGAGCCTGCCGCGAGTATGTACGGCAAGATCATGTCCATCTCCGACGAACTCATGTGGCGGTACTGGGTGTTGCTCACGGATGTTCCGCAGAGCGAGATCGACCGCATGCGGCAAGCCGTGACTTCAGGTGAGTTGCATCCGATGCAGGCAAAAAAGAACCTTGCCTTTTCCATCACACGCGAATTCTCTTCGGTAGATGAGACGGAAACCGCTGCGGAGAACTGGTCCAGGCAGTTCCAGGCCCGTGACATCAGCGCAGACGTGCCCCTGGCGCGAATATCGTTCGAAACGGAGGGGCTTAGAGTGCCGAACAGTACACAGAGTGGTGGTCCGGAGCAGATCCGGATCGCCAAGCTGCTTCAACTTGCTGGCCTCGCTTCCTCGGTGGGAGAGGCCACTCGCAAAATTCTGGAAGGTGCCGTCAGCGTTAACAATCAACGGTTTACGGGCAAGACGCTTACGCTCGAGGAACTGGGCGAGGCGCCCGTGATGCGACTGGGCAAGAAAGCGTTGCGTGTGATTTTTGTAAACGGAGAGCACTAAGGTAATATCCCGACAGCACTCCAAATTTGCCCTCCGGCAAGGACTGCTGAGCAACGTGTGACGCACAGAGGCCGTGCGCTGCATCTGCCCATCGGCCAGGATCTACGGCAGCCACGGTAGCCCTAGACAGAGCCTCCACTGAGGTGTGTCTGGTCCCAACTCTTGGGAGCAGCGTAACGTGACCGATCTCTGACTGATCCCGGATTCTCCGGACCAGCGCACTGAGCCCCACGCGCCGGATCAGGACTGGGCCCCGCAGGGGCTCAATTTGCCTTGGAAACCACCGCATCGGCATCAATGGCCGATCGTACCCTCGTGTGCACGCTCCGTGCGTGTGCAAGCACAATCTCGCGATGACCTGCTTTGGTCGTAAGCCCTGTAGAGGGCGTTGCCCAGAACGCCGCGATGTTCGTGTGCGTACTTCCAAAACTTAAGTCACCCGAAGTGCTCAAGTCGGTAACACCAACGGTTGGTTACCTACGGCACCTAAGGGATTCTCAGTGTCGCATTGCAACGGCAGAGTGAATGGAGGAAGTTCTTCTCTCGCCTCCTTCCACTTGGCCTGTTCCTCAAAACTCTCTTCCCGGTAGGATCTGAATGAAGCGTTCGTTGTCTCTTCTCCTCTTTGCCCTGTCCCTGGCCCTGACCACGGCAGCTTCCGCAACCACCTGGTACGTCCGCGCTGATGGCGGGGGACGCTACACTCCCACCCGGCAGTCCTGGGGCTTTTCTGATGAGAAGATCGGCTGCAATGGGCAGGCCGATGTCTCCTACGCTGCTGCCCTGGCTGCAGGCAACGGTGCGACCACGAATCTTCCCTGCGCCTTCGACGATTACCGTTTTCTTTATGATTCGCAAACCGATTACAACAGCCTTTCCTGGGTGATCGCGGGCGGCGATACCGTGATTCTTGACAACACTCAGGCATGGCGCGTCGGTTGGGATACCAACAATGGAGTGAATGAGGGATGGTGCTGGGGCGCGGCGAACGGACCTTACGGCTGCTATAACCCCACTGTTCCCTCGGGAACGGCTCAGCAACCCACGAAAATTCTCGGCCGCAACTACGCCAGTTGCAGTGCAAGCAATCAGCCCAACAAGACCGCTATGACGCAGATCTTTGGCGGCCATGGTGTGTGGACCACCCTGAACTTAACCGGCGCCCAGTTTGTGGATGTAGAGTGCGTTGAGGTGACGCGGCACAGCAACTGCATCGGCCATGGAACCCCCGCCTATCCCTCCGCGTGTAACACCCAGATCCCGCTCGACGACTATGACTCGGACGGCGTCCAGACGGACGTCAACACCCACGATCTGGTGTTGCAGGATATGTGGATTCATGGGCACACGGATCGCGGCATCATCGGGCCGATCGGCGGCTCGGTTACCGCAAATCGCATCGATATCGACACCAATGGTATGGCCGGTTGGGATCTCGATCCGGGCAACGGCACGGGAAGCCCGAACGGAGTGCTGAACCTCAGCTACACCACCGTCGAGTGGAGCGGCTGCAACCAGGAATATCCTCTGGTTGACCCGATACCCGTAGCGTCCTGCTACTCGCAGTCGACCGGCGGCTATGGCGACGGCATGGGCACACCCCAAACCAACATGGTCTCGATCTCTGTCGACCACTCCATCTTCCGGTACAACACGCAGGATGGGGAGGACTTCGGACACGTCCTCTACGCAAACAGCCTTTCTATCACCAACTCGGCCAGCTACGGCAATAACGGCGGTCAGTGGAAGTTTGCCGGGTTCCAGAACGTCTCGTTCCAGAACAACCTGGCTGTCGCAAATTGCTTACGCATGTCGCAACCCCTCGCGGGAGCGCCTTCAACCTACAACGCGAACCTCAGCGATTTCTGCCGTGCGCAAGACGCGATGAGTTTCGATTTCAACAACAATGCCAATGCCGTCTTCGCGGGCAATACCCTGGTCACGTACGCACCCACGACCTTCGATGTGCAGTGCTATGACTCAACCAGCTGCGCCAACACAACGGTCACGATGACCGACAACATTGTGCTTGGATATCAAAATCCAACAACCTGGAACATGGGCGGTCAGCAAGGCGGTGTTGGCGGGTTCTGCGGCGCCGGCTGCAACGGCTCATCCATTCCCATCGGCACGTTCAACCGGGCGAACAATATCTTTGCAGGCTTCCGTGGTTGCCCCGCAAACCAGCTGCAGATCGGAACCAGGGGCACCGTCACGGGAGAGTCCTGCTCCGACCCGCAGTTTACGAATGAACCTTCCACCTTTGTATCGGAAGCTACGCTGGATGGGTTCAACTTCGCTCTGACTGCAGGCAGTCCCGCCCGGAATGGCGGCGTGGCGGTTTCCACGTTGACCACCGACTACGAGCAGCAAGCACGCAACACGCCGCCGAGCCTCGGCGGTCTGGAATACCAGTCGCAAGTCAACTTGAACGATCTGACGAACTGGCCCACACCCACCACAACGCCGACGACACCCACAACGCCGACGACACCAACAACGCCGACGACACCCACAACGCCGACGACACCCACAACGCCGACGACACCTACAACGCCGACGACACCTACAACGCCGACGACGCCCACAACACCCACAACACCCACAACACCCACAACACCCACAACACCCACAACGCCGACGACACCCACAACGCCGACGACACCTACAACGCCGACGACACCTACAACGCCGACGACGCCCACAACACCCACAACACCCACAACACCCACAACACCCACAACACCCACAACGCCGACGACACCCACAACGCCGACGACACCTACAACGCCGACGA
>CAXUDN010000024.1:0-5925 GCA_964249715.1 uncultured Acidobacteriaceae bacterium
TCGGCGACGAGGTGCTGGGCGTCGGCGGCGGAGCCTCCGTTGCCGCAGACCATGAGTTTTTTGCCGGCGAGCATGGCTTCGGCGGTGAGGCGGCCGGCTTCTACGACTGTTTTGTGGATGGAGTCGTCGTGGAGGACCCTGGTGAGGGTGTCCAGGGACTGCTGGAGTTGTTTGCGGACTAGGTCGGTCATGGCAGGTGAAGCTCCGGAAGTGGCAGGGCGGTTGTGAATTGGCAGGTTGTGGGAGCCGCTATGCAGAAGCAGCTCCATGAAGACATTGGCGCGGGTGTAGCCGAGCGGAGGCACTTTGTCAGCGGGCAGATGTTGAAAACCAACAGACTCATAGAGTTTTACGGCGCTGACAAGAACAGTGTTGCTGCCCAGAAACAAAGAGCGGGCACCGAGGCTTTTCGCTTGCGTGATGGCGTGTAGCAGGAGAGCGCGTCCGAAACCCAAGCCGCGGGACGCGGGCGAGACCGCCATCTTTGAGAGCTCAAAGATGCCGTTTTGCATGGGCACAAGAGCGACGCATCCGACAGGTTCTTCGCCGTACAGAGCCATGTAGATGTGGCCCCCCCGTCCCAGGATTGTCTCCGGATGGCGAAGCTGCTCATGATCTTTCGGCTCAAGGGTGAAATGGCGCGAGATCCACTCTTCGTTAAGCACGCGAAAGGCTGCCCCATCCTTGTCGGGTTCGAAGTCGCGGATGAGCAGATTGGCAGAGGCTTGCTGGTTCGGGCCAAGCATTCAAGTCTTCGCAGTCCTCTAACTTGGCGACGGTACGGCCTGGGCAGAGGGCGCGGGCATGGTGAGGGGATTACCGGAGGTGAGGCCGGCGAGGGTGACGGGATCGGGGCGGGGATAGTTGAAGGGTTTGTCGAAGTTGATGCGGTCGAGTTCTACGGCGTAGGGGCGGTGCTGGATCTGGGTGTAGATGGCGCCGACATATTCGCCCATGACGCCGAGGAAGACGAGCATAAGGGACTGAAAGAAGAAGAGGCCGATGATCATGGGGGCGACGCCCACGTCGAAGGTATTCCAGAAGAGAAGTTTGGCGACGAAGTAGCCGATGGCGATGACGAGGGCCAGAACGGCGCCGCCGAAGCCGGCGAAGGTGGCCATGCGGAGGGGTACTTTGGAGTAGTTGATGACGCCGAGCATGCCGATGTCATAAAGCGTGTACCAGTTGTTCTTGGTGACGCCGAACTTGCGGCTGGGCTGGTCGTAGAGGAGCTTTACGGTGGGCAGGCCGATTTCGGCAATCATGCCACGGAAGTAGGGGTAGGGGTCGTCGAACTGGCGGACAAGTTCGACGACTTTGCGGTCATAGAGGCCGAAGCCGGTGTAGTTCTGGATGGTTTCGATGGAGCTGAGGCGCTCGGCGTATTTGTAGTACTGCTTGCGCGCCCAGAACATCATCGAGTGTTCTTCGGAGGTGCGCTTGATGCCGAGGACGCAGAAGGCGCCCTTTTCCCACTCGGCGATCATGTCGGCGATCATGGGTGGCGGGTCTTGCAGGTCGGCGACGATGCCGAGGACCGCGTCGCCGCGAGCCTGCATGAGGGCGTGGATGGGGGAGCGGATGTGGCCGAAGTTGCGGGCGTTGACGATGACTTTTACGTTGGGGTCTTCGGCGGCGATCATCTTCAGGATGGCGACCGTGCTGTCGCGGGAATGGTTGTCGATGAAGATGTGCTCGTATTCGTAGCGCCCGATGCCGACCATCACTGCGCGGACCTGGTTGTAGAGGTTGAGCACGTTGGCTTCCTCGTTGTAGCAGGGCGTGATGATGGAGATGGTCTTCTTCTGACTCACTCGGCGGGGACTCCTGAAAAAGGGCTAAAGCTTTGACAAGTTTAGCCGATAAGAGGGATGGAGGTTGTGGCGGGACGGTTCAGGCGGCGGCCGCGGGAGTGGTTTTGAAGGTGACCTTTTTGTGGCCAACGAAGCTGTAAATCGTGGAAATGCCGATGACGAGGGCGCCGGCGATGCTGGCGGCGAGAGTCTTGCCGTGGGCGGCGTTTCCGAGGAGGCGCAGGGGAGCGCCGGACAGGTGAGTCTCGGCAGCAGCGAGGAGGTTATGGAGCAGGAGGTTGTGGCTATGCAGGAGACCCTGGATGAGGCGGGTGAGGGCGCCAAGGGCAACGAGCCCGGGGATCATGCCGGTGCCGTAGACGGCGAAGCACTTGAGCCACTCGAGGAGGTAATTGCCTTTGGTTTTGAAGACAAAGAATTTATAGCCGAAGTAGGCGACGGTGATGTTGAGCGGGGTGCTGATGACGGAGGCGGCGATAGCGGTCAGGGAGAGAAAGCGGGCGGGGATGGCGGTGGCGAGGAGTTTGAGAATGGTGAGGAAGCTGCAATAGCCGAAGAGGGTGTTGAAGCCGCCGACGAGGAGGTAGCGGAAGAATTGGCCGCCGGGGAAGAGGTTGACGAGGCGCTGCAGGGGGCCTTTGGGAAGGAATGGGTCCTGGGGGATAGGGACTACGGGAGGATGGTCGGGGTAGATTTCGGGGGTGGAAGGGTGCGGCATGCGTGACTCTAGTTTAGATGGTGGGTGAGGACTCGTTTCTATTGAGCCGGCCAGGTGGTACCTGGCTCCTTATTGCTTGTAGATACGGGACTCCCATGCGCCGAGTTTGAGGGTGGCGGTGTTTGCCTCGCGCGAATTGGGGAGGTCGGACAAGAGCAGCCTGCCTGCTTTCAGCCCCTTGGGTAGCGTGTATTGGACTGGGCTGGAGGTGAAGTTTTCGACGACGAGGTATTGCTCGTTGCCCAGCGTCCGAGTGTAGGCGAAGACGTGCGGGTGCTGGGGGTCGAGGTCCTGGAAGTCGCCGTAGACGAAGGCGCTGGTGGTCGCGCGTAGCTTGATGAGGGCGCGCACGTAACTGAGCACGGAAGCGGGGTCGGATTCCTCCGCGGCTGCGTTGATCTGCCTGTAGTTGGGGTTTACGGCGAGCCAGGGATGGGTGCCCGTGGTGAAGCCGGCTTCGGGGGAGCTGTCCCACTGCATGGGGGTGCGGGCATTGTCGCGAGATACCTTGGCCTGCGAGGCGAGAAAGGCTGCGGCGGAGATATGTCCGGTTTCTACCTCAGCTTTATAGGCGTTCTTAATGGCGATGTCGTCGTAGTCTTCGAGTTTTTTGAAGGGGTAGTCCGTCATGCCGAGCTCGTCGCCCTCGAAGAGGAAGGGCGTGCCGCGCAGGGTGAGGATCATGGTCTCGAAAAGCTTGGCGGAGGGAACACGGGTGGCCGGTGAGTCGTCGCCGAAGGTAGAGACAATGCGTGGGTTGTCGTGGTTGGAAAGGAAGACGGTGTCCCAGTCGTGTTTGGTGAGGACGGCCGCGTGTTCGTCATAGATTGCTTTGAGCTGCGGGAGGGACCAGCCTCCGAGCTGGCTGGGACCGAAGTCGGAGCGGCCGAGCTTGATGGCGTCGAAGTTGAAGATCATGTTGAGCTCGTGGCGGCGGTCGTCCACGAGGGAGTTGGTTTGGGCGAGGGTGGTGCCGGTCGCTTCGCCGACGGACATGTCGTCGTACTTGGAGAGAACGTCGCGGTTCATCTCCTGGAGGTACTCGGTGAGGTGGGGGCCATTGGCGTAGGCATTGGGCGGGGCTTGCAGTTGCTCGGGGGTGAGATCGGGCATACCCGTCGGCTTGGAGATGAGCGGGATGACATCCATGCGGAAGCCGGAGACGCCCTTGTCGAGCCAGAAGCGCATGAGGCTGTAGACATCGTCGCGCACCTTGGGATTGGTCCAGTTGAGATCGGGCTGCTTGGCGGCAAAGTAGTGGAGATAGTACTCGTTCGTGGTTGGGTCGAGGGTCCAGGCGGAGCCGGAGAAGTAGGACGGGTAGTTGTTGGGCGGGGTGCGGGTGCCGTCCGGTGCGATGTGGCCGGGGCGCCAGATATAGAAGTCGCGATAGGGATTCGTTTTGCTGCTGCGCGATTCGACGAACCACTTGTTCTCGTCGGAGGTGTGATTGACGACGAGGTCAATGATCAGACGCATGTTGCGTTGCTTGATGCCGGCGAGCAACGTATCGAAGTCGGCCATGGTACCGAACTCTGTCATGACCTTGCGGTAGTCGCGGATGTCGTAGCCGTTGTCCGCGTTGGGGGAGTCGAAGTGAGGGCTGAGCCAAATGACGCTGACACCGAGCTTCTGCAGGTAATCGAGCTTGGAGGTGATGCCTGGGAGGTCGCCGATGCCGTCTCCGTTGGAGTCTTTGAAGGAGCGCGGGTAAACTTGGTAGACGACGGCTTCCTTCCACCACTTGGGTTCGTAGCCGTTGACGAGCTGTTGCGCGGGAATGGCTGTGGTGAAGCACAGGAGGGCTGCGGCTACGGAGGTCTTGAAGAGCGTGCGCCAGGACATGCGGGGATTGTACTCAGTGGCGAGGGGTAATGACGAAGATCCTTCTTCGTTCTGCGTTTGCTCGCAGGGCATCGCGTAAACGGAACTCTGCGGGCGGGCAGGCGATACAAGGAATTGCTTTGGTTCGATCGACAGCGGCGTTCCTGGGAAAGACGGCCAGCCTTGCACCCTATCGGTTAGGATGAACCCGCGATTCCGGACTGTAGTCCTTACCTTTTGAGGAGCTTTATGGCCATTGTTGGAGCCGGCGGTGCGCAAGCAATCAGCCATCCCGTTGAAAGAACCAATTACAGCGCGATGGCGATGGTCACCACCCTGTTTTTTGTGTGGGGATTTTGCACGGTTTTGAACGACACGCTGATTCCCCGGCTCCAAGTGATCTTTGGCCTTAGCTATACACAGGCGTCCTACGTGCAGCTGTCGTTTTTCGGTTCGTACTTCCTGTTCGCGCAACCCTCGGGCAAGCTTGTGGAATGGATTGGTTACCAGCGGACGATGGTCGTCGGCCTGCTTGCAATGGGGTTAGGAGCTTTGCTGGTTATGCCGGCTGCGTCGCGAGCCTCCTACCCTTTCATCCTGGTTGCGGAGATCGTGCTGGGCGCGGGCATTACGGCGCTTCAGGTGTCGGCAAATCCTTACGTGGCGATTTTGGGTCCACCGTCTTCGTCGTCCAGCCGGCTGAATTTAACGCAGGCCTTTAACACGCTGGGGGACACGGTGGCACCTTACTTCGGGAGCATCCTGATCCTCGGGACCGTCGCTGAAACTGCCGCCCGCCCTGCAGGTGAGGCCGCGATGGCCGCGTACCGGGTTCACCAGGCAGCCAGCATCAAGCTGCCCTACCTGTTGATCGCTGGAGCTATGGTGGTCCTCGCCCTGGCGATTGCTCTGTATCGTTTTCCGCGATTGGAAGTCACGCGCGATTTCAGACCGGGAAGTCTTGGGGGCAAGCAGGACAGCATTTGGAATCACCCGCATTTGTACCTGGGTGCGGTCGCGATTTTCATTTATGTCGGGGCAGAAGTCAGCGTAGCGAGCTATCTGGTGAAGTACCTGGCCGAACCTGAGATCGGCAACCTTCCGCTCCAGACTGCGGCGAAGTTGCTCTCTCTTTTCTGGCTGTTAACCGCCCTTGGCAGGTTTGCAGGTTCTGCTGCTATGCGCCGGTTTGCTCCCAACCGGCTACTGGCATGGGCAGGTGTGGGCGCAGCCGCGTTTGTCCTCGCATCCTGCCTGGGACATGGTAAATTCTCGGTGGTAACGATCATCCTGGTTGGCTTGTTCAACTCGATCATGTTTCCAACAATTTTCACGCTTGCCGTGGCGGAGTTGGGTCCTCTTACTGGCCGCGCTTCAGGGGTTCTGGTCCAAGCGATTGTCGGAGCGGCAGTCATCCCCGTGCTCATGGGTTGGCTTGCGGATCGCTACGGCATACACCGCTCTCTGCTCGTACCCTTCCTCTGCTATGGCTTCGTGATCTTTTACGGGCTGCGAGGATATCGCATAGCGCCCGGTGAGCCGCAGTCAGAGATCCAGGCCGTGTAAGGG
>CAXUDN010000024.1:6025-28890 GCA_964249715.1 uncultured Acidobacteriaceae bacterium
TTGTGCGCCATGCGGGCCATGGGGATGAGTTGATGGAGTTTGCGAGTGAACTCTTCGGGCTGGCTGGTGAAGACGCCGCCGGGAGAGATGGCGTTCACGCGGATGTTGTGGGCGGTCCAGTAGGTGGCGAGATAGCGGGTGAGGCCGATGAGGGCGGTTTTGACTACGGAATAGGTGACGGGTTTTACAGGCTGCTGATCCTCGGGGAGGCCTTCTTTGCGATAGAGGCGCTGGTCGGGGGCGATGACGCCGAGGTCGGAAGAGACGTTGACGATGACGCCAGCGTTGCGTTTGATCATTTCCGTGCCGAAGATGCGGGCGCAGAGGAAGGCGCCGGTAAGGCCTACGGCGATGTCGGCTTCCCAGACGTGGAGGGGGAAGTTTTCGAGGCGGGACCATTGTTTCGGTTCGCCGGCAGGGTCGGCTTCGACCTTGGGGTTATTGGCGGCGTTGTTGATGAGAATGTCGACGCGGCCGAACTTGGCCATGATCGTGTCGCGGGCTGCGAAGAGGGAGGGCTCGGAGGTGATGTCGGCGGCAAGGCCGAGGCATTCGGGGCCGTGCGCTGCCTGCAACTGATCCGCGCGGAGGCTGGGGTTGGCGGCGGCGAGATCGAGGAGGACGACGTGGGCGCCGGCGGCGGCGAGGATGGCGCCGTGGTGGTAGCCGAGGAGGCCGGCGCCTCCGGTGATGATCGCTACGCGGCCGGTGAGATCGAAGAGGGAGTGGGCGCGGTTGGGGGAGTTTGGGGCGATTTGGGTGTCCGGCATCTCGTGTTCAAGTATCGCAGGTTGGGTGGGTGGTGGAGGGTTGGCGGCCAGGTTTGGGCGGAAGGCAGGGCTTGCGTGTGCGGGGACTTGCGCTGTTTTGCGGGTGTTGTACAGTAAACGGAACTGCAGCAAATTTCACGTCCTCGTGACGCTTGTACGGCTCGAGGAAACCGTTCCCGCGTGGGTTATCCACGCGAGTGGGCACCCGTATCTCTGCTCCACCAAGGGCAGCCGCGAAAGGTATTGAAGCTATGCGTCTCGTTGCAGGTTGTTGGCGTCGAATTCGAGTTTCCGTGCTCCGGACGGGGTTTCTGCTGGTTGTACTGGGCCTGTGTTTTTCAGCCGTTGCCGCGGTTGCACAAACGGCGGCAACGGCTTCGACCGACCGGATCGCCGCGCTCGAGAAGACAAACGAAGCAAACGCGGCGGCGATTGCGAGTGCGCAGAGTGCAGGCGACAACGCATGGATGCTGACTTCGGCGGCGCTGGTGCTGATGATGAGCGGGCCGGGGTTGGCGCTGTTTTATGGCGGGCTGGTGCGGCGGAAGAACATTCTGGGCACCATGATGCAGACGTTCGCAATGATGGCGGTGATCACGGTGTTGTGGGCGCTGCTTACCTATTCGCTGGCGTTTGGGGATGGGAATGCATTCATTGGAAACCTGCATAACGTCTTTCTGCATGGCGTGGGGCTGGCGCCGGACAAGGACTATGCGGGGACGATCCCGCTGCAGACTTTCATGGTGTATCAGCTGATGTTTGCCATCATCACGCCGGCGCTGATCTCCGGAGCGTTTGCGGAGCGGATGAAATTCTCGGCGATGCTGGTGTTCATGGTGCTGTGGGCTATTTTCGTCTACTCGCCGATGGCGCATATGGTGTGGGGCAAGCATGGGCTGTTGAATGCTTCGCTGGGTGGACGGTTTCCTTGCCTGGATTTTGCGGGCGGGACCGTGGTGCACGTGACTTCGGGCGTGAGTGCGCTGGTAACGGCGCTGTACCTGGGCAAGCGGCTGGGGTATCCGCAAAAGGCGATGCCGCCGCACTCGGTGGTGCTGAGTTTCATTGGGGCATGTCTGCTGTGGGTGGGGTGGTTTGGGTTCAATGCCGGGTCGGCGCTGGCGGCAAGTGGGTTGGCGACTTCGGCTTTTGTAAATACGCACTTTGCGGCGGCTACGGCGGCGCTGGGATGGATGGCAGCGGAGTGGATTCGGAATGGCAAGCCGTCGGCGCTGGGGGGGATCTCGGGGGCGGTGGCGGGGCTGGTGGGGATTACGCCGGCTTCGGGGTTTGTGACGCCGATGGGGGCGCTCTGGATAGGGTTGATTACCGGGGTTTGCTGCTACCTGATGGTGGTGAAGGTCAAGAATATCTTTGGGTATGACGACTCGCTGGATGCGTTTGGGGTGCATGGCGCCGGTGGGACGATTGGGGCGGTGCTTACCGGCATGTTTGCGAATTCGGCAATCAATCCGCTACTGGGGGCAGGGAAGGCTACCGGATTTTTTGAGGGCAACCATGGCCAGGTGCTGAATCAGCTCGTCGGTGTGGCTATCGCGTGGATTCTATCTATCGTTGGCACCTTGATCATCCTGTTCGTGGTGGATAAGCTCATCGGGCTGCGTGTGAGCGAAGAGGACGAGCGTACGGGGCTGGATCTCAGTCAGCATGGCGAAGAGGGCTATGACTGGGAGACGGCGTAGGATCGGGAACGATCCTTTTGTGAGAGGGCACGCGGGACGCTGAGGGAGTAGATATGCAAAAGATTGAGGCGATCATCCAGCCGTCACGACTGGACGCTGTGAAGGATGCGCTGGTGGAGGTTGGGATCTCAGGGATCACGATTCTTGAGGCGCGCGGGCATGGACGGCAGAAGGGGCATACGGAGTTTTACCGGGGGCGTGAGTACTCGGTGGATCTGCTGCCCAAGGTGAAGCTCGAGATCGTGGTGCCGGACGATCTGGTGGAGCGGACGGTGCAGGCGATCATTGGCGCGGCGCGTACGGGACGAATCGGCGATGGAAAGATTTTCCTGTCGCGAATCGACGAGGCCATCCGGATTCGCAACGATGAGCGCGGGGATATCGCGCTGTAGGCGGAGTTATGCAAACGAGTGGCGGAGGCGACGGGATCGGCAGCGACCTCCGCGCCGGCTATGACCGGCGTCTGGCGGAGTTGCGCTCGCGGTTTGAACAGGACAGCGATGGCGTGGCGTTTACCGAGGGTCGGGCGGAGGCGGTTGACGAGCTGCTGCGCGGCTTATGGGCCGTTGAACTAGGGAAGGCACCTGTTTTAGGAGCGGGCGTGGCGCTGGTAGCGCTGGGTGGGTACGGGCGGCGGCAGTTGTTTCCCTTTTCGGATGTGGACTTGCTTTTCTGTACGGAGAAGGGCGCCGGACCGGAAGCTGGAGCGGCGTTGCGGCGGATATCGCAGGCTTTATGGGATGGCGGGTTGCGCGCCTCGGCGTCTACACGGAAGCTGAGCGAATGTGAGCGGTTCAAGGCGGCGGACCCGGAGGGCAGCCTGGCGCTGCTGGATCTGCGCTTTGTGGCCGGGGATGCGGGCGTGTTTGGGGCGCTTGAGGCGAGAATCATTGCCAGGCGTTCGGCGCGGGAGGCACGCAGTCTGGCCGCCGCAGCGGCGGAGCTTACGCGGGAGCGGTACGCGCGGTTTGGGCGCACACTGTTCCATCTGGAGCCAAATATCAAGGATGTCCCCGGTGGCTTGCGGGACGCCCATGTTGCGGTTTGGCTGGCGCGGCTGCGGGAGCCCGCGGCGGCTGTCCGGTTTCCGGAGATTTTTGGCGAGGCATTTGCCTTTCTGTGTGCGGTACGGGTGTTTTTGCACATGAGGCATGGGCGTGATGACAACACGCTGGACTGGCATGCGCAGGATGAGGCGGCGGCCGGCAACATCGGGCTAGCTCAGACGAGGATGCACGGGACGCCGGACGCGGCGTACTGGATGCGGCTGTACTTTCGGCACGCGCGGGTGATTACGCGTGCCTTGGAGCAGGAGCTTGAGCTGGCTGGCTTGCAGCCGAAGCCCTCTCGCGCGGCTTTACGCGCCAAGGCGCCTGGAAGGTCGGGGTTTGTGGTTGAGGATGGCGTTCTGAGCCTGAAACAGGCGCGACTCGATCTTGACCCGGCAGCTGATCCGGAAATTGTTCTGGGGGCGTTCGGCCTGGTGGCGGAAAGTGGAGCCCGGTTGGCTCCGGCGAGTGAGGAGCGTGTGGCTACGGCAATCCCGGTGCTCTCGGCGGCGTTGGAGGATGGGCCGCTGCTGTGGTCGTGGTTTTGCCGGGTACTGTTGGGGCGGTATGCGGCGGACGCGCTGCGGTCGATGCACGCGCTGGGGTTGTTGGAGTTGATTGTGCCGGAGTTCCACGGCATCGATGCGCTGGTGATCCGCGATGCCTACCACCGCTACACGGTGGACGAGCACACGTTTGTGGTGCTGGAGGCGCTGCATGCGTTGGCGGATGATCCACCGGCACAAGCCCCGGAATGGCGGCTTCGGTTCCGGTCGTTGCTGCGAGATCTGTCGCATCCGGAACTGCTTTACCTGGCGGCTCTGCTGCATGACACGGGTAAGGGGCGGTCGACGACGGAGCATGCGCGGGCGAGTGCGGGGCTGGCGGACGGGGTGACGGAGCGGCTGGAGCTGGAGCCGTTCGACCGTGATCTGGTGAAGCGGTTGATCGATTGCCATCTGGAGATGTCGGCGGCCTTGCGGCGGGATATCTTCGACGCGGACACGGTGCGGGTGTTTGCCGAAAAGATCGGCACACATGACCTGCTACGGATGTTGACATTGTTCACGTATGCCGACATCTATGCGGTGCATCCGGACGCGCTGACGCCGTGGAAGGCGGAGAACCTGTGGCGGCTGTGGATGAGCGCGGAGAACCAGCTTGACCGCAGTGTGGACCAGGACCGTGTGCATGTTGAGGGGGCGCAGGCCTCGCGCGAGGCCGGCAGCATTGCCAGGGCTCTGGGGATGCAGCCGCCACAGCGGGCGGCGCTGGAGCGCTTTCTGGAAGGCGCGCCGGAGCGCTATCTGCGGACGCGCTCGCCGGAGACGATCCGCCGCCACATGCAGCTGGCGGAGGAGAACGGTCCGGTGAAGGTGCTGCTGACGGCAGGGGCGGAGATGCATGAGGTGACGGTGATTACGTCAGAACGCGAACGGTTGTTTGCGGATCTGACGGCCGCGCTGGCGGGGTGGGGCATGAATATTGTGACGGCGGAGGCATTCTCCAATGCGCAGGGAGTGGTTGTGGACACCTTTCGGTTCACGGATCCTTACAAGACCCTGGCGTTGAATCCGGAGGAGCATCAGCGGTTTCGGTCTTCGCTGGAGGCGGTCGTGGCCGGAGCGCTGCCGATTGACTCCCTGTTGCGGGGCCGGCGCAGACCAAGGCGAGGAAAACCGCGGCGTGTGGTGGAGACCCGTGTCGAATTTGACAACATGTCCTCTGCGCAAAGCACGCTGATGCAGGTTGTGGCGCAGGACGAGCCTGGGCTGCTGCGGACGATCAGTCTTGCGCTGAGTGATTTTGGGTGCAGTGTGGAAGTGGCGTTGATCGACACGGAGGGCGAGATGGCGATTGATGTTTTCTACCTGACATTGCGGGGTGGAAAACTCGATGAGGACGAGCAACTCGCGTTAAAGCGAGCGCTGGAGTTGGGGTGGAAGGCAGCAGAGTAGGGACGGGAATGTAAAACGAGCCGGATGCCTATTCTGGAAATGCGGCTTTCGGCGAAGTATGCGTTGGATCAGGTCGACCAGGCGTTTTTGCACCGTGAAACACGTCATGGGACCAACCCCCACCAGAACGACCGCATCGCACTACCTATCCCGAGGTTAGAAGACTGACAGGCAAGCAGAAGGTCCTGGCCCGAGAACGTATACTGACCGTTATGACTTCAGAATCCAACCAGACGAGCACCAACGGCCGTCCTGTGAACGGGCCGCAGCGCTCGGACCGGTATATTTTCGGTACGCTCGATAGTTTCGGCAAGAATCGGGACAAGGTAGCCGAGGTTGACTGGGGCAACGACCAGCCCGAAGGCGTGGTGCTGGCCTCGATGGATGCGGCGATCAACTGGGTCCGCAAGAATTCAATCTGGCCGATGACGTTTGGCCTGGCTTGTTGCGCCATTGAGATGATGTCGATGGGCGGGTCGCGGTACGATCTGGCTCGCTTCGGCGCAGAGGTATTCCGCCCTTCGCCGCGCCAAAGCGATCTGATGATTGTGGCAGGACGTGTCTCGCAAAAGATGGCTCCTGTGATTCGTCGGCTTTACGAGCAGATGCCGGAGCCGAAGTGGGTTATCTCAATGGGTGCGTGCGCTACCTCCGGCGGTGTGTTTAACAACTATGCACTCCTGCAGGGCGTGAACCAGATTATCCCTGTGGATGTGTACGTTCCCGGATGCCCGCCGCGTCCGGAGCAGCTTCTATACGCGATCACGCTTTTGCAGGAGAAGATTCAAGGCAGTCGAGGCGCTGTGAGACAAGCGCTCAATCTCGCCTGATAAATATCACCGTGCGGCTCGCCGCAGAAATATCGTAACTTTGGAGGTTCCGATCTGACTTGTTGCTTGCACCGGAGATAGAGCGCGTCTGAAATAAGAGAGCAGCGTACCGCGAGCAAATTTTTCTCGACAGTTGCACCGTTTGCGGTACACTTTTTAGGAATTTCTTCAATAAAAATTCGTGGGTCGAAACAAAAAGGCCCGCATACAGCAATTTAGAAGATTTGAGTGGAGGTTTACACGAATGTCTTATCGTCCGTTTCGCCATTTCGGCCGTTTTTTACTGGCCGCATGTGCGGTCAGCGTTGCTACAGTCAGCCTGAGCGCCCAGGACACAACGCCGCCTAGCGCCCCGCCGCCCAGCGCACCCGCGCCTACCAGCAACGCCTACACGGGCGTCAACCCTTCCAAGGTCGATGTGTTCCTGGGCTACTCCTATTTTGGAGCCCACGGCTCGGTAAATCCGTTTGGAATCCGCTACTCGTCGGTTGATGAGGGTGCGGTGATCAGCGGTGCTTATTACTTCAACAAGTACTTCGGTGCCGAAGTAGAAGGTTTTGCCAACCCTGACGGACAGAATGACGGCCTGTATTCGGGTTCCGCGGGTCCAATTTTCCGCGCTCCCTTGCAGAATTTTACGTTGTTCGCTCACGGCCTGGTGGGTGGTGTTCGCCTGGGCGGGCCGAACAGCGATGTTCCTGCTTCGTTTGAGCATGAGCCCTACACCTGGGGTACGACGATCACAGCCGGCGGCGGTATGGATTACAACCTGCCGTTTCACAATGGTCTGTTCGGCATTCGTATTTTTGAGGCCGACTACCGTTGGAGCCACGTCGACTTCGGGCCTCCCGTTGCGAGCATTCCCTACGGTGGGGCCATCGGTGGCCGTACCAACATGGGCGCGGCGGAGTTGAGCACGGGCATCCTGATGCACTTCGGCCACATCATCCCCCCGCCGCCGATCACCTATGCCTGCGCGCTGACTGCGCCGGCGGGTGGAGCGACGATCTACCCCGGTGACCCTGTTGAGGTCACGGGTACTGCGACAAATGTGAACCCCAAGAAGCCGGTGACGTATAGCTGGACTTCGGATGCAGGTCCGATTGCCTCGACTTCGAACGTGGCGTCGGTCGACACCAAGAGCCTGAACCCGGGTAGCTTCACGGTGAAGGGGCATGTGATGCAGGGCAGCAAGCCCGGCCAGTTCGCGGACTGCTCGGTGCCGTTCACTCTCACGCAGTTCCAGCCGCCAACCATCAGCTGCTCGGCAAATCCTTCCACAGTAAGCCCGGGGCAATCTGCAACGATCACCTCGCAGGGTAACAGCCCGCAGAATCGTCCACTGACGTACAGCTACAGCGCGACTTCGGGTTCAATCAACGGCAACACGGCTACAGCAACGCTGGATACGACCGGCGCCGCTCCGGGCACGATTACCGTCACCTGCAACGTTGTCGATGACAAGGGCCAGACGGCTTCCACGACCACCTCGGTCACGGTTTCGGCTCCGCCGCCACCGCCGGTTGCCCAGACGCAGTCGCTCTGCTCCATCAACTTCGACCGTGATGCGAAGCGCCCAACCCGCGTGGACAATGAAGCCAAGGCCTGCCTTGACGACATCTCCCTCGCGCTGCAGCGTGATCCGCAGAGCAAGCTTGACGTAGTCGGCAGCGCCGCTTCCGACGAGAAGATGGCTCAGCGCCGCGCTTCGGAGCGGGCAGTCAATGAGAAGGCCTACCTTGTGGGCGAGAAGGGCATCGATGCTTCGCGCATCTCGGTCTTCACCGGGACCGCAGGCACGAAGTCTGACGCCAACACGCTGGTTCCTTCCGGCGCTACCGATGCGAACACCGGCACCCCTGTGGACGAGTCCACGGTGAAGCCGATTCCGCGGACGGCTCTTGCTCATGGGCGCGCTCACCACCGTCGTCACCACAAGGCTGCTTCCTCCAACCAGTAAGTTAACTTTCAGAAGCAAAACGGCTGGCCAGATTCATGGCCAGCCGTTTTGTCTTGTGCGCTATCTTTGCAGGCAGGGTTGCAGGGGGTGCGTTCGCGCTTTTCATGCGGCTGTCACTGGACCGGCTACCCACCTTCTGTAACAATTGAAGGCAGCGCTAAAGGCACTCGGTTTTGCAAGCGCAGCGCCCAACTGGAGTTTTCATGAGCACCGTCAAGATCGGAAATAAGCAACTCGGCCCTGGCCAGCCCTGCTACGTCATCGCCGAGATCGGCATCAACCACAACGGCGACATCGATCTCGCCAAGCGCCTGATTTCCGTGGCCGTGGCTGCCGGCTGTGATGCCGTCAAGTTCCAGAAGCGGACCGTCGAGGTCGTGTACACAGAGAAGGAGTTGTCGCAGCCTCGTCCCAATCCCTTCGGCGATACCAACGGCGACCTGAAGCGCGGCCTCGAGTTTGGCCAGGAGGACTACGCCGAGATCGCGGGCTTCTGCAAGCAGGTCAAGATCGATTGGTTCGTCAGCCCGTGGGATGAGGGCTCCGTTGACTTCATCGAGCAGTTCAATCCGCCGGTGTACAAGATTGCATCGGCCTCATTGACGGATGACAACCTTCTGAAGCATGTACGCAAGACGGGCAAGCCTATCATTGCTTCGACCGGTATGAGCACCTATGACGAGATAGATCACGCGGTAGACGTTCTCGGCAAGGAAAATACCATCTTGATGCACACTACTTCGACCTACCCGGCGAAGTATGAGCAGCTGAATCTGCGGGCAATTCCGGCGATGATCGAGCGATACAACCTGCCGGTCGGTTATTCGGGACACGAGACCGGTATTCCGACGACAGTCGCGGCTGCTGTGCTGGGCGCCTGCTGTGTGGAACGTCACATCACGATGGATCGCGCGATGTGGGGATCGGATCAGGCTGCCTCGCTGGAGCCCAATGGCATCAGCCGACTGGTGCGCGATATACGGCTTTGCGAACAGTCGATGGGCGATGGCGTGAAGCGGGTCTACGAGGAAGAGATTCCTGTGATGAAGAAGCTTCGGCGCGTGGGCGCGGCTGTTTAGTCGATGCCGATTCCTTCTGCCCAACTTACCGATGGCCTGCGAAATCTGCAGGCCATCGCCTTTGATGTCGACGGTGTGCTGACGGACGGCACGCTTGTGTGGTCGACGGGAACCGTGGAGGAGAGCAAGCGCTTCTCGTTCGCGGACATCATGGGGATCTCGCTGTTACGCCGCCTGGGAATCAAGCTGGCGTTGGTCTCGGGCGAGCCCTCGCCGCTGGTAGACCGCTATGCCGCGAAGATGCATCTGCACCACGTGGTGAAGGGAACGCGGGACAAGGCTTCGGCGCTTCGTGAGTTTACGGACAAGTTTGAGATCCCGCTCGCGCGCGCGTGTTTTTTCGGCGATGACGTGAACGATCTGTTTGCGATGGAGATTGCCGGCCTTTGCGCCTGTCCTGCGAATGCGGCTGACGAGGTGCGTGAGTTTGTCGCGGAGCACGGTTTTGTCAGCAGCAGGGAAGGAGGTCAGGGTGCCGTTCGGGAGTTTGCGGATACGCTCCTGACGATGCGTGGTTTGCGGGGACGCGACGTCTTTCTCCTTCGTCCGCCGGACTGAACATTTCATTAGCTTTCGAGTTGACTCTGCGCTAGGCTTGCGCGCACCGCAACTTTGGAGGCGAATATGGCCCCCGCAGTTCTCAATTCTGTAGGCAAAGACCAGGTGAACTTCCACGTGGACGTCGCGTTGGTCCAGCAGCTTCTAAATCAACACTCCGACGCCACCGCCCAGACGCTCGAAGAGGACGGAGGGTTCGGTCCTCAAACGCTGGCGGCCATCGTCGCCTACCAGGCTGCCGTGATGGAGATGGCCGTACCTGATGGCGTGATTACACCGAAGGGTCCCACCTTCGCTCGACTGGTCCAGAGCAGTGTGGTGCCGAGCGCGGTCTCACCCTTGCTTGAGCCCCAGGCGATGCCGGCAAACGCGCTCACGCGGGACAACTTCGCGGCCGCGGCCGGTACGCTCCATTGTGATGCCGCTGTGATCCAGGCTGTCGCGGCGGTTGAAACCGGGGTGCAGGGTGCCTTTGATACGCAAGGGCGACCCACCATTCTGTTTGAGCGGCACATCTTCAGCAAGCTGACCGGCGGCGCGTATGACGCGAACTACCCTGACCTTTCCAATCGCTTTCCCGGCGGTTATGGCACGTTCAGTTCACAGTATTCGCGGTTGCAGCGGGCGGCGGCCCTGGATCTTGAGGCTGCGCTCAAGTCGGCGTCCTGGGGAGCGTTTCAACTGATGGGAGGCAATTTCGCCTGCACGGGGTGCGACGGCGTTGCTTCGTTTGTGGGCAGTATGCGCTCGGGCATCGGCGCGCACCTTGATGCGTTTGCAGCGTTCATTCTGGCCAACGGAAAGCTGAAGACGGCCATCCAGGCACGGAACTGGGATGACTTTGCATTCGCCTACAACGGCCCCGATTACGCGAGCCACAATTATGCGGAGCGGCTGCAGACGGCTTACGCGCAGGCAACGCACTAAAGCGGGATGCTCTGGTCCAATTCGACCGTCTGAAGCGCGGACCCTTTCGGCCGTGCCCACGTGGTCAGCAACGGTTTGGCTTCGGAGGCGGTCTCGTACCCGCTACGCAGGAAGATCTCTTCGACGGCTCTGTCGGTCATGCTGCCGTCGGCACGCGGATGATTGGTATCCACGGCAAAGTGTGTACCTCCCTGGTGCAGGAGCGCCTCTGCCGCTCTGAACGTTTCGACTTCCGCGCCCTCGATATCGACCTTACAAAAAGCAGGACGGCCCCAGCGGCTAAAGGCATCTGCGAGCGTGATTGCGTCAACCTGGACTGTTGAGCCTACGGATTCTCGCAGCAGCAACGAGCTTAAGGACGATCCGATCGTGCCTTCGGCGTTGAAGGCGAGCCTTCCGGACTGCCCGGCGATGGCTATGTTTTCTGCGGTGACATTTTCCAGCCTGTGGCGCTTGAGATTGCGCTGAAGAATCGCGAAATTTTCGGGGTCGGGTTCGAAGGCGACCACCCGGCCTTCCGGGCCCACAAGTTTTGCGAGGTGATAGGTAGATACCCCGCAATGCGCGCCGATATCGAAGACCAGATCACCGGGCCGCGGCCGGTACCACCTGAAGTATTCCTCGATGGCTTCTTCTTCTTCCGGGAAGGACGCCAGTTCAAATTGCAGCCCTGACGCCGCGTAGGTTTGCAGAATGCCTGGGCGTGAAAAATCGAGGATTGTAACGCCGTCGCGCTGTGTGGGGACGAGCGGCTGGAAGTAAAGATCGAACTTCTGCGCCATGTCGACGGCATAGATGAGGTGCCGTGCCGCGAGGACCATGGCGCGGGTGTCTTTGTGCAGCCAGCAGGTTTCTCCCTTGTGCTCGATCCATACCCCAAAAGGAACGCACATCCGTGCGAGGTTCAGCACATCGGGCTGTCTGGAAAAATCAACGATTTTCAGGCCCTGGCGCGTTTCCGCAGGCAGGGCGCTCGAGAGAGAGCCGAAGTGCTCACAAATTTCGGGAGCGTAGAAGATGTGCTTTGCGGAGATACGCAGGGCAACGTTCCCCCGTCGCAGATCGATTGCCGAATCTCTGGGCTTGATGGTCACACCGTGCGTCCTGCATTTGGCACTTGCCCACTGCCGCGCCGGCCAGCTCCCTCCGGCTAGGGTCAACAATGCTGTGCGTAAGCTTCCCATACACTCCATGCCACCCGGGCTCACGTCGCCGCCGGGCGATTCCCTACAAGATCAAGTCTACCGTTACCATAGGTGGTGAATGATTAAGCTGTCTGACTACGTCCTGAAGTTCGTCGCCGATCTTGGAATTACCGACTGTTTCCTTGTCACCGGCGGCGGGGCCATGCACCTGAACCAATCGCTCGCCATGGAGAAGCGCATCACGCCGATCTGCAACTCGCATGAGCAGGCTTCTGCGATCTGCGCGGAGGGTTATGCCAAGGCCACCAATGGCCTGGGCTTTTGCATGGTGACCACGGGGCCCGGGGGCACCAATGCCGTCACCGGGGTTGCGGGGGCATGGCTTGACTCCACGCCTGTGCTGTATGTGTCGGGCCAGGTGAAGCGGCCGGACCGGATGTTCGATGCATTGACGGGCAAGCCGCTGGGGATGCGTCAGCTTGGGGTGCAGGAGGTGGACATCTGTTCCATCGTGCGGCCGATTACAAAGTACGCCGAGACGGTCCTGGAGCCAAAGGATATCCGCTATCACCTGGAGAAAGCCGTGTTTCTGGCCTTGCATGGCCGGCCTGGACCGGTGTGGATCGATGTTCCGCTGGACGTGCAGGCGACGCCGATCGAGGAAGACGAGCTTCGTGCATTTGATCCTGCGGAATTCGCGCACGACATTGCGATCACGGGCACGGCCAACGTTCCCGCTGAGGTGCAGCGCGCGATTGAGGCCTTCAATGCGTGCGAGCGACCGATGTTGTTTGCGGGTAACGGCATTCGTTTGGCGCATGCGGAGGAGGAGTTTGAAGAGCTGCGCAAGTATCTTGGTATTCCGTCGGTAGCTACGTGGTGCGCGGCGGATCTGATCAACTCGGATGAGCCTACCTATGTGGGTCGGCCGGGCAATGTGGCTGCGCGCGGCGCGAATTTCGGGCTGCAGAATTGCGATTTTCTGATGGTGCTGGGCGCGCGCATGGATATGGCCATCACGGGGTATGCGCCGCAGAACCTGGCGCGCGAGGCGCATAAGATCACGGTGGATATCGACCAGGCCGAGCTTAATAAGTTGCACCCCTATGTGCAGCAGCCGGTGTGCGCGGATGCGAAGGCATTCCTCGTGGAGCTTCTGAAGCATAAAGAGGAATTGAAGCCGAAAGACTTCACACCGTGGCAGGAGCGTTGCGCGGATTGGAAGCATCGCTACGCTGTGGTCACAGAGGAGCACAAGAAGCCTGAAGGGCTTGTGTCGATCTTCAATTTGGCTGAGGTGGTTGGGACGGAGGTGGATGCTTCGACGCGGATTGTGGTGGGCAACTCCGGGTCGGGCATTGAGATCTTCTTCCTGGCGTTTCCGATTCTGCATTCACAGCGGCTGTACCACACAGCAGGGCTTGGCTCGATGGGGTATGCGATCCCGATGGCGATTGCTGTGTCGATTGCGAATCCAGGGCGTGAGGTGATCGCGGTAGATGGCGACGGCGGTTTCATGTTCAACATCCAGGAGTTGGAGACGATTCACCGATTGAACTTGCCGATCAAGTTCTTTGTATTGAACAACGATGGGTACAGCTCGATTCGGGCGTCCCAGACGGCTTACTTCAAGGAGGCGAGCATCGGGGCGGATGAGAAGACGGGGCTCACGATTCCGAACCTGAGCGATGTGGCGGAGGCGTTCAAGCTGGGAAGCTACGTGATCCATGACCAGACGGATTTACGGAGTGAGGTGCGCAAGGTTCTGGACATGAAGGGACCGGTGGTTTGCGATGTGAATGTGCTGCCCGATGAGGTACGCGCACCGCGGTTGCAGAGCTACCAGAAGGCGGATGGGACTTTT
The DNA here is from genome assembly GCA_964249715.1 of uncultured Acidobacteriaceae bacterium. GTDB lineage: Bacteria > Acidobacteriota > Terriglobia > Terriglobales > Acidobacteriaceae > Granulicella. The sequence continues at coordinate 19,869 of CAXUDN010000024.1, forward strand.
GTTTCCAAGCCGCTGGAGGATCTGTTCCCCTTCCTGCCGCGTGAAGAGTTCCTGGCCAACATGCTTGTAAAGCCGCTGGAGGAGTAGATCGTTATGCCGGAGCAAATGCAATGGGACATGGCCCACACAGCCCTGCTCGTAATGGATTGCGAGAACGGGATTCTCGAGAACATCGGGGCGGACGCCGAGCCTTTGGTGGACCGCATTGCGGGTGTGTTAAGCGCGGCCCGCAGCGGTGGGCTGCAGGTGTTCTATGTGGTGGTTGGATTTCGGCCCGGCTACCCCGAGGTGAGTGAGAGCAACAAGTTCTTTGCTCCGATACGGGAGCAAGGCCGGCTGGTTCTTGGCACGGAGCAGACGGAAGTTCACGCGAAGTTGAAGCCGCGGCCAAACGAACCGGTTGTGGTCAAGCATCGTGTGAGCGGGCTCTATGGGACTGATCTTGAGCTGCTTCTGCGGGCTAAGGGGATTGACACGTTGATCCTTACCGGAGTGGCTACAAGTGGCGTGATTTTATCTACGCTCCGCTATGCTGCCGATGCTGATTACCGTTTGTTTGTCGTCCGTGATTGCTGCGCGGACCGGGACGCTGAAGTACATCGTGTGCTGACGGAGAAGGTGTTTCCACGGCAGGCGCAGGTACTCACGGCGGAAGAGTTGATGACTTCGCTGGGAACGAAGGCGTAGAGCCATCTCATTGCAGCAGACCTGAATTCGTCAGGCACTCCCACCAACAATGCATCGAGGAAAAAACATTCATGCCTCACATGTACGGTGTTATGCAAGGCCGTCTTTCTCCTCCAGAGGATGGCCGATTTCAGTCTTTCCCTCGCCAGGGTTGGCGCGATGAATTTGCCAGGGCCAAGGCTGCGGGGTTCAGTTATATCGAGTGGATCCACGATGATTTTGACGGATACGCCGAGGACCCGGAGCAGGGCGCGAATCCGATCTTTACGGAAGAGGGTTTGCGGGCGTTCGATGCTTTGAAGGCGGAGCATGGGATAGACACGCCGGCGCTGTGCGGGGATTGGTTTATGGAGCATCCTCTGATCCGTTGCACGCCGGAAGAGCGCATTCGGCGTGAGCAGCATTTGCATGCGTTGCTTCCGCTTGCGCAGCGAATTGGGGCGTGGCGGATTGTGCTGCCGTTCGTTGATAACGCGAAGATCACGAGCGAGGAAGAGAAGACGCAGGTGCTGGATGTGCTGAAGCATGCTTTGCCTGTGGCCGAGGCGCACAACGTGGAGTTGCATCTTGAGGCTGATTTTGGACCGGAGGACTTCAAGCAGTTTCTGGCACGGTTGGAGCACCCGCATTTGAAAGTGAATTGGGATTCGGGGAATTCTTCCGGGCTCGGCTATGTGGCTACGGAGGAGTTTGCGGCGTATGGGGACCGGATTGGATCGGTGCACATCAAGGACCGCTATCGCAGGCCTGAGGGTGGCATTGAGACGCGGCCTTTGGGTACGGGATCGGCTGATTTCGACGATGTGTTTGAGGCGATTGGGGCGATTGGCTATGACGGGGGCGTGACATTGCAGGTCGCGCGCGGTGAGCCTGGAGATGAGGTCGCGTTTCTGCGCGGGCAGCTTGGGTTTGTGAAGCGCTACTGGTAAGCCTCTGTAGGAGAGTTCACCGGCCAACAAGATTTCAGAACGTATCTCGAGGATCGATATGCCCATCACTGCCGATCAACTGCAACGCACGAATTTGTTTTCTCTTCAAGGCAAGACTGCTGTTTTGACAGGCGCTTCCGGGTTTCTTGGGCGGACTTTTGCGCTCGCCCTGCTTGCCAACGGAGCGCGGGTTGTGGCGCTGGGGCGGAGTGAGCGGTTGAAGACGGAAGCGGAAGCGTGGCGCGCGCAGTTCGGTGAGGATAAAGTCGCTGTCGAGCAGATCGACATGTACGACGTAGAGGGCTTGAACCGGCTTTGCGACAGGGTTGCGGAGCGAGAGGCTTCGATCGACATCCTGGTGAATAACGCACATGAGTTGGGTGCGGCTACCGGCTTCAACGTGCCGGAGGGATCGCTGGAGAACTCGAGTTTTGACCAGTGGCAGCGCAATCTGCAGGGTGGGGTGTACTGGGCTGTGCAGACCACGCAGCGGCTTGGGATTCGGATGAAGCAGCAGGGCAGGGGATCGATCATTAACATCGCGACGATGTATGCGTCGGTTGCGCCGCGGCCGCAGCTGTACGAGGGAACGGCGTCGCTGAACCCTCCCGGGTATAGCGCGTCGAAGGCGGCGCTGGTTGCCTTCACGCGGTATACGGCGAGCTTCTGGGGCACGAGTGGGGTGCGGGCCAACTGCATTTCGCCGGGGCCGTTTTCGAACACGGAAGATGTCGGTACGGGACAGAATGCGGTGCAGGAGGATTCGCCCTTTGTGACGAAATTGAAGGGGTATACCGTGCTGAATCGTATTGGGCGGCCGCTGGAACTGTGTGGGGCGTTGCTGTTTTTGGCTTCGGATGCGAGCACCTATGTGACGGGGCAGAATCTGAATGTGGATGGTGGATGGACGGCGGTATAGGGCGGCTCCACCACATACACTGAAGGCGATGGATCTACAGCTTGGGAATCAGGTTGCGTTTGTAGCGGGGAGTTCACGGGGGATAGGCCGGGCGATTGCAGCCGCGCTGCTGGCCGAGGGTGCGCGCGTGGTCCTCACGGGCCGCGACGAAGCGTCGTTAAAGGCGACGCAGGCGGAGCTTACCACGCCTGCCACGCATGAGCGCATTCTGGCAGTGCGGGGTGACTTCACGCATGCGGAGACAATCGCGCGTGCGTTGGAGCGCTCGGTGGAGCATTTTGGACGACTGGATCATCTGGTTGCAAATCTGGGTACGGGCTCAGGGAAGCCCGGGTGGGAGCAGACGGATGAGGACTGGGCGCGGCTGTTCGAATTGAATTTCTTTGCTTCTGCGCGGCTTACGCAAGCGGCTCTGCCTTACCTGCTGAAGAATGAGCCGGCACCAGACGGGAACGAGACGGCTATGCGTGGGAGCGTTCTGTATATTTCTTCGATTGTGGCGGTGGAGGCTACGCCAGCGCCGCTGCCCTATTCCGCTGCAAAGGCTGCACTGAACAACTACGCCAAGAATCTTGCGCGGCAGCTTGGCGCGCAGAGGGTGCGTGTGAACACGATTTGCCCGGGAAACATTTATTTTTCTGGCGGATCGTGGGAACGGCATCTGGCGAACCGGCGTGAGGCTGTGGAACAGATGCTGAAGACCGAGGTGCCCCAGCAGCGGTTTGGCTCGCCGGAGGAGATTGCCTCGCTTGTGGTGTGGCTATGTTCGCCACAGGCGGCGTTTGCCACGGGCGGATGTTACGTGATGGACGGCGGCCAGACGCGTTCTCTCTAGGGCGTGCAAATTTAATTCTTTTCCTCATGGTCCTCAAGGCAACTCTTGCCATCTGAGCACCATAGATCCCGTGGGTAACGCGACTAGAGCTTCCTTGCTTCCCTAGAGAGATCGATTCAGCTGCTTGTCCTTGTTTGCTCTACACGCGCCACCCCTCCTGCTGCGGTTCCGAATCGAAAAACTCAAAATCAGGAGGCACCAGCCATGGTGCACGCCCGTCGTCTGTCCGCGCTATGCGGACTTGTTGCCCTGTGCTCCTTTGGAACACTCGGAGCCAAAGCTGTAACTTTCACGCAATCTGGTGTTTTATCAAGCGACAACAGCATTGTGGAGATCGACTTCTCTACAGCATCCACTCAGGCCTATACCTTTTTCACGACCTCCTATATGGGCGGGACGAATGCGGATGGAACAACCACCTCTGCGGGTGGTTTTGATCCCGTCCTGACGCTCTTCACCGCGGCCGGAACTTTTGTTCCGAACGGGGTAGGGGGCGGTGGGATGGACGCTGATTTCACGGACACGTTGAGTGCCGGAAGCTACATTCTTGCCTTAACGGAGTTCCCCAACTTCACGAACACCGATCTCAGCGGTTTCAATCCAGATAACGCAGCGGCTATTGCTGCCGATTGCCCTACAGCGCACCCCACGTTTGAGGATGCGGTCACCTGCGGTTCTGTTCCGGCCGCAGAGTCCGCGTTGAACGGTAATTACACCGTCAACTACACCTCGGGTGCGGTCACCGCGACGACCCCTGAGCCCCCGTCGGCTTTGCTGTTGCTTCTGCCTCTGGCTGGGGTCGTGGCGCTCAATCGCCGCAAGTTGGCTTCCGCCGCGCCGCACGAACTCTAACTTTCTCCAACTTCACCAGGTACCTTGAGGACTTAATATGTCGAAATCGTTGATTCAAGAAGTCGTTGACGCGTCTCCGAATCGCCGGAGTTTTCTAAAGAAAATCGGGATTGCGAGCGCTGCTGTCGGCGCTATGTCTGTTGTCGGCGTGAAGCCAGCGGAAGCGCAGACCAACCTTGAAATTGAAGTGCTCAACTTCGCTCTAAACCTGGAGTATCTCGAAGCCGAGTTCTACACCTATGGCCAGTACGGTTATGGCATCGAGCAGATGGGCATTCCGATCTCGGGTACCGCACGGGGAGATAATCCCAAAGCGGGCGGAACGACGACTGGCGGCAAGCAGGTCAGCTTTCCCAACAACCTTGCTTTCACGCAGGCGATCACTGCGGAGATCGGCGTGGACGAGCGCGCGCACGTGGTTCTTCTGCAGTCGTTCCTGGGCGATAAGGCGATTGCAAAGCCGAATATCAATCTCAATGCTTTGGGGATTGGCTTCGGCAGTGAGAGCGAGTTCCTTACGCTGGCGCGCATCTTTGAGGACATCGGCGTGTCCGCTTACGGTGGCGCGGCGTATCTGCTGAAGACGCCGCTGGTCATCCAGACGGCTGCGCGTATTCTTTCGACGGAGTCGCAGCATGTGGGCACGTTGCACACCCAAATAGCACGCCTGAACATCCCAAGCCCTGTGCTGGATGGCGCTGACCTTGTGCCGCCTCCGACGGGTCCGCAGAATCAGTATCTGTCGATCAATCCGAGCAATGGTCTTCCGGCAATTCGCTCGGTGGCCGAGGTTCTGAATCTTGCTTACGGCGGCGCTGGCTTGACGCAGGGTGCGTTCTTCCCGACAGGGATCAACGGTGCGTTCCACACGACGGCGAGCTCAGCTGCTGCAACCTCGGCGAACCTGGGTACTGAGCCTGCGGGCTTTGCTCCCGCTCCCTAAACTACCGCGCTTGGGGCCTGCTTCGTGCTTTTGCGCGGAGTGGGCCCTTTTCTTTGCTAGATCCCCGAAGTCAGTGCGTTCCGCCGGAGGGAGAAGGCTCGTTCCCACTCGCGAGGGGAAGCGGGACCTCCATAGCGCCGGTTCGATCGTTGCTCGCGTCGCGTACGGCAAAGCGTACGGAGGTTGCGCCTGCCGGCAAGTCGAGGGCTTGCTCCACGCGGTAGAAGCGAGGAGCCTGTCCGGTGCCTGCACTGGATTCGACCTCTTTTTTCGCGAGCCGTACGGCCGCGTTCATGAGCTGGCCGTCCCCGTCATAGGCGGCGGCAGCAATCTCCAGGTCGAGTTGGTTTTCGCTTTTGAACTGGCGTGTGGGGATTTCAAACTCGAAGACGGCGTTCTGAAGGGGTACGGGTGTCAGCGGTTTCCCTGCCGCCGCGCGGTGGCGAAGCTTGAAGTAGGCCGGCTCGGTGGCCAGCTGCGCCATCTGCTCCGGGGTCCCCTGGGTGGGCGCTCCAACGGATTTTGCCTGGACTACGAAGACCAATCCGTGCGCTGTTGGCGCGCCATGCTGCATGTTGGCGGAGAGGGAATCCACTGTAGGCAATGGGGTGGTCTCGTGACGCGCGGACGTGGTGGGTCCCACAGAGGCGGCTGCGCCGGGCTCTCCCGGCAGTTCGGAACCGTAATAGGAACGCCGGTAGGCCAGGTGGTAGCCACGCTTGTCGAGCTCTACCCCGATGTGGCGCAGGTTACCGTTGTACTCCTTGTCGGAGGGCGCGTAGCTGAGTGTGTAATAGGTGCTTCCGCCTTCGGTGGCTTCCGTCAACTCCCTGGCCACGTCATTGGTGCCGTAAAAGGCCTGGCCGCCGGTTTCGCGGGCAATCTCGTCCATGACGTTGAAGCTGCCGACCACGGCGGAGTCGCCCTGCACGGAGCTTCCGGCCTGACTTGTGGCCGCGCTGCCGCCACCGCCTGAGGCGGCAGTGCCGCTGGCTTCAATGTCGGACGTGACTGTGTCATTGTGTACGCCTGTGCCGACTGAAACGTGGGAGTCTTCGGCGGCTACGCCGCGGGCGTCGATGGGGTAGATGGCGATCTGGTTGTGGGCCATGAGGTCGAGCGTGGCGCGGGTTTCCTCCTGGAAGTTGGGGCCGTCGTTCTGTTCCGCGAATAGGGATAAGGGGAACGTGGAGGAATACCAGATGAGATTTTTTCGCCCGGGAAGACCATCGAGGTAGAGGGCGATACGATGCAGGGTGTCCAGCGCGCCGAGGCGGTTTCCGCGCCCGAAGTTGGAGCCCATAAGGAAGACCATGGGCATGTGCGGCCGGGGGTGATTGGGGTCGAGGGCAGCGAAAAGAAGAGCTTTGTCCGAGGTGAAGCCCTGGATCAAATGAAGGCCGTCGGAGCGCGCAAAGATGGCGAAGCGTGTGCCTTCGGGCTTGCTTCGGATGAACTTCATCATCTGCTGCCGGGCGATGATTTGTTGATGGTGATCCTCGGGCGTGTCCATCTGGCTGGGGTCGTCGAGGTTTACGAGATCGTAGAGAAGGACGTAGAGGGGGCCGCGCTCCGGCGTGGAAGGCAGGTTCATGAAGGTGTTGGCGGGTTGTGGTGGAAGTGCGGGGGGAACGTACTCCATGGCGGAGGAAAAACCGGTGGGATCGAAGGAAAGAATGGCTTGGGGCGCCCCGTCTTCTGTGATCTTGAAGTCATCCTTCGTGAGCCCGCTGACCGGGGCGCCTTTGCTGTCGGTAACGACGACATCCAGGACGACGCGGCGGACTGAGGTGCGAAGGACGGTCCGGGCATCACTTGCGATGGGAGCAGTGTCCGGGGTGGGCGCGGTTTGCGCCGCGAGGAGCGCGGAGAAGCCCAGGAAAGCGCACAGGGTGAAAACGAGCCGGGGGAGGGAAGCTGCACGGAGCCAGACGCGCACAGGAGCCATACACACAGCGTAATTGCTCTGGCTGCCTCCAAGCGTAGCCTTTCTCAGGGTAGGCTGGAGGCATGTCTGATGTCGTTGCGTCGCTCGCTTCCGAGGCTGTTCTGACCCGCTGGGCCGATGTGCCCGTGGAACCGATGAATGCCCTGCTGACGCGGGCCTTCATTACCGGGGCGCAGGCGATGATTGCTCGCATCGACCTGAAAAAAGGCTGTGTTGTTCCGCGTCATAGCCATTCGAATGAGCAGATTGCCTGGATCGTGGAAGGCGCCCTCGTGTTTACGCTGGGCGAGACCGGGGCGGAGAAGCAGGTAACGGTACGGGCCGGGGAGGTATTGGTGATTCCCGGAGGCTTACCTCACTCGGCGGAGGCGCTGGAAGACACCGTGGATTACGATATCTTTGCTCCACCACGGCAGGATTGGATGAACAAAGACGACGCTTATCTGCGGTAAGTTCCCGTTTTGGCACTTGCGGCCCCATTTGCATCTAATTTGGAAGGAAAAGTGAATTCGCCTGGGTGCGAAAACGCGCCCGAGCAGCGGTTTGCTTTAACCTAAGATTGCAGTCCAAAGGGTAAGATGCGCTATTTTTCGTGGTCAAGGCTGGCCTGTGGTGTGCTTGCGGCCGGTCTTTTCGGTACCGCTGCGCGGGCCGCAACGTGGTTTCCGCTGGGCCCCTTCGGCGGCAGCGCGCGGTCGCTTGCCGCGGACCCTGCCGATTCGCGGCACCTTTTCCTAGGGACGGCCACGGGCTGGATCTACGACTCGCATGACGGCGGGACGCAATGGAAGCGGGTGGCGCAAATTGCCAAGCGCAACGACCTTGTTATCGACCATATCGTAGTGGATACGAAAAATCCGAAGCGACTGGTTGTGGGAGCTTTCACGGCAGCCGGAACGGATGGCGGGGTTTTCATCAGCGACGATTACGGAAAGGACTGGTATAGCCAGGCGGAAATGCGCGGCCAATCGGTTCGGTCGCTGACGCGTTCGGCCTCCGACGATAAGGAACTGGTTGCCGGAACGCTGCGGGGAATTTTTCTCAGCATTGATAACGGCGTGCACTGGAAACAGATCAGTCCCGAGGGCAGTGCCGAAATCAAAGAGGTGCAGTCGGTCGCGATCGATCCGGCTGACCCGAACGTGATCTATGCCGGAACGTGGCATTTGCCATGGAAGACCACCGACGGCGGCGCGACCTGGAGCAATATTAAAGAAGGCATCATTGATGATTCGGACGTCTTTTCGATCATCGTAGACCCGAAGGACTCGAAGGTCGTCTACGCAAGCGCATGTTCGGGCATTTATAAAAGCACCAATGCGGGTGCGCACTTCACGAAAGTGCAGGGCATCCCGTCCGCGGCACGGCGAACAAGGAAGCTGGATCAGGATCCTACGCATCTGGAGATCGTCTTTGCCGGGACGACTGAAGGTCTGTACAAGACGTCCGACGCGGGAACAAAGTGGGACCGTCTGACGCCGGATGACGTCATTGTGAACGATGTCTATGTCGATCCAGGGAACGCGAATCATGTTCTGATTGCGACCGATCGCGGCGGCGTATACCGCAGCGAGGACGGCGGGACGACGTTTGAGTCGTCGAACGATGGTTTTTCCGCGCGTCAGGTAACGGCGTACACGGCTGATGTTCAAAACCCGAGCACGGTGTACGTCGGAGTGGTGAATGACAAGGCGACAGGAGGCGTTTTCCAGAGCTTCGACGGCGGGGTAAAGTGGCGTCAACAGAGTGACGGCCTCGCTGGTCATGACGTTTTTAGTCTTGTTTCTTTAGATGACGGGACCTTGCTCGCCGGTACAGCGCACGGGATCTTCCGTTTGCAATCAGGTTCATGGGCGGATTCGAGTGCGCTTGAGCCTGGGTCGGCTGCCCCGGCGGCCGGGAAAGTTGC
>CAXUDN010000024.1:28990-33192 GCA_964249715.1 uncultured Acidobacteriaceae bacterium
TCCGAAGCCTGCGGTTGCGGCGGACCGCCTGGATGCCGTGGTGTATTCGCTGGTGCGGTCGGGTAGTTTGCTCTATGCCGGCAGTTCCACGGGCCTTCTCCGATCTTCCGATGCGGGGCAGCACTGGACACAGGACGCCTCCCTGGCGATGCCGGATGTGCATTTTGTGTCCGTACTCAATCCTGCCCAGGGTGGCGCCAACGGTGACTCCTCGATGGTGCTGGTCGGTAACCTGACGCGGCTCTCTTTATCGCCGGATGGCGGCAGCAGGTGGGATACCGTGCCGTTGCCTGCGGAACTGACGCAGATCGGTGCTGCGGCTATCGACGGCGACAAGGACCTTTGGGTTGGCGGACGGGAGGGTGTCTGGCTATCCACCGACTACGGCGCGAATTGGAAAACGCTGCACAATCTGTTTCTGACCGAGGTCGACAGCATCTATTTCGATTCCGTGGGCAAACGCGTTTTTGTGACTGCAGCCAATACGCCGGTGGCCTTCAGCGTGAGCATGGGTGACCACGCGGTCAGCTATTTTGACACTGGATGGACGCTGCGGTTCGTACGGCCTGTTGGGGATCACCTTATCGGGGCCACCCTGTTTGACGGCGTGGTCGTGCAACCGAAGATGGTCGACACGCCCGTAGAGGTCGGCGCGGCTTCGAATCCGGGTAAGTAGTTCTGTTCTTGCGGGGAGAGAAGGATTCAAGTGTGGGTGCCCTGGCCGATAGGGCCGAGCACCCCCACTTCCTATGTTGCGAAGAGCTGGCTTAGATCAGCGAACGATTTGAACTCCAGGGCGTTCCCGGCGGGGTCCAGAAAAAACATCGTGGACTGTTCGCCGACCTCACCTTTGAAACGGGTGTACGGCTCGATAACAAATCTGACGCCGGCTGAGCGGACACGCTCGGCCAGGGTCTCCCAATCAGCCTGGGTCAGGACGACTCCGAAATGCGGAACGGGGACGTCGTGGCCGTCGACCGGATTGCTGTGAGGCACGTCCTTTTCAGCAGGGCGGGGTTTGTAGTGGGCAACGATCTGATGACCGAACAGGTCAAAGTCGATCCAGTGTTCGGAGCTACGGCCTTCCGGAAGTGCCATAACCGTGCCATAGAAGTGGCGGGCAGCCTGGAGATCGTCGACTGGAAAGGCGATGTGAAAGGGGCGCAAAGAGGACATGGGTAAATGCTAGCAAGTTGAAGGGTTGCGGGGCGAACGCCCCCTGTCCCAGGACGTTACAAGACAGTAAAAGGGCAATCACTGTCAGTGGGCTGGACGAACTTTCGTGGGATATCCGGACGCCATGGTGAACGAATGAGATGGGAGTTGAAAAGACACGTGGAACGCGTCGCAATTGAAGCGTGCACGGAAAAGGTGAGTAGTGATCAAGATCATCCTCGCGGACAACCAAGCGGTCTTTCGGGCCGGCGCAGCCAGAGTGCTGGCGCACGAGAGCGACATCAAAGTGATGGGAGAGTGTACCGAGATACCGCGGCTCAAGGAGCTTGTCGGTTCAGTGCAGAACCCAATTGTAATGATGCCCACAAGCCTGACAGCCGATCTTCTCGGATTGCTGGATTGGATCCATGGAGAGGGTGGCCGCTCAATCATCATCCTGGAGCATGGGGTGACGCTGCCGGACGGCACAGCGCGCCAGGCAGATGGATTCGTCACGCGGGCGGTTACAGGACCTCAACTGATTGACGCGCTTCGCAAGGTTGCGGCAGGGGAGCGGGTCCCGCAGCGGTCGACGCTGAGTACCATGCCCACGCCGGACCATGCAGGAGCGCAGGTTGTGAAGCGCCTGACGCCGAAGGAATTGCAAATTGTGACGCTGGTTTCAGAGGGCTCCAAAAATCGCGAGATCGCGACGCGATTGGGCACAAAAGAGCAGGTGGTGAAGAATTACCTTCGCAGCATCTACGACAAGGTGGGTGTATCCGATCGGCTGGAGTTGGCTCTGTTTACGGTGCACCATCGTACGCTGTCAGAGGCTGTGGAGCGAGTCAGGGCGACGCTGGCCAAGTCAGCCTAGCTGCCGGCGGCGATCCAGAATAAGAGTAGAGGTGTTATAGCGGCGCATGGGCTACAAGCCCATGCGCTGTTCCTGCTCCTCGGCTTCATTGGAGATAAAGCCACGCTTTTCGGCGATGGATTTGCCTTGAGTAAAAAGAAGCAGGTAGTCCGGGCCGCCTGCTTTCGAATCAGTGCCGCTCATGTTGAAGCCGCCGAAGGGGTGTGCGCCTACCATCGCGCCCGTGCATTTGCGGTTGAGGTAGAGATTGCCGACCTGAAAGGATTCAGAGGCGCGGTCGAGGCGGGTGCGATTGTTGGAGTAGATGGCGCCTGTCAGCCCGTATTCGGTGTTGTTGGCGATCTCTAATGCATTCTCGAAGTTGTGCGCACGAATGACCGACAGGACGGGCCCGAAGATTTCTTCCTGCGCGAGGCGAGAGGTCGGGGGTACGTCAGCGAACACTGTAGGAGCGACGTAGAAGCCGGCGCCGTCACTAGGAACGGAGTTCCCACCATTGAGAAGACGGCCTTCGGCCTTGCCGAGTTCGATATAGCTGTGGATTCGGTCTACCGCGACCTTGTTGACGACCGGGCCGGAAAAGAAGTTCTCGGCGGGATCGCCAGTTTTCATGGTGGCGACGCGCTCACGAAGGCGATCGCAGAAGGCGTCGTAGATGGGCTCTTCGACGATGGCGCGGGAGCAGGCGGAGCATTTTTGGCCGTTGAAGCCGAAGGCAGAGGCGGCCACGCCTTCCACGGCGGCGTCGATGTCGGCGTCGGCGGAGACGATGATGGCATCTTTGCCGCCGAGCTCGAGGATGGTGCGGCGGATGAAGTGCTGGCCGGGTTGGGTGCGGGCGGCGCGCTCGTGGATTTCCAGGCCGACCTTCTTGGAGCCGGTGAAGGCGATAAAGCGGATCTGGGGGTGTTCGGTGAGGGCGCGTCCGATCTCGGGGCCACCCTGGAGGAGATTGACTACGCCGTTGGGGAGGCCTGCCTGCTCGAGGAGGGCGAGGAAGCGGGCGGCGATAGTTGGTGCGTCAGGGGAGGGTTTGAGGACGACGGTGTTGCCGGTGACGATGGCGGCGCAGGTCATGCCGGCCATGATGGCGAGGGGGAAATTCCAGGGCGGGATAACGGCGCCGACGCCGAGCGGGACGTAGCGAAGCTGGTTGCGCTCGCCTGGGTATTGGATTGGCGTGGTGGCGCGGTCGAGTTTGAGGGCTTCTCGGGCGTAGAACTCCAGGAAGTCGATGCATTCGCCGACGTCGGCGTCGGCTTCGGCCCAGTTCTTGCCGACTTCGAGGGTGAGCCAGGCGCAGAAATCGAGGTGCTGCTCTCGGATGAGCTGGGCGGCGCGGAGCAGGAGGCCGGCGCGTTCGGGAACGGGGGTGCGGCTCCAGGTGCGGAAGGCCTGCTGGGCGGCGATGACGGCGTCGTCCGCGAGCGCGGGCGGGGCGCTGGAGTGCATGCCGATCGTCTCGGCGGGCTTGGCTGGGTTCACGGAGGCGAAGGGCTCGCCTTGCCGGATGCGATGGCCGCCGATGACGTGGTCGTAGCTCTGGTTGAGCTCGGAGCGGACGCGGTCGAAGGCGGCGTGAAGAGCGCGCTTGGTTTCCTGGGTAGAGAAGTCGGTGAAGGGCTCGTTGGTGAAGGGAGGCAGGTTGGCGAAATCCATGAGGGCGCGGCCTTTCGGTGATGTGTCCGTGCTTTAGAGTAGCGGACGCGGCCTTCCGGATGTTTTTCGGTACCCCACCCCTCCCGTACTCTTTTCGCAAAGTACGTTGGACATTGGACTTACGTGGGTACCAGAAAAGGTATCCCTTGCGGAAGATCCATTGAGAGGACTTGCTCCTATTCTAAAGGTTCCGGGTGAAATGGAACGCAACTCAGAGATTTTTGCCAAGCAAAGTTCACACGAGTTGAAGGTAGGTGGTGTAGGCGCTGTCCGCGACCGCGAAGAGGGGGCGGAAAGGCGTGTTGGCCCCGGACAGACGCCATTCTGTGGATGAGGTGCGCTGGAGGGTAGAGAGTTGTGCGGGGTTGATCGTGGTGGGCCGGTCGGTGGCGAGGACGAGGGGACCCCAGCAGAGGGCGGCGAGGTTGGCTTGAGGACTTCCGTCTGCAGGAAAGGTCTCGAGGCGGGGGACAGCGGGGAGGTGGAGGGTGAGTTTATCGTTGCTGTGCCA
>CAXUDN010000024.1:33292-42272 GCA_964249715.1 uncultured Acidobacteriaceae bacterium
GTGAGGGTGATGTTGGCAGCGCCGGCCTGCCAACGGATCGTGGAAGGCAGGTAGAGGTTGACCCAGAGGCCGGAGCCAGTTACCGCTTGCCGCAAAGACGGTTGGCTCGCCGTGTGAAACGCGGGTCCCTTCTCTCCGCTCCGCTCCGGTCGAGATAACAGATTCTCCAAGCCCGGTGGAGAGGTCAGCGGGTAAGAGAGTTCAGGGTCCAGGAGGTAGGTGTTGATGCCGAAATCAGCGGCGACCTGGGGATAGGTGCCGGCGCAGCAGGGCCAGCGGTGGGCGGAGTAGACGCGGCGGGCGGTTTGGTTGAGGTCGGCGTAGTAGAAGGTGTGGCCGTCGGGCTGGAGGGGAAGGGCGGTGAAGAAGCTGTTGAAGAGAATGCGCTCCACCGCGTCACCAAAATGGGCGTCGCGGGTGAGTTGCAGGAGGGCGCGGGAGAGTTTGAGGAAGGCGTAGGTGCCGCAGGGCGTCTCGAAGGTGTTGTGGGTGGAGGTAAGGCTGGTGAGGAGCTTGCCGGAGCCGGGTTTCTCGAAGGTCTCGTCGGGAGCCCAGCCGCCGGTTGCGTAGCTTTGGGCCTCGACCATGCGATAGCCGTTGCGGGCGGCATCGAGGTGGACCTGGCTGCCGTCGATGAGCCAGGCCTGGAGCGCCGAACTTAGGGCGTTGACGTGACTGTAGCCGTGGAGGCCGCCAAGAACGTTTTGATCGCGGCTGAGCGGGGTGAAGAAAGTCTCAAGAAGGTAGGTGCGAGCCATTGCGCGGTACCCGTCGCCAGCACCGGCTGCGTAAAGAAGGAAGAGGTTCTCCGGCAGGGTGTAGCTTTCGTCCCAGTGCCAGGACTGGTCGCGGTCCTTGCGCCAGGTGGCCATGGTGTCGCGGTCCATGGCGGAGCCGGGCAGGCTGGGGAGCGCGCACTGGCGGACCTTGTCGGCGATGGCCAAGGCTTCGGGGCTGTCGAGGAGAATGTGGGCGTCGAGGAGGCCGATGTTGAGTTTGTCGAAGGTGTAAGCGGGGAAGCGGGTCAGGTCGAAAAAGTTGGGGGTGATGGCTTCCGCGACGAGATGGTGCAGACGGAGGACGCGGTTGCGGCCGGTAGCATCCCCGCCCGCGGCGGCAAAGCGGGCCATGGCGGAGGTCCACTGGCCGAAGCAATGGCCGGGCGCGAAGCCTGCGTCGCCAGTATGCGAATTGTAGTCGGGCAAATATTGGTACCAGCCGCCAAGGTCGCGGCCCGGGGCGTTCATGCCTCCCATGGCGCGGAAAGGCTTGAGGAGAGCGTCGTCGTCAAAGGTGTTGAGAATGGCTTGGGCGTTTTGTTGCTGCGCGAGCGCGATGCCGGCGTTGAGGGTAACCTGGTCGTAGCGGGGAACGCGGAGTGGGGTTGGCCGTGCGGTTTGGGCGGGGAGACGCGGCGCGACTGCGGCCGATACAGCGAGTTGGACGAAGTGGCGGCGGCTGAGTGGCATGAAGGATCACTGTAGCTGTGGGGGCCTTGGGATTCAAGGGCCGGGATATGCGCTGTGCTGGAGGTTGAGGCTGCCCGGCGATGTTTCTTCGGTAGATGCTTCAGGGTACAAGCCGGGGCTGGGGCTGTTCGCAAGCTCACCGATGGTCTGGCGACCGGACGCATGGTGCGGATCCTCAGCGTCGTGGATGCCAGCACGCGCGAGTGCCTGGCGCTGGAAGCGGACACGAGCCTTGGCAGCGGACGTGTGACGCGCGTGCTGGAGCGACTGATCGGAGAGCGGGGGCAACCGGAAACGTGCGTTCGGACAATGGACCGGAGTTCATTTCGCGACGCATGCTGGGCTGGGCCGAAGACTGGAGGATCGGCCTGGTCCATATCCAGCGCGGAGGCCGATGCAGAACGGGTATGTCGAAAACTTCTATGGACGGCTGCGCGATGAGTGCGTCAACGCCCCCTGGTTCCGCACCCTCACCGACATCCGCTCCACCCTGGCCGTCTGGCGCGAGGACTACAACTGCGAACGGCCACAGAGCAGCTTGGACTACCGCACGCCACAGCAGTTCCGGCAAGCGCTAGGCTATGCAGATGTGGAAAGCGCTTCGCGCTCCCCACATCCACACAGCCAAGGCGGCAACGAGACACTCTCGGAGCCAAACCTCAACCGAGAAACTTCACTTATGACTGGTTGAGGAAACGAGGGCAGGTCACTCGTCCGCTTGCCGAAGAGTGTTTGGGAGACCACTCGGCCAACGATAAAAGGTGGCGAGCAACGCCAACTCTATATACGGCGTGTCCGGGTGTGCTGCTTTCGTCCAGGAAGACGACCACAGAGTATCGAGTCCAACTCTTGTCAGAGTAAGCAGGCCGCCGGGGTCCACTGTCCGGGAACTGTGAGGTGCTAAGGCAACTAACTTCAGCTGCTCCGTTTGATTCGCTAGATCGCTTGTCACGTAAGTGCGGAGATTACCGAGCTCCGGATCGTGAACCTCCTGACCCGTTTGCGCTGCCGTACAGGTCAGCTCCAGTTCTGATTCGGATGCCGGGACTGGTTTGAGGTGAGATACACCACTGACAGCCGGATGGTCTGCAGATTTCGCTCGACTTCGCCTTCCGCAGCGCGCTGACGCACAACTGACGTGCCGATTGCCTCTTGAGGAGCTGCAGTTTGTGCCAGAAGAAGCTGCTCAACAGCCAGACTGGAGATAACCAACGCGAGTAGAAGCTTGAGCATGAGAACACGACAGCAAACGCTCACGCCGCATAGATTCAGACCTATGGCGTGGGGAACCGGGTAGCCGGTCATGTTGATCCTCGTGAGCCCCTGGGCCGGAGTACCTTTCGACGCCCGCGCTAGGTCCGAGGGAAGCCTGCGACGACACACGTTCGTGCGGTATCCAACCCGCGTATGGAAGTTTGAGCGACTGTCGCTGAGCGCTGCCCGGTTCCCGATTCCATAGGAACTCGAAGAGCAAAAACAACCGCGCTATGAAGGAGAAAAACGCAGTTCGTCAGTTCGTGTCCTTGCCATTCAAATAGAGACATGGCCCTCGAGAGCCTGACGGGTGAGGGTGCATCTTAGCTTGCGGGCTGTTTGGGGAGTGGTGCGCTGTGCGGTTTCCGGCGGTGCCCTTCCAGAGGGGAGGTGTCGCATGTTGGCTGCCTACTGGATGGTGGTTTCGTTGCCGACGAGCCTAGTTGTGGCGGGCGGCCTGGCGCTGCTGTTTGTGCTGCTGCTGTTGCTTGCGGGGATGTTTGCGCCGCTGCCGCGGTACCGGATCCAGGGTTCGGAGGGGATGGCGGGTAATGACTCCGAAGAGTTTTTGAAGGTTCTAGAAGCGTTGACAGACGCGAAGGTCAATCGGGCGGGAGTTCTCGAGGTGCTAACCAATGGGCCGAGTTTTTATCCGGCGGCCCTGGAGGCGATACGCGGGGCCAAGCAGAGCATCTGTCTCGAGGCATATATCTTCCAGCCGAGTGAGATTGGGCGGATGTACCTGGAGGCGATGGCGGAGCGGGCGCGTGCCGGGGTGCAGGTGAACGTCACGCTGGATGCATTTGGGAGCTTTCGGGCGGGAACAGCTTTCTTTAAGCCGTTGATGGAGGCGGGTGGGAAGGTGAGGTGGTACAACCGGCCGCGTTGGTACAGTTTTACGCGGATGGACAGCCGGACACACCGGGAGCTGCTGATTGTGGATGGAGAGGTTGGGTTTATCGGCGGGGCGGGCGTAGCGGATCAGTGGTTGAAAGGGGTGGGGAAAAGCCCGCGGTGGCGGGATACCGTGGTGCGCATGACCGGGGATGCGGTGCCGAGTCTGCTATCTACTTTCGCGGAGAACTGGTTGTGTGCGGATGGGGAGTTGCTGGTGGGAGAGCGGTACTTTCCGCAGGTCCGGAGTGAGGGGGACACCGTGGCGATGGTCGTGAACAGCACGCCGACGCCGGGTGGATCGACGCGGGCAAGGGTGCTGATGCAGCTCTTGCTGGCTTCGGCAAAGCAGAGCATTTCCATTCAGACGCCGTACTTTCTGCCGGACAAGGGCCTGGTCGAGGAGTTGTGCAGGGCGGTGGAACGAGGAGTGAGGGTAAGGGTCCTGGTGCCGGGGCGCAAAGCGGACCATGTGGTAACGCGCAGTACAAGCCGGGCCGGCTATGGACCGTTGCTGAAGGCCGGGGCGGAGGTGTTTGAATACAAGCCGGCGATGATCCATGCAAAGGTGCTGGTTGTGGATGGGCTGTGGGCGGTGGTGGGGTCGACGAATTTTGATAACCGGTCTTTTGGGATTAACGACGAGGTGAACCTGGCTGTGCGGGAGAAGGCGTTTGCCGCGCGGCTGGAGAGCGATACCGCGCGTGATCTTGCGGATAGCCGGCGGGTGTCGCTGGAGCAGTGGAAGCATCGGCCGGTGACGGAGAGGGCGCCGGAGATGTTTGGATGGCTGTTTGAGCGGTTGCAGTAGGAGTTGGGACAGGAAACAGGAATGGTCTGAGGGTTACGGGTTGAGGGTTGCGACGTACAACATCCATAAGTGCCAGGGGTTCGACCGGCGGACTGCCCCGGAGCGAATTCTTGCGGTGTTGCGGGAGCTTGCAGCGGACGTTTTATGTTTGCAGGAGGTTGTCAATGCGCCGGGCGGGTCGCAGATCTGGGATCAGGCAGGGGAGATTGGGCGGGCGATGCCGGAGTACGTGGGGTGTTTTGGGGCGAACCGGCCGCTGCGAGGCGGGAGCTATGGCAATCTGACGCTGAGCCGGTTGCCGCTGTCGGGGTGGAAGAATGTGGATGTGACGGGCAAGCGGGAGGCTCGGGGCGTGCTGCAGACGGACGTTGTGCTGGGTGAGGGAAGCGTGCTCCATGTTTTCAACGTGCATCTGGGTACAGGGTTCATGGAGCGGCGTTTTCAGGCGGGGCGCTTGATGAGTGAGGATGTGCTTGCGCAGCCGGGGTTGCAGGGGACTCGGCTGGTTTTAGGAGACTTCAATGAGTGGACGCGAGGTTTAACGACGAAGCTGTTAACGGAGAGCTTTGCGACATTCCAGCCAAAGCATGCGATGCGCTTTCCAAAGACGTTTCCGGGTATGCTGCCGTTGCTGACACTGGATCATTGCTACTTCGAGCCGCCTCTGGAGCTGGTGGGGACGGAGCTGTGGCGCAGCCGGACGGCGTTGGTGGCATCAGACCATTTACCCCTGATCGCGGAGTTTCGGGTGTCCGGGAAAAGCTGACGCGGGGTGCGCTAGTCTGGGAAGGGTCGGAGCGGATCCGCAGCAGAGGCCTGTTATGGCGAATGCTTTTGAGTTTCCACGTATCGATGAGTACCTACGCGACCGGTTGATGCCGGTGGAAGGCGCCATTCCGCGCATTGCGGGCATTGAGATGTTTGGGAGATCGATTCCCGCGGGAATTGTCGGTGGTGATCTGTTTGAGTACGTCAACTTTGAGCAGCGCTACGATCTCCAGGCACGCATCAAGCTGGCGCAGCGTTTAGCGAAGGAGTATCTCCAGCCGCTCGCTCCTGGCGAGGCTGTTCACACCTGCGTGGATGACCATGTGGAGTGGATGAAGAGCAAGCCTGACTATCGGCCGGAGATGGAAAGCGAGTACAGGTTTGCGAAAAGCTCCGAGCAGGTGAGGGTCTCGGAGGACCTGCAGGAGCTGTACTCCACGGCGGGTGTTTTGCTGGTGGACGCGCAAGGGCATGACATTATCTCGGCGAAGATTGCGTCCACGGTGCATGACACGTTTCAGGCGCTGATGCTGACCGAGCTGGACGCCTATGGGAAAACCACGCCGGAACTGTTTGAAAACCTTAACCTGCGGTTGGCGCAGTCGCTGACAGCCCGCAATGCGCTTGGGGTGAGTGAAAAGGAACACGCTCGCGAGATTGCCACGATGCTGTATGGGGAGGTGCGGCCGGGAGGGCATTTTCGCTTTGCGAACTTCGGGCATCCGCCGCCGCTGGTGTTTTCCGCGAAGAGTTCCCGGCTGTTGAAGGTGCACGAGAGCCATATGGCGCAGTTTCTTGCGCTGGGCCTGCAATTGCCCGCGGAACATCCTGACCGGAACAAGTATTTCTCGCTGAATCTGCGGAAACGGGAGTTTACGTTGGCCGATGTTTCCGAGATCACGCTGATGCACCCGGGAGACATTCTGTTTCTGTACACCGACGGGGTTTACGACGGCTATGGACAACGCGAGCGCGCGTTGCTGGATGGTGTTCTGCAAGCGCACCAGCATGAATCGGCGAGGGAGATTTGCGATGCGCTGATGAACTTCGCGCTCGAGCAGGATGATGGTCTGCGCGAGCGAGGGGAAGAGGCTTTGATTGACGACAAGACGGTGTTTGTCGTGAAGCGGACGGCTTAGCTCAGTTAGCGGCGGAAGAAGTCTTTGACCTGCTGAACGAAGACATCGCGGCCGATGTCCGAGATGGCTTCGGTGAGGGGGAGCTGCTTGGGGCAGGCCTGGACGCAGTTCTGGGCGAAGCTGCACTCCTGGACGCCGCCGTCGCCGGCGAGAGCGCGGAGGCGTTCTTCCTTGAGGACAGAGCCTGCGGGGTCCATGTTGAAGAGCTTGGCCTGGGCGATTGTGGCGGCGCCGACGAAGTTGGTGACATCGTTGAACTGGGGACAGACTTCCATGCAGATGGTGCAGCTGATGCAATTGGAGAGGGGATAACGCTGTTCTTGAATTTGCGGGGCCTGGCGCGGGCCGGGTCCGAGATCGTAGCTGCCGTCGATGGGAACCCAGGCCTTGACGCGCTTGAGGTTTTCGAAGAGAACGGAACGGTCGACGGCGAGGTCGCGGACGACGGGGAACTTGGAGAGCGGGGCGAGGGTGATGGTGTTGTTGTCGCCGAGGAGCTTGTCGACCAGGGCGGAGCAGGCCATCATGGCTTTGCCGTTGATGCGCATGGCGCAGCTGCCGCAGATTTCTTCGAGGCAGTTGGCGTCATAGGCGATGGCGGTGGATTGGGCGCCGTCCGCGGTGACGGGATTCAGAGCGATCTCGCCGAGCACCGAGGTGATGTTCATGTTGGGGCGGTAGGGAATTGCGAAGCTTTCGGTGCGGGCGGGGGCGTCGGGCGTTGCCTGGCGTGTCACCTTGACGGTGAAGGTCCGGCTGGAGGAAGGGTGGCCGGGGGTGGTGACTTCGGCTTTTAGTGTGGCTTGGGGTGTCTGGACGGCGGTGGCCATGGGTCGTGTCTCTCGGTAAGTGTAGCTGCGTGGTGCTGGGTAGCTGGTCGATTATGGTTCAGCCGCCCAGCGGAGGGAGGCGAGCCAGAGGTCGTGCGCCCGGTGCATGAGCCTGCTGTTGGTCTGTGGATCCTTGATATCGTTGGGGCCGATGCCGGTCTCTTCGGTGATGACGCGGCAATTGCCGGCCTCAGGTACGAAATGCCAGGCGTGGTAATGGCCGTGTCGGGTTTCGGTTTCGTCGGCGCCAAAGGGAATCCAGCTGAGGCGCGCATCGGGAACGAACTCGGCGATGCGGCTTTGGATGGGTGAGCCGAAGATCTTGAGGCGGAGGAGTGTGCCATTTTGCACGGCCTGATTGGGGCCTTCGATGATTACGTCTTTGGTGAGGATGAACCAGTCAGGCCAGTGCGTGGCGTCGGCGAGGTGGGTGAAGGCGCGATGGCAGTCCGTATGGAGAAGAAGTTCGTTGTGGGAGAAAACGGGCGCAGTGCCGGGGTCGAATTCTTTGGGCCAGTGGATGGCGGTGTCGCGGTGGGCGCGGTCGGCGGCGAGTTGGGTGGCCGGCCCCTGGGCGAACAGGGTTGCGGAGCAAACGAGTGCGGCGACCAGCGGGACGTGGGATGTGCGTGGCCTACGCATCCGGCTCGTCTTCGTCTTCCTGAGCGTGCACCTGGCCATTGCGGTCGGTAGTGGGATGTAGCCCCTTCTCGCGCAACGCCTGGCGGCGGCCGTCGATCCAGGTGCCATAGAGAACGAAGGCACCGTAGAAGAGGACGGCGACGAAGGTCAGGATAATGGCGATGGTTGTGTAGCTCATGCTCACCGTGACGGCCTCGTTGTGGGCGGAATCGAGAGAAGGCGGCGGGAAGTTAGTCCAGATTAGGTCCCTTGCTCTCTATGGACTGCCTTGCCGCCAGGATACCGGCCTCTTTGCTGGCCGGATTGTCGCCCACAAGCTGCTTCTGCTTGCGCTTGGAGGCGCGGGTGTAGAGGAACAAACCGATCATCACGCAGAGGAAAGCGAAGATCAGCGCAGGGTAGATGATGTGCTTAAGTCCGACTGGTCCGATGCCGTTCATGCTGTGTCAGATGGCGGCAGCGGGCGCGGGGGTAGCTGTGGCCTTAAGCGGCGGCGTCGTACCTCCGAGGGCGTGGGGTGATGAATTGGGTATCGACCTCTTCGTAGTCAATTTTGGGGGCGTTGTCGACGAAGGTGGCTTTGGTGGTTTTCAGGAACTGGTCGTCGTTGCGGTCGGGGAAGTCCGGCTTGTAGTGCGCGCCGCGGCTTTCGTCGCGAAGGGCCGCCCCCTGGACCACGACGCGGCTGAGGTGGAGCATGTTCCAGAGCTGGCGAGCGAAGGCGAAGCTGGTATTGGCCCACTGGCTTTTGTCGGAGAGATTAATGTTGCGGAAGCGGTCTTGTAGCTCGACGATCTTGGCGTCGGCTTCGGCGAGGCCGGTATTGTAGCGAATGATGGTGGCGTGGCGGGTCATGGTGTCGCCGAGTTCGCGCCAGAGGCGGAAGGGGTTTTCCGTGCCCTTGTTGTGGAGCAGGCCGTTGTTGAGTTCAGTTTGGCGTTGGATTTCTGCGGCGTGACCGCCGTCGCTGGGCATCGGGGCGAGGGATTTGGCGTATTCGAGGGCGCAGGGGCCGGCGACGAAGCCGCCGTAGATGCAGCTGAGCAGGGAGTTCGCGCCGAGGCGGTTGGCGCCGTGGATGCTGTAGTCGGCTTCGCCCGCGGCGAAGATGCCGGGGATGTTGGTCATCTGGTGGAAGTCCACCCAGAGGCCGCCCATGGTGTAGTGCATGCC
>CAXUDN010000025.1:0-1615 GCA_964249715.1 uncultured Acidobacteriaceae bacterium
TACCCGGTGCTGGTGCGGCCGTCGTATGTGCTGGGCGGGCGGGCGATGGTGATTGCGTATAACGATGAGGCGGTGCGGCGTTATATGGCGACGGCCATTGAGTACTCGCAGGAGAGGCCGGTGCTGATCGATCACTTTCTCGAGGACGCACAGGAGGTCGATGTCGACGCACTGTGTGATGGGGAGGACGTGGTGATTGCCGGGGTGATGCAGCACATCGAAGAGGCCGGGGTGCACTCGGGAGATTCGTCGTGTGTGCTGCCTTCGGTAGATCTTACGCCGGAGGTGTTGGCGACGATCCGGACGTATACGCGCAAGCTGGCGCTGGCGTTGAACGTGATCGGGCTGGTGAATCTGCAGTTTGCGGTGCAGCGGGGCAAGGTGTATGTGATTGAGGTGAACCCGCGGGCATCGCGCACGGTGCCGTATGTGTCGAAGGCGACGGGGGTGCAACTGGCCAAGATTGCTTCACGGTTGATGACGGGGCAGCGGCTGAAGGACCTGCTGCCGGAGCAGGTGGCGAGCGGAAAGGATCTGGGGACGGGCGATCACTTCTTTGTGAAGTCGCCGGTGTTTCCGTGGGCGAAGTTCCAGGGCGTGGATCCAGTGCTGGGGCCGGAGATGCGGTCCACCGGTGAGGTGATGGGCGTGGGGCGCAGCTTTGGCGAGGCGTTTGCCAAGGCGCAGACGGCGGCGGGGTTGATTCTGCCTACAGAGGGCACGTTGTTTTTAAGCGTGAATGACCGGGATAAGCCCGCGCTGGTGCCCTTGGCCAAGCGGTTTACGGATGCGGGGTTCAGGCTGGTGGCGACGCATGGAACCGCGGCAATGCTGGAAGATGCGGGGTTGCATGTTGAACGCGTTTACAAGGTCGATGAGGGGCGGCCGAATGTGGTTGATCTGATCAAGAGCGAGCGGATTCAGCTGATTGTGAACACGCCTACGGGGGCAGATG
Organism: uncultured Acidobacteriaceae bacterium; assembly: GCA_964249715.1. GTDB lineage: Bacteria > Acidobacteriota > Terriglobia > Terriglobales > Acidobacteriaceae > Granulicella. The sequence continues at coordinate 956 of CAXUDN010000025.1, forward strand.
CGGTGTTTGATGAACAGGCACTGCGGCGTGCGGGTGTGGCCGCGCGGGTGCCGATGATTACGACGCTGGCGGCGGCAGTGGCGGCGGTAGAGGGCATTGAGTATCTGCAGAGTGGACGGCGGGTGGTGGAGTGCTTGCAGGAGCTGCATGCGGCGCAGCGAGCTGGGCAAACGGAAGAGATCAAGGCATGAGCTAAACTTGCAGCCATGCCGATGCTGCTTGAGTTTGCGGACGCTCCGAAGAAGCTGGTGATCGAGCCACGTCTGACGGACGAGGCGTTCGAGCAGTTGTGTTTCCTGAATGCCGATCTTCCTTTGGAGAGGACGAAAGAAGGCGCGATCGTCGTGAATGCACCAGCTGGTTTCGACAGCGACGCAGGGAATGCGGAGGTCATCTACCAGCTCAAGGCATGGGCGAAGCAGCACGGGCGCGGAATCGTATCCGGGGCGTCAGCTGGGTTCTTCCTGCCGGACGGGTCTTCGCTGAGTCCAGATGCGGCCTACCTGACTCAGGAGCAGGTCAACGGATTGCGGCCGGGCGATCGGAAGCGCTTTCTGCGCACGGTACCTGCGTTCGTGATTGAACTGCGGTCAAGGACGGACTCACTCGCAGCGGCTCAGGCCAAAATGCAGCAGTGGATTGCGAATGGGGTGGAGTTGG
>CAXUDN010000025.1:1715-38552 GCA_964249715.1 uncultured Acidobacteriaceae bacterium
CTCGCAGCGGCTCAGGCCAAAATGCAGCAGTGGATTGCGAATGGGGTGGAGTTGGCATGGCTGATCAATCCGCCAAAGCGTTCCGTGTTGGTCTACGAGCCGGGCAAGGAGGTCATCCTCGAACGCGGAAGCGCAGTGCAAGGCTCTGGTCCTGTGGACGGCTTTGTACTCGATCTGGAAGCAGTCTGGGAGATGTACGAGGGGTGACCTTCTCCGTCGTGAGCTGCGTTAGCGCCGGGAGGCGGTGGAGGCGCCGAGGGCGCTGAGGCGGGCGCGAGCCTGGGAGGCTTCCGGGGAGTTAGGGAAGCGCTGGACCAGGGCGCGCAGTTCGCGGACGCCGGCGTCGGTCTGCTTTTGCGCAAGGAGGGCCTCGCCTTTGTGCAGGTGAGCGGCGGGAATTTTGGCGTTGTCAGGGTAGCGCTCGAGGACCTGGTCGTAGTTCTTGATGGCCGCGGTGGGTTTGTCGGCGCGGCGTTCCATCTCCCCGTTATAAAAATAGGCGTTGCCGGCGAGGTTGTCGTCCGGATAAGCCTTAATCAGGTCGGAGAATTCGGATGCGGCTACGTTGTACTTGCCGGCCATGTAATCGCTGTAGGCGGCGCGGTACATGGTGTTAGCGGAGGGGCCATTGGCGACGGGTGCAGGCTGGGTAGCAAGGCCGCCGGGTGCGGCTGCAGCAGGAGGTGCGTTATCCGCGCTGCCCGGGCCTGGTGCGGTAGAAGGTGCAGCGGTCGGCGGGTTAGCGGGGACACCGGAACCGCCCGCTGAGGCTCCGCCGTTAGCGCCGGGAAGACTGCCGAGCAGGGCGTTGGTGGACTGCGCCTGACCCTGCAGGTCGGTGAGACTCTTTTCCATGCGCTGCATGCGGGCTTTTAACTCGTCGAGTGAGTCGTTGAGCGACTGCACCTGGCCTGAGATCTGGTCGTTCTTCTGTCCCTGCGCCTCGGCTTGGCTCCCAAGTTTCACCTGCAGGGCGGAGACGGTCTGAGACATCTTGTTGACCGCGTCGACGTCCTGCTGCACGAGGTCCTTGAGCACGCCCATTTGCTGATCGTTGGATTGTTGCAGGCGGGCGAGCGAGTCGATGAGTTGCTGGACCTGCGTTTGCAGCTGAACCATGTCTTTGTTGACCGCCAGAGCCGGTCGGGCGCTGAGGCCCAACAGCAGGAGAGCGACGGGGGTGAGACGGCGGACAGGAAAGAACATGCGCATAGTGGGTACTCCGTTGAGGATTCTGTGCCCTTACACCCGGGTCCGAGATTCCGGACTCCGGGGGCACCCGCGTTTCGCTTGGGCGGTCTCTCTACTCAACCTCCAGCAGCAAAGACCTTCAGGGGAAAGTACAGCAGAGTTGCAGAACAGCCTTCGAAGCTCTAGCGATCGATCATGAACTGTGCGCGGCGGTTTTGTTGCCAGCAGGAATCGGTCTCGTCGGTGCAGAACTGACGCTCCTTGCCGTAGCTGACGACGCGGATGCGGCCAGGGGCGACACCGGCTGAGGTCAGCGCATCCCTGGCAGCATTGGCGCGGTTTTCGCCGAGGGTGATGTTGTACTCGGCTGAGCCGCGGTCGTCGCAGTAGCCGCCGATGAGGACCTTGATGGCCGAGTGCGTGTTGAGGTAGCGGGCTGCGGAAGCCACGCTGTTCTCGGCATCCGGGTTGATGTCATAGCTGTCATAGCCGAAGAAAAGATCCTGCACCGCGGCATGGAACGCTGCGTCCGAACCCATGTCGCTCTCATTCGCGGTGTTCGCATTCCCGCCGCCGGGAACCTGCGGGACGCGAACCGTGACACGGACGTTCGCTTCGGCTGTACCGCCGTCACCCTTGGCGATCAGGTGGAAATTGGTGGAGTTGGCCGGGGAGACCGTCTGGGTGCCATTGACCTGCACATCGCCGATGCCGTCGATGGAGGCGCTGGTCGCATTGCTCGTGCGCCAGTTCAGGACGACAGACTGGCCGAGGTCGATGGCAAGTGGGTCGGCTGTCAGCGTTGCAGTGGGCGCGGCCGCGGTAGTGGCTGGGGGTAGCGCGTTGGTGGGCACGGGAGCAGTCTTCTTATGGCAACCGGCCAGGGCCAGCACAGCCAGGCTCAGGACGCATGCGGAGCGCCGTACCGGGCCCGCAAAGCGTGAGTGCACCATCGACAATCGGCTTGCGTTCATTGTTGTTCCTCTTTCAGCTTCAAACAATCTGGTAGGTCCTCGGTGGCTGCGTCGATGTGATAACCCGCACCTCATATCGTAACGCGACATGGATTTAGCGAAAGCTCCAGTTCGGCATGTCGTTTCCGGCATTGGAGAGTGCTTTCTTTTCGGTTCCGTCGGAGAGCATGGTCATGATGCGGGTGTGGTCGGCACGGCCGTCGGGCGAGTTGGCAAAGACGATATGACGACCATCGGGAGACCATGAGGGGAAATCACAACGGCCGATGTCGTGGGTGAGCTGGATCCAGCGCTTGGTGGCGATTTCCATGACGTAGATGTCCTGACCGCCGGGGGCGCCGGGGCCGTATTTGCGGTCCCACGCGTAGACGAGAAATTGGCCGTTCGGTGACCAGGAGGGCGAGGTGGCATAGCCGCCATCAGTCATGCGCTGCACACCGGAGCCGTCGGCGTCCATGATGTAGAGCTGCGGAAGGCCGGTGCGACCGCTGATCCAGGCGATCTGCGCGCCGGTTTTGGGGTTCCAGGTGGGCGAAACGTCCGGTCCGCGGACGCTGGTGACTTTCCGGGCCGCGGCGCCTTGCACGTCGGAGATCCAGATTTCGGGGTCGCCGGAACGCGAAGAGCTGAAGGCGAGCTGTTGGCCGTTGGGCGCCCAGGCCGGAGAGATGTTGGTGCTGCCGGGAGAATTGAAGGACACGACACGGTTCAGCAGCAGCGAATACATCCTGAGCTGAAAGCCGTTGCGGTCAAGCGCGGCAAAGGCGATGCGGGAGTTGTCGGGCGAGACGCGGGGAGACAGGGATATTTCGCCGAGGTGGGTGAGGGCGTGCGGGTTCGCGCCGTCGTAGTCCATCCCCCAGATTTCTTTGTTGCCGTCGCCGGTGAAGTGGACGTAGAAGATTTTTGTTTCAGCGATGCCCTGGATACCGCCGCCGAGGCGAAAAATGATTTCGTCGGCGAACTTGTGGGCAATCTGGCGAGCGTTTTCCTCGCTGGCGGTATCGTCGTAGCGCTTGGCGAAGACCTGCGGGAATTGCGTGTTGCGGACGTCATCCAGGAAGCCGCTGACGGTGATGCGGCCTCCGGCAACGCCCAGGTTGCCAAAGGCGACCATGCCGGCGCTGGAAGGGGCGGCGGCCCACTGGCCCAGGTTGATCTCGGCGGGGGTGCCGGGGCGGCTGTCGGGCTCCATGCTCTTGGAGACCACGTCGAAGATGCCGGCGTTGGAGAGATCGTTGAAGAGGGTGGCGTCGAAGGTGTGGACGAGGTCGGAGGAGCTTTGGTCCGCGCCGCCGGGCTTGAAGTTGGCGGCAGCGAGCCGAAGGCGGTCAGCGCCGGTGCTGGTTTCGAGGTGAAACGGATCCTGGGCGTGTGCGGAGGCGAGAAGGCTGATGCCTGTGAAGAGAGCCGCTGCGAAGCGAAGTGCCCGGAGCCGCGTATTTGTTCTGGTGATACCTTGCATTCCCATCCACTGTAGTCGTCTGAAGGCTGTGATTGTTGGCTCAGGTTTGAGCCGTACCGTTTGTGGTGCAGAGTTTACGGCTGTTTGTAATCGAAGGCGAATTCGATCGTGATCTTGTCGCCGGCAGGCAGGGGGCCGAAGCCGTCCACGCGCTGCACCGCACGCACCGCGGATTCGTCGAGGGTGGGAGAGCCGCTTCGGTTTTCGATGCGGATGTTCTGCGGTGTGCCTTCGCGGTCGATGTCGAAGAGCAGCATGACGCGCTTGCCTTGCGAGCTGCGGGGGTCGACCTCGCCGGAGAACCAGTTTTGCGAAACGCGCTGGCTGACGGCGCGGAGATAGTAGGCGTAGTGGGCGCCGAAGGTGCGATCTTCAATGGTCGCCGTGGCGGTGCCGTTCTTGGCCTGGGAGATCGCTTCCGGAAGTTGGGTCGCGGTAGTCTCGCCGGTACGGGCCTTCGGGGTGTCCGGGGTGGGTTGCGGGTGTTTGACCGGCGGAGCTTCGGTGGGCGGAGCCTTCACGTCCGGCTTGGCAGGCGCGTTGCTCTTTACCGGGGCGGGAGGAGCGGGCTTTTCGGGTGTTTTGGACTCCATCAGGATGTCGGTGGGCTTTGGGGGCGGCTGGGTGGTGGCTTTAGGTGGCGGTAACGGGGCCGCATTCTCGTCCTCGGAGGCGAGAACCTGCTTTTCCACAGGTTTGGCGTGCGCGGGCAGGGGTAGGGCAGAAACCATGGAGGCTTGAATGGCGCCGACACTGGCGCTGTTTTCTCCCCAGCGGTCGTGTTTGCCGAGGTTCAGGTACGCCGCGCCGATGACGGCAGCGGCAAGAAGTACGTGGAGCACGACGGCACCGGCCATGCCTCCGCCCAATCGATCGTAGTCATGAAGTTCGTCGGCGTGCGGGTGGGGTATGGAGGTCATAGTCAGTGCGTGGGATCGCTAGCGGGCATCTTTTCAGCGATCAAAGGGTTGGGTGATGATGCTGATGTTGCTGATGCCGGCCTGTTTCACGGCATCCATGACCGAAGCAAAAGCGCCGAAGGGCGCGCGCTGGTCGGCGCGGATGTAGACCGTCTGCTTGGCGTCGGGGCTCTTTGACAGGATGGATGGCAGGTCATGGACGTTTACGGGCTTGTCGTCAAGAAAGACATTCTGGTTTTTATCGAGCGTGAGGACGCGGCGTTGTTCGACCGTTTGGTTCACCGTGCGCGTTTGCGGGACGGCGACCTCGATGCCGCTTTGGAGCACGGGCGCGGTGACCATGAAGATCAGCAACAGAACGAGCACAACGTCGACCAGCGGTGTGATGTTGATGTCGGCGAGTGCGGTTTGTGTACGGCCGCGCGTGGAGAAGGCCATGACTCAGAAGGTCCTCCGCCGCTCTTCACCGCTATAGGCGGAGGCGGGCGTTTGCTGCGGCTGCGCGGGCGCGACGAGGGCGGCGTTCTCGATGGCGTTGAGGAGTTCGCGGCCGAAGTCATCCATACGGGCAGCGAAGTCGCGCAGTCGCGCGGTGAGCTGGTTGTAGCCGACCAGCGCCGGGATAGCCACGACAAGGCCGGCGGCAGTGGTGATCAGAGCTTCCGAAATGCCGGGTGCCACGGCACGCAAGGTAGCCGCGCCGGCAGTACCGAGGCCGTGAAAGGCGTCGATGATGCCCATGACCGTGCCGAAAAGACCAATAAAGGGAGCTGCCTGGGCGATGGTGGCCAGCCAGGTCATGCGGCTCTCCATCATGGTCAGGCTTTCACTGGCGGCGGTGAGGGCTGCTCGTTCGAGGGCCTGTGGGTTGGGGGGTGTGCCGCGACCTCCGGCCTGACGCTGGTACTCGTCGTAGATCTCGTTGAAGACGGCAACCAGCGGGCTGGGGCGGAACTGCTCGGCGACCGCGGCGACCTCGCTGAGGCGTCCGGATTTGCGGAAGGCGCGAACGAAGCGGCGATTCTGGTTGTCGGCGTCGCGAAAGGAGCGCCACTTCGCGATCATGATCGTCCAGGAGAAGATGCTGGCCAACAGCAGCAGGATAAGAACAGTGAAGGCGATAGGCCCGCTGTTGTGCACCATATCCGCAAGGGCGCTGGTGTGGCCGGAGGTGGCGAGCGGGCCTGCGGGGGTGGTGGAAGTTCCTGCGAGGGGGTCTTGAAGGAGGGCAGCGAAAGCGATCATGTTTTCCGTCTTCCAGTGTAAGGCTCAGGCGCGCGCGGAAAACATAGGCTCCGTACCAAAACGGCCGGTGCACGGGCCGGCGAACCTGCTTTGGTGCAAGATAGGGGCGTTAACCCGTGCTACGCTGGCGAGGCGAAGCCGTGGCGAAGGTGCCGGAAGCATGCTGTTGGAATTGCGAGTCGAGAACTACGCGGTCATCGACCACACCGTGGCGGAGTTTGGTCCTGGGCTGAATCTTCTTACGGGAGAGACGGGCGCGGGCAAGTCCATTCTGATCGACGCCCTGGTCCTTCTGCTGGGCGGCAAGGCCTCCAGTGACATGGTCCGGTTTGGGGCGGAAAAAGCAGTGGTGGGCTGCGTTTTTGAGACGACGCCCGGCGCTGAGAGGGTTCTGGAGGACAACGGGATTGATGCGGCCGGCGACGAGATCCTGCTGCGGCGCGAGATCGGATCGAGCGGCAAGGGACGGGTTTTTGTGAACAACCAACCCGCTACCGTGGGCGTCCTGCGGCAACTGGCGCCGGAACTGGCGCTGGTGCATGCGCAGTCGGAGACGCTGGTGGCCTTTGACGGCACGCAGCAAAGGCTCCTGCTGGACCGTTCGGCGCAGATCGGGACCGAGCCGGTGGCGGCAGCGTATGCGTCCTGGCGGCAGTTGCAGAGGGAACTGGAGGACCTGCGCGGGGCGGAGGGTGACCGCCTACGCCTGATGGACCTTTGGAGTTTTCAGGCCAAGGAGATTGAGGCCGCGGGGATCGTGGATGCCGAAGAAGACGTTCGGCTTGAAGCTGAGAAGCGGCTTCTGGCAAATGCGGAGCGTATCTTTGCGGGTGCGAGTGCGGCCTTGGATCTGCTCTATGAGGGTGAGGTCTCCGCGGAAAGTCGACTGGGCGGGGCCTTGCGCCACGTGGAGGATCTCGCACGTTTTCAGGAGAGTTTGCAGGAGGCCGTGCAGCAGTTGCGGTCGGCGCAGGCGGCCGTGGAGGACGTCGCGGCCACGCTGCGAGATTTTGCCGATGAGGCGACTGCCTCGCCGGACCGGTTGGCCGAGGTGGAAGACCGCCTGGCCTTGCTCGACCGATTGAAGCGGAAGTATGGACCAGGACTCGAAGCCGTCCTAGCTTTCGGCGCCGCGGCGGCCCAGAAGCTGGCGGATCTGGAAAACAGAGACGCCCGATTACAGGAGATCGCGGTGCAGGTGGGCGTTGCGGCGGGCCGTTACCGTGAGGCGGCTCAGAAGATGACGGAGGTTCGAAGGACGGCTGCCGCCAAGCTGTCCAAGGCGGCGGAGCGGCAGATCAACGAATTGGCAATGCGATCGCGGTTTGCCGTCGAGGTGAAGCCGAGTGAGGCGGAGGAGAATTGGACTGCAGCGGGATGGGACGGCGTGGAATGCCGTATTTCTACCAACCCGGGGGAGCCGCTGAAACCGCTGACCGAGATTGCCTCTGGCGGCGAAATGTCGCGGGTGATGCTGGCGCTGAAGGCGGCCGTGGAAGAGCAGGCGGCGGCCTTTGCAAAGAAACGAGGCGCTGTTCTGCCCCGCACTCTGGTCTTTGACGAAATCGATATCGGGATCGGGGGCCGCGCGGCGGAGGCGGTGGGCAACAAGCTGAAGGACCTTTCCCGGGGTCAGCAGGTGATTTGCATCACCCATCTGCCGCAGATCGCCGCATTTGCGGATCAGCACTTCCTTATCGAGAAGAGCGAGCGCTCAGGACGAACGCGGACCGGGGTGCGCAGTATGGGCGACGGAGAGCGCGTGGAGGAGATCGCGCGCATGCTGTCCGGGGCAAGCCTCACCGAAGCGTCACGCATGCATGCCCGACAGATGATCGAGGCGAGCCGGTAAGCCCCAGGCAACTGCTCAGAACGCTTCGGCTCTCTCACGTGCAGATTCGACCCGGAGGAGCAACTATGGCTGACGCGAAAAAGTGTGCACACACCCCTTGTAGCTGCAGTATCACCGAAGGAAAGTATTGTTCTCAGGCCTGCGAGGATGCGGCCGCCACGACAAGCCTTGCCTGCGACTGCCCCCATGCGAGCTGCAGCGGCCACATGTAAGGCACTTCAAGGGAGGGCGGGCCTGCACCTCGCGTGAGGCCCTCCCAAGTCCTTTGGGTCCCCGCAAGGGGGTATACTTGACCTTGTGACCACTTCTGTTCTTGACCCCGTCGCAGCGCAGCAGAATGGACGATCCATTGCTACGAAACGGGTACTTCTACTCAAGCCCCGCGGATTTTGTGCGGGCGTCGTCCGAGCCATTGACATCGTGCGCATAGCCCTGGACACCTTCGGTGCTCCGATCTACGTGCGTAAAGAAATCGTTCATAACAGCTATGTTGTGAACGACCTGGCCCAAAAAGGGGCAATCTTCGTCAACGAGCTGGACGAGGTTCCGGAAGGCGCCCGGGTCATTTATTCGGCGCATGGGGTATCTCCAGCCGTGCGGGCTCGTGCCAAAGACCGAGGGCTCAAAGTGATCGATGCAACCTGCCCGCTGGTGACCAAGGTGCATGTGGAGGCGATCAAGTTCGCCAAACAGGGCTATTCCCTCGTGCTGGTGGGCCACCGGGATCATGAAGAGGTTGAGGGAACCCAGGGCGAGGCGCCGGACGTGACCCAGGTCGTCTCGACACCCGAAGAAGTCGCGGCGCTGGTGGTTCCCGACCCGGACAAGGTGGCGTACCTTACGCAGACGACGTTGTCGCTCGATGAGGCAGGAACCATGATTGCGGCGCTCAAGGACCGCTTTCCCAATATCGCCGGCCCGCATGCGCAGGACATTTGCTATGCGACGGAGAATCGGCAGACTGCCGTGAAGAATGTCGCGCACGGGGCAGACCTGGTCCTGGTGGTCGGATCGCGGAACAGCTCCAATTCAAATCGCCTGGTCGAGGTCTCCCAGAACCTTGGGACGGGATCCTATCTCATCGATAAAGCCGAGGATATCCGCCCGGAGTGGCTCGAATCGGTGTCGACGGTCGCGATCACGGCCGGGGCATCCGCACCGGAGATTCTGGTGCAGCAGGTTGTCGCCTTTCTGCAGATCAAAGGCTTTTCGTCTGTGGAAGAGGTAGAAGTGATGCCGGAGAATGTACGGTTTGGTCTTCCGCCCGAGATCGTCCAGGCGATTGCGTCGGCTCCCCCGGTTCATCCGGCCCCGTAGCCGAAGCGCTTTCTCTGTTCGTCCAAATCTAACAAACGAGAGTACATGAGCACAGCAAATCTGAATCCGCAGGGAGCAAAACAGCCCCGTTTCGGGCGTCTTGATCTCGGGATCGATCAGGTCAAGGAGGCCGTCCGCAAGTCGGTCGACTGGGTGTTTGGCCAGCAGCATGAAGAGGGGTACTGGGTCGGCGAGCTTGAGGCTGATTCCATGCTCGAAGCGGACTATATCTTTATGCATACGCTGTTAGGTACGGGGGATCCCGGCCGCATGCAGCGTTGCACGAACGAGATCCTTCGGCACCAGAACGAAGATGGTGGATGGAGCCTGTTTCCCGGCGGCCCCTCGAACGTAAGCTACGGGGTGAAGTGCTATCTTGCGCTGAAGCTGATGGGCTGGAAGGCCGACCATCCTGTGATGGTGAGGGCGCGGGAGAACGTGCTCTCGTTGGGCGGCGTGGTGGAGTGCAATACCTTCACAAAAATTTATCTGTGTGCCATGGGACAGTATGATTACGACGCGGTACCTGCGGTTCCGCCGGAGATCGTGCTCTTCCCGAACTGGTTTTACTTCAACATCTACGAGATCAGCGCATGGTCGCGCGCCATCCTTGTTCCGCTGTCGATTATTTATGCCAAAAAGCCGTTCAAGAAGCTCACGCCGGAGCAAGGGATTGACGAGCTTTTTGTGGGCGGCCGGGAGAATGCGAATCTTCATCTGCGTTGGGATTCGAAACACCCCATCTCGTGGAGGAATTTTTTCCTCTTCTGGGATCGTGTAGCGCATTGGGCGGAGCGCGTCCACATTCGACCGTTACGCAGGGTGGCGTTGAAGCGGGCGGAAGCCTGGATGCTCGAGCACTTTGAGCGGTCCGATGGTCTTGGCGCCATTTATCCGGCCATGTTGAATGCCATTGTGGCTTTGCGTTATCTGGGCTATTCGCAGGACGATCCACAGGTCATTCGGGCGGTGTATGAGTTTGAACGGCTGGGCATAGACCAGCCCGAGGGAACGCCCGATTATCCGGTGCCGACCTTCCGGATGCAGCCTGCCTTTTCCCCGGTGTGGGACACAGCGCAGGTTCTATCCACCATGGGCGAGGTCGGGATTGCGCGAACGGACCCGCGGTTAGTTAAGGCGGCAGACTGGCTCTTATCGAAAGAGATTCGTTACAAAGGCGATTGGTCGCACAACGTCAAAGGGGTGGATCCCAGCTGCTGGTGTTTCTTTTTTAACAATGACCATCAGCCGGATGTGGACGATACGGGCGAAGTGTTGCTGGCGTTGACGGCGGTGGACAACCCCCGCGAGCGCTACCAGCACGAGGTGACGCAGCGCGCTGTGCAGTGGGTGCTGGCCATGCAGTGCAAGAACGGTGGCTGGGCTTCGTTCGACAAGGACAATACCAAGAAGATCTTCGAGTCCATTCCGTTTGCCGATCACAACGCGATGATCGATCCGCCAACGGTCGATATTACCGGGCGCATCCTGGAGATGCTGTCGAATTATGGGTACACGCAACGCGACAAGCCGGTGCAGCGGGCGATCCACTTTATTTTGAAGAGCCAGGAGTCGGACGGCTCGTGGTTTGGCCGCTGGGGCGTGAACTATTTGTATGGCACTTTCCTGGTCCTGCGCGGCTTGCAGGCCATGGAGTATTCCCATCTTGAGCCCGCAGTGCAGCAGGCGGCGGAGTGGATCCGCATGGTCCAGAACACGGACGGCGGCTGGGGCGAGATCTGTGGAACGTATGACGACCCGGCAACCCGGGGTGTGGGTCCCTCGACCCCGTCGCAGACGGCGTGGGCGCTGCTCGGGCTGCTCGCGGCGAATGACACCCGCTCGGACTCCGTGGCGAAGGGCGTGCGCTGGCTTACGGAACGGCAGCACGAGGACGGTTCATGGGATGAGTTGATGCCCGGCAGGAACGGTGAAAGTCACTACACCGGAACCGGCTTCCCGCGCGTGTTTTACCTTGGCTATCATCTTTACAAGCAATACTTTCCGTTGCTGGCGCTGACGACGTACCAGAAGGCGCTGGAACGGGAAGCGGTTGAAGCCTAGTACCGGTTTGTGACATCGAAGAAGAGCTTGGAACCATAGGCTGCAAGGGCAGCTGGAGGAGAATTACGGATGGCCGTTCCCGTATCGCAGGCACTCACCGTAGCCAGCTACGTGCTGAAGCAGAAGATCAAGGGGCGCAAGCGGTATCCGCTGGTGCTGATGCTGGAGCCGCTATTTCGCTGCAACCTGGCCTGTGCGGGCTGCGGGAAGATTCAGTATCCGGCGCACATTCTGAAGGCAGAACTGACACCGGAGCAGTGCTTCCAGGCGGTGGATGAGTGCGGGACGCCGATGGTGGCGATCCCGGGGGGCGAGCCGCTGCTGCACCCGCAGATGCCAGAAATCGTGGCTGGCCTGGTCGCACGCAAGAAGTATGTGTATATGTGCACGAATGCCCTCCTCCTGAAGGAAAAGCTGCATCGGTTTACCCCGTCCAAGTACCTGTCCTTCTCTGTCCACGTCGACGGGCAAAAGGAACACCATGACTTCTCGGTGTGTCGGGAGGGTGGGCATGAGATCGCGATGGAAGGCGTGCGGGCGGCGGTGGCGGCGGGCTTCCGTGTCACAACCAATACGACACTCTTCGATGGGGCGGATCCGAATTCAGTACGCGATCATTTTGATGAGTTGATGGCGGCCGGGGTTGAGTCGATGATGGTGTCGCCGGGCTACACCTATGACAAGGCACCAGACCAGAACCACTTTCTGGGCCGGGCCAAGAGCCGGCGTCTTTTTCGGGCACTGCTGTCGAACCGGAAGAAGACATGGGAGTTCAATGCGTCGCCCATGTTCATGGAGTTCCTGATGGGGCACAAGGAACTGCGGTGCACCCCGTGGGGCATGCCGACGTATTCGATCTTTGGTTGGCAGAAACCCTGCTACCTGTTGCAGGACGGCTATGCGGACACCTTCCAGGAGTTGATGGACGAGGTCGAGTGGTCAAAGTACGGTACCGAGAGCGGGAATCCTCGCTGCGCGAACTGCATGGTGCACTCGGGCTATGAGGCATCCGGGGTGAACTACACCTTCGGCTCGATCAAGGGCCTGATGCAGACCGCGAAGGCGTTCTTCAACAGGACTTATGAAGATGCAGGCGCGCAGGCGATCCTGAACGACTGGAAACCGGAGGGGCACATCCCGCTGGTACAGATTGCGGGCAGTGTCGGGAAGCCCACACCGGTGGTGGTGACCACCTCGGTGGACAACAAGATGACCAGCGTGGCGGGGGACTGAGCCAGATGGCGACTTCAGGGCAGGAGCACAACAAAGTAGAGCAGTTGGAACACGCCTCGCCGGACCAACTGGAGCATGCGGCGGGCCGGGATCGCGAGAATCTGGAAGGATGGATTCCGGCGCTTGCCTCCGAAACCGAGGTGCGCGAGGCGCTGGAGAAGGCCTTCGACTACCGCGGAGATGTGACGATCACGCGTAAAGATGGCTCGGTAGTCGAGGGATACCTCTATGACCGGCGAACAGGCCCTACACTCGGTGATTCCGTGGTGCGAGTCATTCCGACTCCGGCCAGAGGGGCCGGTGCGGGCACGGCCGTGCAGCGGGTGAACGTCGCTTACGGAGATGTGGCGGCGTTGAAGTTCTCCGGCCGCGATACGGCTGCGGGGAAAAGCTTCGAGGCCTGGGTGAAGAAATATTGGGAAAAGAAGACAGCGGGTGAAACGGACATTCAGATTGCGCCGGAGAAGCTGGACTAAGCCGTGCGCCTGTTTCTGACAGGGGCGACTGGCTTTGTGGGCGCGCATGTAGCTCGATCGGCTGCTGAAGCCGGATTCGACTTGCGGGTTCTTGTGCGTCCCGCCTCCAACAGAACATACCTGCCAACCGGAGTTGAGCAGGTTCAGGGAGATCTGCGCGAGCCGGCTGCCTTCACAGCGGCGCTGCGTGGGTGCGCTGCGTTGATCCATGTGGCTGCGGATTACCGGCTGTGGGTTCCGGATCCGGCGGAGATGTACAAAGCCAATGTGGACGGGACGCGGGAGCTATTGCGCCTGGCGCGGGAGGCTGGCGTGCCGCGGGTGGTGTACACATCCAGCGTGGCGACGATGGGCTTCGACCGGGTTGGAACCGTGGTGGATGAGACGACGCCCGTGAACGAGGCGGCGATGATCGGGCACTACAAGCGGTCAAAATGGATGGCGGAGCAGGTCGCGATAGAGGCAGCGCGGGCAGGGCAGCACGTGGTGATCCTGAATCCGACGACGCCGATTGGGTCAATGGATGCGAAGCCTACGCCGACGGGGCGCATCGTGGTGGACTTCCTGAAGCGGAACTTCCCGGCGTATGTCGAGACTGGGCTGAACCTGGTGGATGTGCGTGAGGTTGCGCGGATGCACCTTCGCGCGCTGGAAGTGGGGCGGCCGGGTGAGCGATACATCCTGGGTGGGGAAAATCTGAGCTTGAAGCAGATTCTGGACCGGTTGGGGGCGATAACGGGCTTGCCCTCGCCGAAAGCGAAGGTGCCGCATGCGGTGGCGATGGGATTTGCGTTCTTTGATGAACTGGTTACGGGCAAGCTGCGCGGAAAGGAGCCGCGGGCGACGATGGAAGCAGTGCGGATGGGGAAGAAGATGATGTTTGCGAGTTCGGCGAAGGCGGAGCGGGAGTTAGGGTTCCGGGTGGGGCCGGTGGATGAGGCTTTGCGTGAGGCTTGCCGTTGGTTTGTGGCGAATGGCTATGCGCCAACTCCTCCGAAAGCACTGGATTAGGAATGGCCGGGCGGATTGCGGTGATTGTGGCGTTGCCGCGGGAGTTGCGCGCCTTGGTGGGGCGTCAAAAGCCAGATGCTGGGCTGGCGGCGCGTGGTGTTTTCCTGTATCGCCTGGGGCGGGCGACGCTGGTGGCAGGGGGAATGGGTGCTGGGCGGGCTTCGGTAGCGTTTGAGGCTGCGTTGGCGGATGGCGATGTGGACGAGGTGATCTCGGCGGGCTTGGCAGGCGGGTGCTCGGCCGAGGCAGTGCCAGGGACGGTGCTCGAGGCGGGAATGGTGGTCGAGTCACGCACCGGGGAGCGGTTTCGGACGGTGTTGGGCGAAGGGCAGCCGGTGTTGGTGACAGCCGAAGCAATCGCGAGTGTGGCGGAGAAGGCGAGGTTGGCGGCTGCTTACCGAGCTTCCCTGGTGGACATGGAGGCGGCGACGGTGGCGAGGCTGGCTGCGGCCCATGGACTCCGGTTTCGGGCGATCAAGGGCGTTTCCGATGGGCACGACTTCGAATTGGCTTCCTTGGGGCGGTTTACGGGGAAGCATGGGCATTTCAGGACGGGGGCGTTTGCCCTGCATACGGCGCTGCGGCCGGGAACATGGGCGACTGCGGGAAAGCTGGGGCGGAACAGCAGCCGAGCTTTGACGGGTTTGGCGGAGCGGCTGGTCGATGCCATTGGCCGGGATCGCGGTTCCTAAGTGCAGGTTGTAGATCATCGTTGAGCGGATTGCAGGCGAAACTGCGTCCAAGTTGGGGTGAGGTGCGGCTTGGCGTGGTTTGCGTTTCTGGTGTCAGTGCTTTCCGGGGCGGCGAACCCGTTCCAGTCGGCGACGAATGGAGAGTTAAACCGGCAGCTGAACCAGCCGGTGTGGGCCGGCATTGTGGTGTATGCGACAGGGCTGCTGGGAATGCTCGTTGTGCAGGTATTTGCGCGGGGGCCGATGCCGCTGGCGCAGGTAGGTGGGGTTAGCTGGTGGGCGTGGACAGGTGGGCTGATCAGCATCGTGTCAACTATCGCTGGTTTGACGATGGTGCAGAAGCTGGGTGCGGGGATCTTTACGGGGTTAAGCCTTACGGCGTCGCTGGTGATGTCGGTGGCGCTGGATCATTACGGACTCGTGGGTTTGAAGCAGCATACGGCTTCGCCAGGGAGGCTGATCGGGTGTGGGTTGCTGGTGGCGGGGGTTTGGTTGGTGAGCCGGTCGTGAGCTGGCTCTTCTAGACTGGAAAGGTATGGCTGAAGCTGTTGGTGAGACGATGCGCGCGGCTGTGTACCGTGCGCCTGATGTGGTTGTGCCTGAGACCTTGGCGGTTCCGGAGATTGGGGCTGGTGAGGTGTTGATCCGGATCGATACGTGCGGAGTTTGTGGGACGGACCTGAAGAAGATTCATACGGGATCGCATTCTGCTCCGCGGGTATTTGGGCATGAGATGGCGGGGACTATTGCTCGTGTGGGTGAGGGTGTTCGGGGCTTTGCTGTTGGGGATCGGGTGATGGCGTTTCACCACATTCCTTGCGGGAAGTGTTTTTACTGCAGAAAGCAGACGTTTGCGCAGTGTGAGCAGTACAAGAAGGTGGGGACGACGGCTGGGCTGGGTTCGGCGGCTGGGGGTGGGTTTGCGGAGTACATCCGGGTGATGGACTGGATCGTGGGCGATGGGGTTACGCCTGCGGGGTTGATTCGGGTGCCGGATGACATTCCGTTGGAGCAGGCGGCGTGGATCGAGCCGGTGAATACGTGCTTCAAGGCGGTTCGGTTGCTGGGTTTGGAGGCGGATGACACGGTGCTGGTAATTGGGCAGGGGAGTATTGGGATCCTGCTGGCGGCGCTGGCTCGGCAGACTGGGGCTACGGTGTTGACTTCGGATGTGTATCCAGAGCGGCATGCGGTGGCGCGGCAGTATGGGTTGGAACATCCACTGGATGCGCGGGGTGATGTGGTAGGGGCTTGCAAGGCGGCGACTGAAGGGCGTGGCGCCGATGTGGCTTTGGTGGCGGTTGGCGCGGATGCGCTGATTGGGACGGCGATGGAGGCGATTCGACCGGGCGGACGGGTGATGCTGTTCGCGTCCACGCAGCATGGGACGGCGCCGTTCGATCCAGCGGCAGTTTGTATGGACGAGAAGACGCTGATGGGTTCGTATTCGGCTTCTGTGGCAATCCAGCAGGCGGGGATCGAGCTGGTGTTTGAGGGGTATCGATCGGGGAAGCTGGACCTGACGAAGCTGATCTCGCATCGGTTTGGGGTGGAAGACTGTGCGGAGGCGATTCATCTGGCGTCGCATCCGCAAGCGGATTCCATGAAGGTGGTGTTGAAGCTGTAGGGGTCACCCCTCCCCCCCTCCGGGTACTTCAGGTTCAAAGTACGTTCAAATAAGGACTTAGAGGGGTACTTTGCCCAGGTTGTGTGTCCCCCCTGCCTCCCTCGCTGGGATAGCCGCTGCTGCTGCGCTCGAGGACTGATTCCAGCTTAGCAATCGCGATGAAATTCTACGCAACACTGGCAGGAATATCTTCCAGCGGCGCCCTTAGGGACCGAGCAGGGAGCTTAGGGGGATGGCGCCGCTTTGGACGCCGTAGCCTACGCCGTTGGGGTGAAAGTTGTCCCCGGAGTTGAGGTTGGGTTGCATGAAGTCGGGGTGGTCGGGGTCGAGGAGGGCGGCGTCAAAGTCGGCAATGGCGACGACGCCGGGGAGGGTGGCTCCGGTGGTGCGGATCCAGTCGTTCAGGGCGCGGCGCTGGGTGGAACCGGGGTTTTCCGGGCCGGGATTGAGGTCACCATTGAACGGGGCGGCAGCGGTGGGGAGGGGTTGAGCGGTTTGGCAGTACTCGGAGGGGGGAAGCGTGGCGAGAATGACTCGTACGCCTGCGGCGTAGGCCTGGTTGACCATGCTGGTAAGTGAGGTTTCGACGCTGGTTGCGGGTTCGCAGTCGCCGCGGAGGTCAATGCCTCCGAAGTAGATGACTACGGCCTTCATACCGGGCTGGTCGAGTACATCGTGCTGCATGCGATCAACACCGGCGATGACAGAGCCGGAGGCGGAGCGGGAATCTTCGCCGGCGGGGTCGCCGATGGTGCCGGCGTTGAGCACGCCGAGGTTGTAGCCGGCGGCAGCCAGTTCGCGGCCGAGCCAGTCGGAAGGACGGTCGCTGTCCTGCCCGGGGACGGCAACGTTGGATACAGGATAGGCGTTGGTATCGCCGAAGTTGGAGTTGTGACCGTCGACGGAAGAGCTGCCAAAGACGGCTACCGTGCCCTGATAGGGGCCGTAGACATCGATCCCGGTGAGGAGGTACCACTCGGTGTTGCCTTGGGTGAAGCTGGCGCCGCCGGCGTCGGTGGTGGTGTTGCCGGCGCCGTTGGGTGTGGCGTAGTTCACGTTCACCTGGGACTCATGCTGGGTGAGCGCGGGAAAGGTGCCCTGGACGTACATGGTGACGGCTAGTTTATGGCCGAGAGTGTAGGGGATCGCGACGGGGTCGGAGACGATTTCCTGTCCGGGTTGCAAGATGATACTGGAGCTGCCCTGGAAAGTGAGAGGAACATCCTGGGTGGGGTCGATGGCGTCGCCGGATACGCCGTTGTTGGCGGAGGCTGCAGCCAGACGTGCCGCACCGACGGTGATCGGGGTGGTGCCGAAGTAGTTGGAGAGGTGTACGCGTTCGACCGAGCCGGAGACGGTGGGGTTAAGGAAGAAGCGGAAGCTTTGTTCGTTGCCTCCCGGGTTCTCGCTGCCGGACAGCGCATTTTCGGGGTTGGCACCCCAGCCGACGACCCATTGCGAGGTTGTAGCGGCATTTGCTTGCAGCAGGGCGCTTCCGGAGGTAACCGAACCGACGGCATTTGCGATGATGACGAAGTATGCGTCGCCGTTGTTGCTGGCCGTAGTGGAGGTGGCAGGAACCGTATAGGTGGGGCCGTTTGCGCCCGCGAGGGCGATGCCGTGGTGAAGGCCGGAGGGAATGTAGAACCACTGGTAGGTGAGCGAGGGGGTACCCGTGGCGGTGACGCTGAGACTGGCCGGGTTGCCGGGTGAGAGCGGCTGATTCGCCGGCTGTTGCGTAATGACGGGTGCGCTGTTTACGGCGAGGGTGGCCGTGCTGCTGGTGAGGGCTGTGCCGCAGCTGTCGGTTACGACGGCGTAGAAGGCTGCACCATTGGAGGCAGCGGTGGTGGCGGGCGTGGTGTAGGAAGAGGCTGTGGCACCGGGCAGGGCAGCGGGGGTGGATGCGCCCGCGGCGAGGCTGAACCATTGATAGGTGAAGGGGGACTGGCCACCGGCGGCTACGCTGAAGGTGGCAGTTGCCGGCTGGAGGACGGTTGCTCCTCCCGGATTTGCCGTGAGCGTGGAGCCGACGGCGAGTGCGGCGACGGTGGAGTTTGCGTTACCGGCGGGGTTGCTAACGACGACGTTGTAGGTGCCGGCGTTGCTCGAAGTGGAGGACGGGATGGTGTAGCTGGCGGCGTTTGCGCCGCTGATGGGGCCGCCGTTCAGATACCACTGGAAGGAGGCCGCGTATTGCGCGGCGGCCGAGAGGGTTACGGAGGCGCCTGGGCAGACGCTACGGCCGGCCGGCTGCGTCGAGATGATGGGCGCGGAGACGGTGGCGGTCGTCGAGGCTGTTTTGGTGGGATCTTCGGTGCTGGTAGCGGTAATGGTGTAAGTCCCGGCGGTGTTGGGGGAGGTCCATATGCCCGCAGAGGTGATGGATCCGGCGCTGGCGGTCCAGGTGAGGCCATTGGTGGCACCGCCGGTGGCGGTAGCGGTGAAGGTCTGTTGGCCGGGAGCCAGGGTTTGGTTTGCGGGCGATAGTGTGGAGAGGGCGATATTGGCGCCGATTTTGAAAGAGGCGCTGGCAGTGGCTGCCGCGTAATTTGCCGTGGCGGCCTGGTTGCAGCGAGCATGACCGCGCCTAACCCGGTGAGGGTGACGGTGTTGCCGGAGACGGTTGCCGGGCCGCTGGCGACGGTGTAGGTCACGGCGCCAGGGGATGCGGAGGTGGCGCTTACCGGAAAGGCGGGGGCGCCATAAATCTGGTTCGCGACGGGGGCGAAGGTCAGGGTTGGGGTTTCGGCAGCGACGGCGACACTGACGTTGGCGGTAGCAGGGCCGTAGTTTCCGCTGGCGGCCTGGGTGGCGGCCAGGACCACGGTACCGGCACCGGTGAGGGTGACCGTGTTCCCGGCGAGGTTGGCCGGGCCGCTGACGACGGTGTAGATTACCAATCCGGTGGAGGCTGAAGAGGCGCTGACGGGAAAGGCTGGATTGCCGTAGGTTTGCCCGGAGATGGCGGCGAAGGTGAGCGCGGGCGTGGCAGGCGTCACGGTAAAGCTCGCGGTCGCCGTGGCAGCGGCGTAGTTGCCGGCAGCTGGTTGCGTGGCGGAGAGAACCACGGTGCCTACGCCGGTGACGGAGACGGTGTTGCCGGAGACGGTGGCGGGGCCGCTGGTGATGCCGTACGATACGGGGGCGCTGGAGGGGGATTGCGCGGCGACGGGGAAAGGGGATGTGCCGTAGACCGTTGCGGCCAGGGGAGCAAAGGTCAGCGCGGGAACGAGTGCCGTGACGGTGAGGGTGGCCGGGCTGCTCGTGACGGTCTGGCTGCCGTCGGTGATGACGACGGAGAAGGGCGTGCCGCTCTGGGCCACGGAGGCCTGCGGGACGGTGTAGTCGCTGCCGGTAGCGCCGGTGATGGGAGATCCTGCGGCGCTCCACTGGAAATGCAGGGTGCCGTTGCCTGACGCGATGACGCCGAAGGTGGCGCTTTGTCCGGCTACCACGGTCTGACTGGCCGGTTGGGTGACGATGCCGAGCGAAGTGGAGGTCGGGGAGGAGCCGCAGCCGGAGAGCAAGGCTGTCATGGTCAGGAACAACGAAATGAGGGCCGTGGCGCGAAAGCGCGCGGGCAGCAGCGCAGTGCTCAAATACTTCTCCGAATTTGAGGTGATTACGAAGGAGTATAGAGGATGTGTGGGGCGTCGAGATGCACGAGTGTGAGGCGGTAGTTGAGTTCGGCTCATGCTGGGTGGGTGGCTTGCGGCTGAGGCGCTGGGCGCCTTGACGCCGCTGGCGACAATGGCATCCCAAGACTCCATGCGTCGTAACCCAATGATGAATGCTGAATCGTCTCCATCCTCTTCCGCCACCTCCGAAGTTCACGGGCCGCTTGGCCGCCGACAGTTTCTGCAAGGGGCGAGTGGAGTGCTTGCCGCTGCAGGTCTGGCTCCGCTGGCTATGGCGCAGGGGGCTGGGCAGCAGCCGAATGGGCAGAATGCTGTTTCGTTGTCGCCGATTCATGATGTTCGGACGGAGGGTCCGGAGAAGGAACCGGGACCCTTTGAACCTGCGGACCAGCGGGTTGGGTTTGCGATTGTGGGGCTGGGGCGGTTGTCGATTGATGAGATTTTGCCGGCGTTTGGGTCTTCAAAGCTGTGCAAGCCGGTGGCGCTGGTCTCCGGAGATGCGGAGAAGGCAAAGAAAATTGCGGGGCAGTATGGGATTCAGTCGGGGTCGATTTATAGCTATGCAAATTATGAGCAGCTTGCTCATAACCCTGAGGTGAAGGCGATCTACATTGTTCTGCCGAATGGGATGCACGAGGAGTTTGTGGTGCGGGGGGCGAAGACGGGGAAACATATCCTGTGCGAGAAGCCGATGGCTAACTCCGTGGCCGAGTGCGAGCGGATGATTGCGGCATGCAAGGCGGCACATGTGCTGCTGATGATTGCGTACCGGCAGCAGTATGAGCCGAATAACCGGGCTATTGTGAAAATGGTGAAGGAAGGCAAGTTAGGAACTTTGCGGAGTTATGTAGCGACGAATACGCAGAATGAAGGGGATCCCACGCAGTGGCGGTTGAACCGGAAGCTGGCGGGGGGTGGGTGTTTGCCGGATGTGGGGGTGTATTGCTTGAATGCGGCCCGGTTTCTCAGTGGGGAGGAGCCCAGCGAGGTGTTTGGGTATACTGTGCAGCCGACGGGGGATCCTCGGTTTAAAGAGGTGGAGGCTACTTGTAATTTTAGTTTGCGGTTTCCTTCCGGGCTGGTGGCTGCGTGTAACTCGGGGTATGCGGGGCATCACTCGCAGATGTTGCGGTTGGAAGGGTCGGATGCGTGGGCGGAGTTAGCTCCGGCTTTTGGGTATCACGGGTTGAAGTTACGGAGTTCGCGGCTTCTGGATGGGCATGAGACTGTCATGGAGCCTACGATTGGAGATAAGGATCAGTTTGCTTTGGAGATGGACCATTTTGCGGATTGTGTGATGACGGGAAAGCAGCCGCATACGCCGGGTGAGGAGGGCTTGCAGGATCAGCGGTTGATTGCAGCCATCTATGAGTCGGCAGCGAGTGGGCGGGTAGTGAAAGTTGCTGCACCGCCGGGGCCGACGCGGGGGCCTGAGCCGACGGAGAGTTAGTTGCGGGTTAGAGCTTTTTGCGGAGGAGGAGGGTGCCGGTGAGGAAGATGGCTGTTCCGGCGCCTCCGAGGAGGTAGATGGCGTGGCGATAGGCGGCCTGGACCTGGGGTGGGGTGGCGCGGGTCGAGTCGAGGCATTGGGTGCAGCCCTGGGCGTGGAGGGTGGGGGCTGGGGTGAAGAAGAGAAGGAGGAGGGCGCATTTTCGGATCGTTTGGGCGGCAGGGCGGAGCGATTGACTGGGCATCGGCAGCCGACCCCACCCTTTGCTTTGCAAAGGATGGGCCACTCTGACAGCTGCGATGCCGGGGTGGTGGGGGTGCTGGGTCACTGGGCGTATTCGAGGAGGGCGAAGAGGAAGACCCAGAGGACGCCCATGGTGTGCCAGTACCAGACGGTGGAGTCGACGACGACCTGGCGGGTAGCTATTTGGCGGGAACGGGCGAGGAGCCCGAGGGCCCAGACGACGGCGCCGATGCCGAGGAACAGGTGGGCGGCGTGGGTGAAGGTGATGAGATAGAAGAAGTGGCTGGAGGGGTTGGAGCGGAAGTAGACGTGGGCGGTGGCGAGCTGATCCCAGGCGACCCACTGGCCGATGAGGAAGAGCAGGCCGAGGCCGAGGGTGGCGAGGAGCCAGAGGCCGGCGCGTTTGGAGGTGGGACGGCCGAAGCCGAACCACTCGTCCATGACGTGGTGCTCGTGGAACATGGCGCGGCGGGCGAGCTCGGCGGTGAGGGAGCTGACGAGGAGGACGGCGGTGTTGAGCCAGAGGATGGAGGGGATGGTGGTGGGGAGCCACTCGTTGATGTAGCGGTCGTAGGCGTCGAAGTGGCCGGTGGCCTTGGTGACGAAAAAGACGCTGACGAGGGCGACGAAGAACATGAGGTCGCCGCCGAGGGCGAAGAAGAGGCCGACGCGGGCCTGGGCGAGGCGTTCGCGAGGGCCGCGGCGGCCCTGGGGGCGTTCGCCGAAGTTATCGCCGTCGCCATTGCCGCCGGTGCGTTTGTCGGTGGGGGGGCGGCGGCCGTTGCCATTGTCGTTTTCGCCGGTGTTGTTGCCGTTGCGGCGGTCGATCTCGGGGGGCGTGAGAGTCGTGGGCATGTTAGGCCTTGGGGCGGGACAGGGATGCGCTCAGGTTTCAGCTTACTCCGGTTTTTCGGGTCTGGCTCCGGTAGCTGGAGGCTTAATGTCGTGTTGTGGAATGGGGTCGGGTTCCCATTGCGGGGAGTAGGAATTGTCGTGGAGGCTGTAGACGCAAGGCATACGGTATGCCATGACAGGGACGGGTGCGAGGAGGGAGTTGGCGGGGGGTGAGGGTGCCCACTCGAGGGTGGTGGCTTGCCAGGGATTGGGGTCGGTTTCGCGGGGTTTGCGGAGGAGGAGAAGGAGATTGACGAGGAAGGGGAGTTGAAAGGCGGCTAGGAGGAGGGCGGAGGTGGTGATGTGGCGTTGGAGGGGGAGGGTGGCGAGGAGGAGGGCGTTGGCGGGTGGGGAGATGCCTTGAAGCTGAGCGTAGTGGCGGGGTTCGGAGGCGAGGCCGGTGAGGTGCATGGGGAGGAAGGTGTTGTAGGCGAAGAAGAGGGTGCCGTAGAAGTGGATTTTGCCTAGGGTTTCGTTCAGGCGGCGGCCGAAGATGAGGGGTGCCCAGTAGTAGAGGCCGCAGAAGAGACCGAAGGCGCCGGCCATGGCCATGATGAGGTGGAAGTGGGCGACGACGAAGAAGGTGTTGTGGAGGTATTCGTCGAGGATGGGCTGGGCGAGGATGGGGCCTGAGAGGCCTCCGGCGATGAAGAGGCTGACGAAGCCGAGGGCGAAGAGCATGGGGGTGGTGAGGCGGGGGCGGCTGCGCCAGGTGGTGGCGATCCAGCTGAGGACCTTGGCGGTGGCGGGGATGGCTATGGCGAGCGAGGCGGCGCTGAAGGCGGTGCCGGCGAAGGGGTTGAGGCCGGCTACGAACATGTGGTGGCCCCAGACGACTATGCCTAGAAGGCCGATGAGGAGGGTGGTGGCGATCATGAGGCGGTAGGCGAAGACGGGGCGGCGGGCGAAGTTGGCGAGGACCATGGAGGTGAGGCCCATGCCGGGGAGGATGGCGATGTAGACCTCGGGGTGGCCGAAAAACCAGAAGAGATGGAGCCAGAGGAGGGGGGAGCCGTCGCCTTTGTGCTGTATCAGGACACCGTTAATGAATTCCTGCGCGGGGACGAAGAAACCTGTGTTGAAGTGGCGGTCGCAGGTGAGGAGCAGGATGGCTGCGAGGAGGACGGAGAAGGCGAGGACGGAGAGCAGGGAGGTGGTGAACCAGGCCCAGACGGTGAGGGGGAGGCGTTGCCAGGTGAGGCCTTCGCAGCGGCCGTAGATGACGGTGGTCAGGAGGTTCACCGCGCCGGCGGTGCCGCCGAGGCAGAAGAGGGTGAGGGAAAGGAGCCAAAGGTCGAGGCCGGGGCCCTGGCCGGGGCCGGCGAGGGCGGTGGCGGAAAGGGGTGGGTAGCCGGTCCAGCCGGAGATGGGGCTGCCGCCGGGAACGAAGAAGGCGCTAAGCAGGGCGAGGAGGCCGGCGGCGGTGAGCCAGAGGGAGAGGCGGTTGATCTTGGGGAAAGACATCCGGTCGGCACCGATCTGGGCGGGGAGGATGAGGTTGCCGAAGCCGGATTGGGGGGCGACGGTCATGACGAAGAAGAGCATGAGCGTGCCGTGCATAGTGACGAGGGCGAGGTATTCCTCGGGGAGGATGGGGCCGTGGAGGGGGAGGTTCCAGGCGGGCCAGGTGAGGTGGAGGCGCATGAGGAGGGAAAGGATTGTGCCAAGGACGAGGGCGATGGCGGAGAGAGTGAGGTAGGCGAGGCCGAGGGGGCGGTGGTGGGTGGTGAAGAGGGTGCGGGCTGCGGCGAGGACCCACCTCCTCCCGGCGTTGCCGCGCGAAGCCGATGCGCCCAGAGGGAGGGTGGGTGTCTCGAGCGGGTTGGAGGGTGGTGTGGTCACGGTCAGTTTCGTTGGCTGCGAGCAAACCGCAGATTCCCTGCGGGAATGACAACTAAAAAGGCAAAGGCAAAGCAGAAAACAGCTTCATGGCAACAGCAAAGGCAACTGCAGATCCCCTGCGGAAATGGCCACGAAAGAAAGCAACGGCTAACGCCAGGGGAGACCGGCCGGGGTTAGGGGTGAGCCTCCTGGGTGGCGAGCCAGCGGTCGAAGTCGGGTTGGGGGAGGACGTGGAGTACGGCTTGCATGCGGTAGTGGCCGAGGCCGCAGACCTGGGTGCAGAGGATGGCGTAGGTGCCGGGTTTTGTGGGGGTGAAGTGGATGTGGGTGTCCTGGCCGGGGATGGCGTTTTGTTTGAGGCGGAGCTCGGGGATGGCGAAGCCGTGGATAGCGTCGTGGGAGCGAAGGGTGAGGTCGATTTCGCGGTCGGCGGGGAGGGTGAGTTGGCCGCGGACGAGGTCATCGTGGCCGTAGGGGTCGTGGGGGTCGAGGCCGAGGGGGTTGCCGGCGGCGGGGTCGACGAGGGTGAGGGAGGTATGGCCGAAGGCGCGGTCGTGGCCGGGGTAGCGGAAGTACCAGAGGAACTGCATGCCGACGGCTTCGACCTGCATGGCGGAGGGGTCGGCGCCGGTGTAGCGCTGGGCGGCCCACAGTTGCTGGGCGCGGGCGCCTAACCAGAAAAACAGGAGGGTGAGGGCGGCCAGGGGGAGGTACTCGAGGGTGAGTTTGTGGATGGGGCGGGGGGCGCGACGGCGGAAGAGGAGGCCGGCGAGGAGGAGGACGTTGGCTGCTACGAAGAGGGCGAGGGCGATGTTGAGGTTGAGAAGGAGGTGCTGGTCGAGCGCGGGGCCGTGGGCGCTGGCGTCGGCGGGGAGGTGCCAGGAGGTGAGGCTCGCGAAGACGCGGTGCAGGAAGGGCACATGGTGATTGTAGAAGGGGTTGGAAGGGTTCAGCGTTCAATCCGGGGCCATTTCGAACTGACTGTGGGCGAGGTCGAATCCTGGCGGGCTGGTACACCTTGCGGCAGGAACGTTCAGTTTCGAAGCTGCTTCTTGGCTCTAGGTGAGAAGAAGACTTGCATGGAATCAAACACTGCGGCGAAGTGACTTGCGTAGATGTATTCGTCAGCTCTGATTGACTGTTTGCCTAAGCAATGTGGGTTGCGCTCGGCTTCGATTCGATCTGTTTTCTGCCTGACGCGTATGCGCTTTTCGAACTGCCTCACCATCCCTTGTCTTCGGGCCGAAATGCATGGCGCGACCCTCTTTGCGGTTTTGCTTTGGAGGTTGGCAATTGTGCCGGCGCTGCTGGGTTTTGCGCTGGTCGGGTTCGCCTTCTCGCAGCCTCCTCGCTTGAACCGCCAAACCTGAAATGGATGTGAGACATTGACGATTTTGTGGCTGTCGCGAGGCGGCCTTCGCTGGAAGCGAGCTGGCTAGAATTTGGACGGTTCTTCGATGGGGTCGATGGCGACGGTTTCAGTCGGGACATGTAGGTCCTCGACTTCTGAGCCCGCTGGGGTCGAGGTGCAACCGAGTGTTGCGTGGGGGCGCTTCCCGGGTAGGTCGAAGGACCGTTGCCATGTGGAGGGTGTCCAAGAAGGGGCCTGGACCGGCCATTGGAGGTCGGGAGAGCCGTCGGGCAGGACTGTGTTGAGGACCCAATCAATGCGTTCCGTCGCCTCGCGCAGCACGGCTTCCAGGGCGGGATCGTTCTGGACGGCGGCAGTGAAGACAACGCTGGTGAGTGCGTTGCGGATATGGTGGTTTACTTCGGCGGCGATCTCCATGCGACGGGCGAGAGCGGCCTGGCGACGGGATTCGTGCAACAGGAGCGCGTAGCAGAGGCCGCCAGCCACCACAAAGGTATACAGATCCGAGGCGAGCAGGCGCTGTGCTTTGTGGAAGAAGACATCCACCAGGAAGCCACAGGCGCTGATGAGCAGGGCGGCAGCGATGGCCAGGGAAGCCTGGCGGAGGTTGGCGGGACGGCGGGTTAGTGGGTTTCTGCTCTCTGCCGCGTTCGTGATAACAGCCTCCGGGTTGATCGATGTTGGGCCGAACTTCTGAGCGGGCTTTGTTTTGTGGGCCAGGACGCCTACGCCATCCGCCCCAAGGTGTGTGACTGTCGACGACGGGTGAGGTTAGAGGAAGTCGACTCGAAATCGAGAGTCTTGCGCTGCGGTGCGTCTGAGCTGGTGTTTAGGATTGGGTGCCTTGGTGGAAGTGGAGCTTCCAGTTTTCTCCCCGGCGTACCCAGAGGGAGCTACGAAGGGCTGACGTTGAGGTGCCGTCCTGGGTGCGGCGGTGGGAGTGGTAGGTGACAAAGGCTGTGTCATCGCCGAGGAGTTGACAGTGGAAGTCGCTGAGGGTGAGTTCAGGGGGAGCTTCGTGGGCCAGGTGCGTCAGGATCTCTTGTTTAGTGAAGGTTGTGCCGGAGCTCCCGAACTCGCGAAAGTCGTCGGTGAGGAGATGGGACACGGCGGCGTGGTTTTTGCGGACGGTGGGGTCGAGGAGGCGGCGTTCGAGGGTTTCAAGGTGGGCTGCGACGTTGCCGTTCTTGAGACTTGGGGTACCCCAGTGAACGGCGAGCGGTGGAAGGTCAGTTAGGTTGAGGCGGGCGTAGAGGAGCATGTCAGCGGTGCGGCCTTCGGGGAGGTGGGCGGCTGCGCGGAGCGTGCCCTCCGGGGTGAAGGCGAGCTTTTCTATGACGCGGCGGCTGGGTTCGTTGCCGGCGGCATGGCGAATGGCTACGCGGGTCATGCCGAGGGCGGTGAAGGCGTAGCGGAGTAGGGCGTTGGTGGCTTCCGTAGCGAAGCCGCGATTATGAGCAGCTTTGCGGACCCAGTAGCCGGTGTCGCACTGATGGATGTTCCAATTGAGGTTGTGGAAGCCGCACCAGACTACGGGGAGGCCGGTGGCGCGTTCGATGGCGAGGAGTTCAAGGGTCTCGCGGAGAAGATAGCTTGCCATTGTTTGGCGGGTGCGGATTTCCTGCTTTTCGGGGGTGTGGTCCTCGATGGTTCCTGCCCAGTCCATCCATTGATGGAGGTCAGCCCAGGTTTCCTGGACGGCGAGAGAGGTTGCTGCGCCGTCGCCGGGCTGCTTTGGCCGGATAAGGAGACGGGGGGTGAGGATGGGGGTGGGGAGGTCGAGGAGGATGGGGTTTTGTTCGGCCATGGGGTAAGTTCAGGAGATTTTACAGATCGGACAATGTGCACAGGAGATGGTGTTCAGGCAGATGTCGCGGGAAGTGGAGAGGACTCCACCTTTTGGGCTCGGAGGGACTTCAGATGCAGGTCGATCTGGCCAAGATGATGGGACTCGTGCTCGCAGACGTGGAACCACTTGCAGAGATTGTTGGTGGGTCCCCAGCCCCAGTTCTCATCGACGGTCATGAGCCAGGTATCCTCACGCTTTCGAAGTTCGGACAGCGTGTGCTCACGCACCGCCCTCAGCGTATCGAGATAAAAGGAGAGTTCGTGACCTCGTATGAGGGTGCGCCCGAGATCACCAAGCTTCATTGCCGGGCCAAAGCGCTTCTTCGTCTCGGGGGAGGTGGTCGGCCAGGGAAGGCCTCCGAATGTGTGGAATTGGTAGTAGGTCTCGGTGGCTGCCAGGTGAAGCAGGAGTGCTCCGATGGTATTTCCATCGGGTCTGGGGAGCCAGTCGAGATCTGCCTGCGTCAGGTTGCCAAGCCGCGTCAGGACGACGCGCCGCATCCAGTCGAGTTGCGATACGAGGATGCTGATTTGCGGAGTGAAGCCGCTTCTCGGACCGAAGACAGAGAGGCCCGCGAGCGATGACTTGAAAACGGGTGTGGACATTGAGGGTGGGGGTGAGGAAGTGCTCATGTTGTTGAAAAGCTCCCGCTCCGTTGATGTATATCGGCTTAGCCCACGCGGAGGGTTTTGGTGGCCTCGCGGACCATGGTGAGAAAGAGGTCGTGGACGCGGAAGTCGTTGGTGAGCTCGGGGTGGAAGGTGCTGGCGAGAAGGTTGCCCTGGCGGACGAGGGTTGGGTCGGTGTTGCGGGTGGCGAGGATTTCGACGTCGGGGCCGAGGTGGGTGAGGCGGGGGGCGCGGATGTAGACGGCTTCCAGGGGGCCGCCGGGAAGGGTGGTGGGCTCGAGACGGATGCTGGAGTCGTTCTGTCGGCCGTAGGCGTTGCGCTCGACGGTGACGTCGAGGACGGCGAAGCTGCGTTGGGGTGGGTTGAGAACTTCGCGGGCGAGGAGGATCACGCCGGCGCAGGTGCCGAAGGTGGGTTGGGTGCGGACGAAGTTGTTGAGGAGGTCGTAGAAACCGGCGCGCTCGAGGTGCTTGAGGAAGGTGGTGGATTCGCCGCCGGGGAGGACGAGGCCGTCGACGAGCCAGTTGTCGTCGGGGTCGATAAGTTCGGCGGGGTTGCGGATGAGGGTGGTGAAGGCACCGAGTTCGGCGAGGCGGGTGGCGTGGACCTGGAAGGCGCCCTGGAGGGCGAGGACGCCGATGCGGGGTGGGGTTTGGGGCACATGTCGATGATAGGACAGGTGCGGTGGGGTGGGGAGGTCGTTGCTGGGAGTGAGCGGATCGTGGACGCGGAGACGTTGCCGGCTGGGTCGATACGGCGGATGCGGTACGTCGCGGTTGATGGGAGCGGGGCTGTGGAGGGGGTGCGGGCCATGGGGCGGGCGCTGGAGCATTTGCAGTTGGGGTGGGCGCTGTGTGGGACAGTTCTGCGGCTGCCTGGGGTGTGGTGGGCGGTGCAGACGGTGATGGATGCAGGTGGGTTGGGGCCGCGGGGGGTGGTGGCGTGTGCAGGGGTGGAGAGGACGGATGGGGGTAAAAGGGCCTGAAGCTCTGCGTGGATTTGCGAGGGCTTGATGCACTCGCGTCAGGGCAGCGTGAAGGCGACGAGGGAGTCACCTGTGGCGGTGCCGAAGCCGCCGTGGCCTCCCGCGGCGATGACGATGTATTGTTTGCCGTTGCGCTGGTAGGTCATGGGGTGGCCTGGGCTGGGACGGGAAGCTGGCCTGTCCAGAGGAGTTGGCCTGTTTTTTTGTCGAAGGCGCGTAGAAGGGGCTCGCGGGTTGCGGCTGCGAAGACCAGGCCGCCTCGGGTAACGATGGGACCGCCCAGGTTGAGTGAACCGGTTTCTGCGTTGTTCCCCATGGTGCCGAGAGGGCGCTCCCATTCTGTGACTCCGGCGTTGAGATTGAGAGCGGTGATTTTGCCCCAGGGCATGGGAGTGCAGGGCAGGCCTCTTGCGTCCGTCAGAGGTGCGCGTTCGACGGCGTAGGGGGCCTTTCGCTGGGGGGCGGTCTCGGTACCAAAATGCTGTCTTTCGGCGGGACCAAACGAGACGAAAACGCCGCCACCGATCAGCAGCAGCACTGCCGAGGCCCCTAGCCAGCCGGGAAAGAAGCTTCTTCTCACCAGCAGAAGAAGGACCAGCAGCGAAGCCGAAGCATAGATCCAGTTTTCCCACGAGTCGAGAATCTGATCGGCCCCGAATCGCCAGCGCGGCACGAGCCTGGTGCGGAAGGCATGGTGGTTGGAATTGACGTAGAGGGTTGCGGTCTCCGGATCCAGGGCGAGAGAGCCCCAGTTGACGCCGCCGAGGCTGCCTGGGTAAAGAAGGCTGCCATGCAGGCTTGGAGGTGTGTAGATGCCTTCGTTACGCAAGCCGGCAAGCTTTGCGGCGCAGCTGGAGGCGTTGGCGAGGGTGTGGCCGGCGAGGTCTTCGGGGTGGAGGCTCAGGGGAGAGAGGGGAGGGAGGCTGGAGAAGGGTTGGGTTGGGGAGGTGGTTTCGCCGGGAACGTCGGTTTGAGGAACGGGTCTCTCCTGCACGGGAAAGAGCGGTTGCCCTGTGAGGCGGTTCAGGACAAAGATCATGCCCATTTTTGTGCCGACGGCGATGGCTGGGGTGCCGTGTTGATAGTCGAAGAGAAGGGGTTGGGCTGCTACGTCGTAGTCCCAGAGGTCGTGGTGGACGACCTGGAAGGCCCAGACCTTGCGGCCGGTGCGCGCGTCGAGGGCGACGATGGAGTCGGCGTCCCGATCGTCGCCGGGGCGCGTGCCACCGTAGAAATCGGGGGAGGGACTGCCGGTGGGAAGGAAGATCAGGTTGTGTTCGGGGTCTGCGGAGATGATGCTCCAGGTATTGCCGCCGCCGGTGCGAACGGCCTGGCGGGTAGCCCAGGGCATGGGGTCCCAGGTCCAGAGGAGATGACCGGTGCGGGTGTCATAGCCGCGGACTACGCCAGGTTCGACGTCGACTTCCTGGCCGTCGGCGACCGCGGAGCCTACGACTACGACGTCGCCGACCACCGTGGGCGGGGAAGTAACGCCGTACTCTTCCTAGGGTTCGCTGGTTTGGGTGGGGAGGTTCTTTTTGAGGTCAACGATGCCGTTGGTGCCGAAGGCGGGACAGAGACTTCCGGTGTGAGCGTCCAGGGCGAGGAGCCGGCCGTCCAGGGTGGCGGCGAAGATGCGTTGGTCGCAGGGTATGGCGGGCTGTTGGACCCCCTGATCTTGCCAGAAGGCGACGCCGCGGGAGGTGTAGACGCCGGCCAGGAAGTTGTCGGGGACTTTCGGGTCGAAGCGCCATTTGAGTTGGCCGGAGGCTGCGTCGACGGCGAGGACATGGTTGAAAGGGGTGGAGAGAAAGAGGGTCCCGTCGTGGAGGATGGGGGTGGCTTCGAAGGCGGCTTCCCTGCGATGTGGGTTGGTGGTGGCGAGGGCCTGGGTGTGGAATTCCCAGGCTATGTGGAGGTTTCGTACATTGGCCGGGGTGATCTGGTCCGCGGGGGAGTAGCGCTGGCCACCGGGGTCGCCGCCATAGGTGGGCCAGGAGGTGTCGGTGGGGGATTGCGCTGGGGTTCGTCCTGCCAGAAGGAGGAAAAGGGTGCAGCACAGCTCAGCCCGTAGACGCACTGGGTTAGTTTAAGGCTTCTGGATCGGCGCCGGAACGGGTTGCTACGCGCAGAAGGGGTTCGGCTTTGGGGTGATGAAACTGTTTGGGGGGTGCCATCGCCTCTCAGGCGTTAACAGAGCTCCCGCCGAAGACGACCTGTTGGCGTAGTGCGGGGGTGAAGAGGGTGTAGAGCCCTGGATCAGCCGATGCGCTTACCTTATCGAGCGCGGCGCGATGTTCCGCGGAGAGAACGATGTCCAAGGCTGCGGCATTGTCGGTGACTTGTTCGACGCGGCTGACGCCCATGAGGGTTGAGGTGATCCCGGGGCGTCCACAAACCCAGGCGAGGGCTATGCGGGCGGGGCTTTGCTCTGCTTCTGCAGCAATTTTCTTGAGTTCGTCGACGATGTTCCAGTTGCGCGGTGTGAAGAGTGAATCGCCGAAGGGGTTGGCGCCGTCGAGCCGCTTGTCGCCTTCCGGACGCTTTGCATTGCCGGTGGCGGCGTCACGGGGTAAGCCGCCCGCTTTTGGGCCTGCGGCTTCGACGCTTGCGCGATCGTACTTGCCGGTGAGCAGGCCGTAGGCGAGTGGACTCCAGGGGACCATGGCCATGCCGGAGTCGTTGGCCAAGGGAAGGTGTTCGTCTTCGATGTCGCGGTTGACCAGGGAATAGAAGTATTGCAGCGCAATCGGGCCGGGAGCGCCGCGTACGCCGGCCAGCGTTGCGAGTTTGGCGACGTACCAGGCAGGTGCGTTGGACATGCCCCAGTAGCGGATTTTCCCGGCACGGATGAGGGCTGTCATGGTCTCGAGAAGCTCTTCGGCGGGTGTGACGGAGTCCCATACATGGACCCAGAACAGATCGACGAAGTCGGTGCGGAGACGGCGAAGGGAGCCCTCCAACGCGGCATAGAGGTGCTTGGCGCCGTTACCGCCAGTGTGCACGCCGCGACCTGCGGCGAAGCCGGCCTTGGTGGCGAGGACGACCCCGTCGCGGAGTTTGCGCTCGGAGATGAAGTTGCCGAGCATCTCTTCGCTGCGGCCGCCGGCGTAGACATCGGCTGTATCGACGAAGTTGCCTCCCGCGTCCACGTAGGCGTTGAAGACGGCTGCGGAGCCGGCTTCGTCGAGGCCCCAGCGCGCGGTGCCGAAGGTCATGGCGCCGAGCGCGAGAGGGCTGACGACGAGGCCGGAACGGCCGAGGGTGCGATAGTCCGTGAGAGGCATCTGGATTCCTTAGTGACAGTTACGAAACTGAGTACACTCCGTTTGCCAAGGTGCGTCAAGGTGTTTCATAGTAATAGCTATGAAAAAGGCTGAGAGCGCGGTGAGGCGGAAGGTGGGACGGCCTTTGGGGTTCGATCGCGAGGCTGCCTTGCAGGACGCGATGCTGCTGTTCTGGCGACACGGGTATGAGGCCACGTCGGTCAACGACCTGATTCAGGCGATGGGGATTACGCCGCCTAGCCTCTACACGGCTTTTGGGGATAAGAAGAAGCTGTTTTTGGAGGCTGTTCAGCGTTACATGTCTGGGCCGGTGACTTCGGAGTCGATCATTGAGGATGCGCTGACGGCGCGGGAGGCCGCTGCGGGTCTGCTGCAGGCGGCGGCGCTTGGGTACACCGGGAAGAGCATGCCCAAGGGATGTTTGCTGGCGAGTTCGGCGATAAGTTGTTCACCGGCCGCGGCGGATGTGCAGAGGGGGTTGGCGGAGATCCGCCTGGGGATTGAAAGACGGCTTCGAAATAAAATTCGGCGGGATCGTGCGATGGATAAGGTGAAGGGAAAGGTGGATGGAGCGGCGCTGGCGGGGCACGTTATGGCTGTGATTCAGGGGATGTCTACCCTGGCGCGGGATGGGGCTACGCGGGCGAAGTTGTTGTCTGTGGCTTCGGCGGCTATGTTGGCGTGGCCGGCTGAAGTTAAGTGATCCAAGAAGAAAGGGCGCCTAAGCGGCGCCTTTTCTTCGGTGTTTGCGGAGGTCTTCCTACCAGCCGCGGGTTTGCATGCGGTCGCGTTCCTCGATGGCTGCGGCGGCGAGGCCTTTCATAGTGCCGGTAATGGCTTCGCTGGCTTCGGCTACGAGTTTGGGGTCGTTGTAGTGGGTAGCGGCGAGGACGATGGCTTTGGCGCGGGAGACGGCTTCTTCATGGTCTTCGGGGTGGCGGGGGTTGCCGATGGCGTCCTTGGTACAGAGGCCGATCTCGGCGTCGGCGGAGGTCCAGGCGCGGACTTCGAGGGGGGTGGCACCGTCTTTCATGAAGATGCCGGAGCCCACGAAGACGGTCTCGGCGCCGAGCTGCATCATGAGGGCGGCGTCAGCGGGGGTGGCGATGCCGCCGGCGCTGAAGTTGGGGACGGGGAGCTTGCCGGTTTTGGCGACCATGCGGACGAGCTCGTAGGAGGCCTGGAGGTTTTTGGCGGCGGCGTAGAGTTCGGTGTCGTCGAGGACGGTGAGGGCCTTGATTTCGCGGACGATGGTGCGCATGTGGGTGACGGCGTGGACGACGTCGCCGGTGCCGGGTTCGCCCTTGGTGCGGATCATGGCCGCGCCTTCGGCGATGCGGCGGAGGGCTTCGCCGAGGTTCTTGGCGCCGCAAACGAAGGGAGTGGTGAAGGCGTGCTTGTCGATGTGATGGGATTCGTCAGCGGGGGTGAGGACTTCGGATTCATCGATGAAGTCGACGCCGAGGGTTTGGAGGACCTGGGCTTCAGCGAAGTGGCCGATGCGGGCCTTGGCCATGACGGGGATGGTGGAGACGGCCATGATTTGCTTGATGAGCCTGGGATTGGCCATGCGGGCGACGCCGCCTTCGGCGCGAATCATGGCGGGGACGCGCTCGAGGGCCATGACGGCGACGGCACCGGCTTCTTCAGCGATACGGGCCTGTTCGACGCTCATCACGTCCATGATCACGCCGCCTTTGAGCATTTCGGCGAGGCCGGTTTTGAGGCGCAGGCTGGGCGCGGCGATGTTGCCGTTTCCATCGCCGTTGGTGCCGTTGAGCGGGTGGTTTGCCATGGGAGTGCTCCTTGTGCGTGCGGAACGGCGCGGGGATATCACGCGGACCGGGCCAACTGCAGTTTAGCAGTTTCATGGTGGGATGGACGGGTGGGGAATAGGAACTGTCGTGTAGTCAAAAGGCGAAACGGAGGAGGTGGGAGAGGAGTAGAACTGCGTTGCCAGCGCTTCAGACAGTTTTGCTGTCTCGGGATCTGGGCCGAACCTTCTGCATTCTTCGCATCCTTTGCTGCCTGTCTCTGATGTGTCCGGGATTCCTTCTCAGGAGATTCACCATGGCAAGTTCTCCCGTAGCAACCCCCCAAGGCAGTTGAAGTCAGGAAACCGGCTACCCCTAACCCCTGCGCCCATCGTAGGCACGACCTTTGCGCTGACGTGGAGAGCTTCCGGATCACGAATACGCGGTCACGGCATGAAGACACAGACCCCGTAAGCTTCACGATGGTGCTGAAGGACGGCGGCAAGGCGGAAGCACCGCAGACGCTGAAGAAGAAAATCAGCGATGTAAATAACGGAATGCACAACCTTGGGCTGGCTTTTCCGGAGGTGATGGTGAAACCTTCGCAGTCGCTGACGTGGCGGCGCAACAGGATACGCTCAGCCATCTGGAGCTGCTGGAGCGGACGGCGAAGGGGCCATTCATTCAAGCATGAGACGCAGCATCCGGGAACGAACTCCGCGGATGGGTGTGGGAGTAACTCGATGGATTACGCTACGTGGGAGATTGCGCGGGCGTAGGTTTGTTTCTTGTTTGCTGCTTTTGATTTCGGGTGCGCCGCTTCTTCTATTCAGGGTAGAGGAGGTAGGGGGAGCGGCGTGCTTTGAAGTCGGCCAGGCTTTGGGTCCAGGCGGCGGCGATGGTACGGGGATCGTCGCCGCGGATGAGGGCGTCGAGGGTGGCGCGGTTGGCGAGGATGCGGAAGGATTTTTCGATTTGGAACTGGGTGGGGTAGAGCTTGTGGAGGGTGCTTAGGAGTTCCAGGCCGAGCTCAGCGGCGTCGAGCCTGGTACGGTCGGTGATCTGGATGTGGACGGCGGGAATGGTTTGGCCGTGGCCGGGGTAGTGGTTTTTGTCTTCGGGGACCGGGAGTTGGATGGGCTGGAAGGTGACGCCGGGGATATGGCGCGCGTTGAGGGTCGTGGCGACGAGTTGGGCGTTGAACCAGCCAGTTGTTGGTTGTTGGTTGTTCGTTGTTCGTGCGGTTGTTGGGAGTGGGGCGCCGAAGACTTCGAAGGCTATGGGGGTGCCGCGGCCTACGGAGAGATTGGTGAATTCGAGCATCGTGGTGGCGGGGTAGAGGAGGTTGGCGGTGAGGGTGTGGAGGTTAGGGCTGGGTGGGGTCCAGGGGAGGTTGGTGTCGTCGAAAGATTCTCTCCTGCGCCAGTTTTGCATGGGTATGACGGTGAGGTTAGCGTCGAGGTGCCTGGTGACGACGATGTAGCGGGCGAACTCGCCGAGGGTGAGGCCGTGCTGGAAGATGGGCTGGTAGTTGATGTAGCTTTCGGTGCCAGGGTCGGAGATGGGACCTGCGACGGTGAGGCCGTTGAGGGGGTTGGGGCGGTCGAGGACGAGGATGTGCAGGTCGTGGTGATATTGCGTGCGCTCGGTGGCGGCGGCTTCGAGGAAGTAGCCGAGGACGGTTTCGTAGGTGAAGCAGCGAAGGCCGGCGTCCTGGAGGTCGATGAGGACAGCGTCGAGGTTGGCGAGTTGGGTGTGGGAGGGGCGGCGGTCGGATTCGTGGGGGCCGTAGAGGGAGGTGACGGGAAGGTGGGTGGAGGGGTCGGTTTCGGTGGTGAGGTGTTCGGTGTCTTGTTGACCGAAGATGCCGTGTTCCGGGCTGAAGAGGGCGGTGAGATGGGTGTTGGGAAGAACTTTGGGGAGGTCGGTGCAGAGGATGTCGACCGTGCGGCGGTTGTGGCTATCGAGGCCGGTTTGGTTGGTGAGGAGGGCGACGTGGGCGTAGGGGGTCAGGGCGGCGAAGTGGGTGGATTCGAGGGTGTCCAGGCCGGTTTGGGTTGGGGGTGAGGTGGTGAGGGCGGAGCGGTCGCGGTCGCCCACGGTGCATCCGGGGGTGCAATCGATGATGGTGCTTTGCGACCCGATTTCGAGTTGGACGGTGTGGTACTGCGGGGTTTGCTGCGGAGACTCTGCCGAGGGTCGAGCTTTGCTCGATACCCCACCCTTCGCTGGTGCGAAGGATGGGCCACCCGATGCCTGGTGGTCTGAATTGTAGAGGCCGAGGGCGAGGGCGGCGGCGGAGGCGACTTCGCCGCGGAGGTTGGAGATGGGGGTGCCGGGGTGGGGGTGGATGGCGTTGGCGAGGAGGAGGACGAAGGTGTCGGAGTTGGGGTCGAGCCAGAGGCTGGTTCCGGTGAAGCCGGTGTGGCCGAAGGTGCCGATGGGGAGGCGGCCTCGGGGTTTCGAGTAGCCGGTGTCGATGTCCCAGCCGAAGCCGCGGAGGGGTTCGTCCTTGATGGCGGGGAAGTTGGGGTCGAGGAGGTTGGGGTCGCCGGTGGCGGGTTTCTGGCCTTGAGCGATAGATTGGGCGTTGGCGCGGAAGTGCTGGCCTACCTGGAAGGGGGTGTGGCCGGGTTGTTGTGGTTGGGACATCAGGATGAGGGTTTTGCGCTGCAGGGGGAAGTTGCTGGAGCGGCCGGCGTAGCGGTCTAACAAGGCTTGGGCGAAGAGGGTCATGTCGTGGGCGGTTGAGAAGACGCCGGCGTGGCCGGCGACGCCGCCCATGCGGCGGGTGGTGGGGTCGTGGACGGTGCCGCGGAGGAG
>CAXUDN010000026.1:0-32753 GCA_964249715.1 uncultured Acidobacteriaceae bacterium
GCTTAGTCATTGGGGTGCTACACGATAAGCTATGCGGAAGCTTATCAGTGTTGAATATCGTTGAATGTTCGCTTACAGGCTATATCGCTTCATCCGCTGGAACCGATAAGACGCACGACGCCGGCGATCCCACGCAGAACGGCACGTTTCGTCATATGACGGCTCTTGGATGTCTTGGTACTTTGTCAAAATCCACCGAAGGTGCACCCACCTGTAGCGAACATCAGCGAGGACTGATCTAACGCGAGGCGAGAGAGCGTGCCGATGGTGATTGTTGCCCAATCCTCGGTCTTCGCGTGAGCGAGATCGCGGCACTTCGATGGCAAGACTTCGATTTTGAACGGCAGCAATTTCTCGTCCAGCGGAGCATTGTGAGCGGGGAATGTCGATAAATGTCAAGACGGACTATTCACTAGACACGTGCCGCTCGATCCCGCTTTGACGAGGTTCTGCTCACGGATCAAGGAAGCCCTGCCGACGGAAGAAGGTTGGGTCTTTGCAAGCCTTATGACGAACCGGCCTTATCACTCGACCGACATCCAGAAGCGGTACGTCCGCCCTGCGGGCTTCTGTCTTATAGCGTGCCCGAAGTGCGGAGCCGGAGTCGGTGTCTGGTGCTCGCAGGTTCGTCCCACACCGAACGGCAAGCGGATGCTAATACAAAACGAGCGTCGGGCAATTGCCGGGAAGTTCGGAAGGATCGGCTGGCATACGTTCTGCCACACATACCGTTCGTGGCTGGATGAGACCGGAGCGCCCACGAAGGTGCAGCAGGAAGTCATGCCTCTATCCAGACGACGATGAACATCTATGGACAGGCCGTGTCGTCCTCGAAGCGGGAAGCGAATTGGCAGGTGGTAGAGATGTGCTCAAGCCTTTGAGAGCGAGCGCCTGAACTCCACTTTTTGCTGTTGGGAGTTTATGGGAGTCTGTGAGCATTTCCAGACTTTCGTCAATTGTTGATTTGATTGGTTGCGGGGGTAGGATTTGAACCTACGACCTTTGGGTTATGAGCCCAACGAGCTACCGGGCTGCTCCACCCCGCATTGCTAATGTAGCAAGGCTGCCATGGAGCGTCAAGGCACGGGTGTGGGGTTCGGGGCGGTGGAGAGGGTGCTTTTTGTGGACTTCGCGGGGGCGGGAGCATCTGACCGGTGAGGGTTCGTGGAGTTGGCTGCCGTGAGGCGACCGGAACTTTCTTCCGGAATGTGCGTCTGTGATAGGTGGCAGGATCTTTGGCCCTACAAGTTGTGCGAAGCCGGGGAACTGACGAGGAGCGGCAATGAAAGTGCAGAAAAAGACTGGGAGCTTTTCGGGGGCTTACGCGTCGACAGTAGTTGCGGGTGGGTTGGCGCTGGCTTGTGCTGCGGCAGGGGCGCAGGGGGTGAACTCGGCACCGGATGCGCAGGTGGAAGCGAATGTGTTGAAGGCGCTGGCGGGTGCATCGGAGTTGTCGGCGCAGGATATTCAGTCTTCGACCGTGTACGGCGTGGTGACTTTGAGCGGTACGGTGCAGACCGAGTCACTGCGGACGAAGGCGGAGAACCTGGTGGCGCGGACGACAGGGGTGAAGAAGGTAGTGGATGAGTTGGCGTTGGGGACGCCCGCGTCGGCTTCAGCAGGTACGGCGGCGCCTGCGGGAGATGAGGTGGCGTCTGCGGCGCCGCCACCGGATCAGAACGGGCAGCAGCCTGTGCTGCAGTCGGATGGGTCCTACGGGCCGCCGCAGCCTGCGCAGCCGGCAACGCCCTATGCAGGAGCGCCGGGACAGGGTGGCTACGGACCGCAGGGTCAGGCGCAAGGGCAGGCTCCTGGTCAGGGGCAGCCGGGGGATCCGAATCAGGCGGGGTAT
This sequence comes from uncultured Acidobacteriaceae bacterium, assembly GCA_964249715.1. Lineage (GTDB taxonomy): Bacteria > Acidobacteriota > Terriglobia > Terriglobales > Acidobacteriaceae > Granulicella. Next base: position 1,853 of record CAXUDN010000026.1, read on the forward strand.
GGACAGCCATCGCAGGGCTATCCGACGCAGCCGAATGCTGGGCAGCCCAGCTACAGCCAGGCGCCCTATGGGCAGCCTGGATACGGGGCGCCGAATGGCGGTCAACCCGGGTACGGGCAGCCGAATGGTGGTCAGCAGGGTGCGTATGGGCAACCTGGGTATGGGCAGCCTGGGCAGCCGGGGCAGCTGAATTACCCGCAGCAAGGATATGGTGGGCGGCCTGGATACCCGGGGCAGGGATACCCGCAGCAGGCGCCGCCGAATGGCTACGGGCAGCAGCAGCCTGGGTACCCGCAGCAACAGGGCTATGCCCCGCAGGGTGGTCAGCAGGCTGGTTTGCCGGTTACGGTGCCGGCCGGGGCTCTGTTGCGGGTGCGGGTGAACCGTGGTTTGGACTCGAACCATATCCAGCCGGGGGCTACGTTTGACGGAACGGTGCTGAGCGATGTGGCGGCGGGTGGGGCGATTGCGATTCCGCGCGGCGCTACGGTACAGGGTGTCGTGGTGGATTCGAAAAAGGCTGGCGCTCTGAAGGGTGAGGGCGAGCTTTCGCTGCAGATCACCAGCCTAACGATGGGTGGGCAGAATTACCCGGTGGTTTCGGATATCTGGCAGCGGCAGGGAAGCGATAAGTCTGTGCGCACCGTGAACAGCGCTTTGGGGCTTGGTGTCCTGGGCGCGATCGTCGGTGGCGTGGCTGGTGGTGGCGCAGGGGCTGCTGTGGGTGCCGGCGTGGGAGCCGGTGTAGGTGTGGCTGGGTCGGCGGCTTCGCCGGGCGGACGAATCATCGTTCCTCCAGAGGCTGTGTTGACGTTCCATCTGGCGCAGCCCGCGGCCGTGGCGACTGTGTCTGAGCAGGAGATGCAGCGGTTGGCGTACGCTGCGGGGCCTGGGCAGGGAGCGCGGCCGATGGTGCAGCGACGGTATTACCCGGGGTATGCTACGCCGGGGCCGTATCCGTATCCTTACTAGCTGGTAGCAGTAGCAGATAGCTGTTAGGGGGAGGGGCTGCTTCGGCAGCCTCTTTCTCGTGCGGCGTCGTTTATACTGGAGAGAGCTATGTGTGCTGGGCTGGGCAACCTGCCGGGGTGCTTTGGCGTTGCGGGTTGGGCTCGTAGATTTCGGGTCACCGCGTTTCAGGAAGAGAGTTGATTCCCCACGATGATTCGTATTCTGCAGCAGGATAATCGCGCCACGAAGGCGATCTTTGCCGTTGTCATTGGTCTGGCCATCCTTGCGATGGTGGTTACGCTGGTTCCGGGAATTTTTGATAACGGCGCGACGGGCAATCCGGCGACGTTCGCTACGGTGCGGACACCGGGGTGGTTCGGGCGGCTGGGTGCCGACAGCGCGACCGTGAGCACCGCGGATGTGGAGAATACGGCGCGGCGAATGCTGCAGCAGAACCAGCTGCCGGAGATGTATCTGCCGTTGGTGATGTCGCAGGCCGGGCAACAGCAGGTGGAACGCGTGATTTTGCAGCGCGAGGCCGATCGGTTGGGGCTGCAGGTCAGCAATGACGACCTGGTGCGTGAGTTCAAGAACGGGCCACTGGCGCAGTATCTGTTCCCGAGTGGGCAGTTCATTGGCGATGAAGCGTACGCGAACTTCATCTCGCAGCACTTTGGCGGGCCGGCGGGCGGGATGTCGGTGCTGAAGTTCGAGACGGAGGTGAAGTCGGATATTGAGCTGCAGCGGCTGGAGGCTCTGGTTACAGGCGGTGTCACTGTTTCGGAGGGAGCGGCGCGCGAGGCTTACCTGAAGCAGGGAGAGAAGGCGAAGTTTGACTACGCGGTGCTGTCGGCAAATGACCTGAAGAAGGGAATCAATCCGACGGAAGCGGAGTTGGAAGCCTACTTCAAGTCCAACGGGGCGCGGTATGCAACGGCGGTGCCGGAGCAGCGGAAGATCCAGTTTTTTCAGATTGACACGGCGAATCTGCCAGGTGGAGCGCCGAAGGTAAGCGATGCGGAGATCCAGGCTTATTACGGCCAGCATGGGGATGACTACAAGGTGCCGGAAGAGGTAAAGACGCGGCATATCTTGATTACGGTGCCGAAGGGCGCGGATGCGAAGACGGATGCGGCGGCGAAGGCCAAGGCGCAGGATGTGCTGAAACAGATCCAGGGTGGGGCGAATTTCGCAGAAGTGGCGAAGAAGAACTCGGATGACCCTGGCAGCAAGGATTCCGGGGGTGAGTTGCCTTTGATTCCCACGAGCAATCTGGACCCGGCATATGCACGGGCGGCGATGGCGTTAAATCCGGGGCAGACGTCGGATGTGGTGCGGTCGCAGTTCGGGTACCACGTGATTCAGACGGAGCAGAAGCAGGCGGCGGCGACGAAAAGTCTGGCTGAGGTGAAGGATCAGATCAGTGGGAAATTATCTGCGCAGAAGTTTGTAGCAGCGCAGAATGCTTACGCGACGCAGCTGGCGACGGAGGCTGGGAAGAATGGGATGGCGGCTACGGCCAAGGCGCGAAACGTGCAGCTGGTGACGTCAGATTATGTTGGCCGCGATGGGACGATACCGAGCGTGCCGGATTCGGCCGGGTTATTGTCGGCTGCGTTTGGTGCGACGAAGGGGGCTGCGCCGGCTTCTACGTCGCTTGGTGAAGGGTATGCGGTTTATCAGGTTGTGGATGTGAAGGCGGCGCATGCGCCGGCGTTTGCGGACTGGAAGGGCCATGTGCTGGATGACTATCGCGATACGAAGGCGCCGGAGTTGCTGAATACGCAGTTGGCCAAGCTGGATGCCCGAGCGAAGCAACTTGGTGACCTGCACAAGGCTGCGGCGGAGATGAATGTGCCGGTGAAGACGAGTGACCTGGTGGGGCGTGATGGCCAGGTGCAGGATCTTGGGTCGATGGGCGGGCAGGCGGCTGTGATTTTCTCGCTGCCGAAGAGTGGAATCTCGCCACCGATCAACGAGGGTCCGAATGGGGCAGTGGCGCAGATGATCGAGCTGGACCAGCCTACGCCTGAGGACATTGCAAAGAACCTGGGAGCCACGCGGGACAAACTGCTGGATGAGTCACGGGCGGAAGCGTTCAATGTGTTTGCGGGGACGCTGATGGAGCGGTACACGAACGCGAATTCGGTTGTGTACAGCAAGAAGCCGGCGGCTGGGTTGCCAGTCAGCTAACAGGTCGCAATCTGTACAAGGGCAGGGCCACTGCATCTCGCGGTGGCCCTTTGTCGTCTTAGGGACGAAGACGCGCAGCGATGCACTGCGCGTCATGGAGATGGAATGAGTGCGGAACGGATTTCTGGTGTTTTGCTGCATGTGACGTCGTTGCCCTCGTATGGCGGGATTGGGGACTTTGGACCGGCGGCTTATGGTTTTGTGGACTTCCTGGCGGCAGCGAAGCAGCGGCTTTGGCAGGTATTGCCGTTGAATCCGACGGGGTATGGGAGTTCACCGTATTCGGCGTTGTCGGCGTTTGCGGGGAATGCGACGTTGATTAGTCTGGAGCGGCTGGTGGAGCAGGGTTGGCTGGCGCCGGAGCGCATTGTGGGTCTGCCGGGGCATGAGGGGCCTTGTGACTTTGGGGCAGCGGTGGAGCGGAAGCTGCCGTTGGTGGAAGAAGCAGCGGCGAACTTTTTTGAGAAGGCAGGGCCGGAAGATCGGGCGCGATATCAGAAGTTCACGCAGGACAATATCTCGTGGTTGACGGATTGGTCGTTGTTTGCGGTGCTGCGGAAGCGGTTTGAGTTCAAGAGCTGGATTGACTGGCCGGAAGAGTACGCCTTTCGCAATCCGGACACGATGACCGCGGTGATGAACGAGGCCGGGCGCGAGCTTGCGGTGGAGCAGGTGGTGCAGTTCTTCTTTCAGGAGCAGTGGGCTGCGTTGCGGGCTTACTGTTTGGGGAAGGGAGTTCGAATCCTGGGGGATGTGGCGATCTTTGTGTCGTACGACAGCGCGGATGTGTGGACGCATCCTGAGATCTTTGAACTGGACGAGAACCGGAAGCCGACGCGGGTGTCGGGGGTGCCTCCGGATTATTTTTCGGCGACGGGGCAGCGGTGGGGAAATCCGCTGTACAAGTGGGCGCTGCTGGAGGAGCATGGGTTCGACTGGTGGATTTCGCGGTTCCGGCGGGCGCTGGCGCTGTATGACAGCGTGAGACTGGATCATTTCCGGGGGTTCGAGGCGTACTGGTCGATTGCAGCCGACGAAGAAACCGCGATGAATGGGCACTGGGTGAAGGCACCTGGGCACGCGCTGTTTCATCGGCTCACGGAGGTCTTTGGGGATCTACCGTTTCTGGCTGAGGATCTAGGATTGATCACGCCGGAGGTGGATGAACTTCGTGAGTTTTTCGACATGCCGGGGATGCGGATTCTGCAGTTCGGCTTTGCGGAGCGGGGTGGGCATTTGTATCTGCCGCACCGGTATGTGCCGAACACGGTGGTGTACACGGGAACGCATGACAACAACACGACGCTGGGTTGGTGGCGGGAGAATACGTCGGCAGAAGAGCGGCGGAATGCGGAGGTCTACACGCGGCCCGTGGAGCATAGTGGGGAGATTTGCTGGACGATGATCAAGCTGGCTGCGACGTCGGTTGCGAATGTTTGTATCTTTCCGTTGCAGGACGTGTTGCATCTGGGGAGCGAGGCGCGGATGAACAAGCCGGCGGCGGCGGAGGGGAACTGGGCCTGGCGGTTTGGGCGAGACGCGTTGCATCCGGATTTCGCAGTGAAGCTGGCGGCAATCATGGAAATGACCGACCGGGACGGCAAGCAGAAAAAGGTGGAAGGGATGGGTGCGGGTGGGCCTACGGATGAGGCGCATCTGCGGGTGGATGAGGGGGCTTCACGGTAGTTGTCTTGCGGGCGTCCTGGGAACGCAAAGGGTACACTGGAGAGAGAATCAAGGAGATGTGCTGTGCCCCTTTCTGGAGAAGCAATTCGTACGATGAACTATGTGGATGACATTTCGGTGACGCTGCGCCGGATTCATTCGGTGTTGCCGATGTTGACCGCGGAAGAGCGGGAGCGGATCGCTGCGCATGTGCAGGCGGCAGAGCCGAGCTATGAGTCGGTCGTCAAGGCTTTGTCTGCGAAATAGCCGCGGTTCCTGTGAGTGAGAAACTTGCTGAGTCTGCGCAGGATGGAACGCCCCTTCAAAATGTTGCGGTAATCGGGGCTGGGCGGCAGGGGCGCGCCTTCGCATGGCGGTGTGCACGGGCGGGGTGTGCCGTTGTGCTCGAAGACGTGCTGTCTTCCAAGCTGCGCCAGGCTGAGGAAGAGTTGATGGACCTAGGCGGCGAGGCTCTAGGACAAGTGCGCATGGCCGGCAGCGTGGAAGACGCGGTGCGTGACGCAGATGTGGCCGTGGATTTTGTTCCGGATGAGCTGGAGTCGAAGCTCGAAATCGTAAGTTTGATGGACCGGATGGCTCCGCCGCGAACGATTTTTTGCACGCCTACGGGGTTGAGCATTACGGATCTGGCTTCGTGTACGTACCGGGCCGGGTTGTGTGTCGGCTTTGACGGATTTGACGAAGAGTTTGGGGGCCTGGTGGAAATTGTGCGCGGTGATGCTACGTCCGAAAAGACGGTGAATCGGGTTTCGGAGTGGATGGGTCGACTTGGGATGAAGGTGCGGGTGATTGGGGATGTGAGGTCGCCGGCGCTGGTACGGAAGGTGTAGGCCGTAAGTGGAATCTGCCATTCGCATCGAATGAGTGTGCGCGTAACCTAAGCTGTCACGTACGTTGGAGAATTGGGCTCTTGGTCATCATTCATACGATTTTCGCGGTGATCAAGGCGTGCCTGGCGGCTGCTGTGGCTGCACTGGCGGCGGGGGTTTCGCTGGTGATTACGATTGTGGTGCTGATGGCGATTCTGGGGTTTGCGGTGGCGGGTATGTTTGGGGTAGGAGGATCGCGGTTTGCGGCGCGGCGGCGGGCTAAGAAGGACAATAGGGGTTAGCTAAGCTGCGAGCATCATCGCGGTATGTGCTTGGCTTTTGGCCCTCTTTTCTTGCAAGCAGCCGATACCTGGAACTTGTGAAGCAGGTCTGGTCGCGGTGATTTTCCCGGGGGCAATCTTCGGACGACCCCCAGGCCCGCGAGCAGGGCCGAGAGCACGGCAAGGCGAGGCCGGCGGAGGATCTGTGAACCTTAGGGCATAGGACGATCGTAACGTTTTGGAAAGACTCGGAATCGCGGGGCAGAAACAGGGCCGGGGCTTGCTTATAGACTGGCTGAATGGGGGTAGGCCCGGCGGAGAGCAGCGTGGGGGAGAAGGTCGCCGGGGCTAAGCCTACTTTTCGGTTGATTCAGGTGCTGCGTGGGGTAGCGGCGCTGATGGTGGTGGCGCACCATGCAACGATCATGCTCTTTCAGCGTGACCGGTTGTCTATAGGGACGTGGATCCAGGGAAGCGCCGGCGTAGACATCTTTTTTGTGATCAGCGGGTTTGTGATGACGATCTCGTCGGCGCCGTTACGTCATGCCGTGCGTCCGGCGAGGACGTTTCTGGCGCGGCGGCTGGAGCGAATCGCCCCGATGTATTGGCTGGTGACTTCGGTCAAGGTCTTGGTGGTTCTGCTGGTGCCCACGCTGGCGCTGAATGGGCTGGGCGGTTGGCACCATGCCTTGGCGTCGTATCTTTTTCTTCCGAGCATGAGTGCGGAGGGCAGGCTTGAGCCTGTGGTGGTTGTGGGCTGGACGTTGAACTACGAAATGGCGTTCTATGTGCTGTTTGCAGGCGCGCTGGCGCTCCGATGGAGGCCCTGGGTGGGATTGGCGCCGGTGCTGTTGGGCGTTCCGCTGCTGTACTTTGCTCCGGTACACTGGTTGATGGCTTTGCCGTTGCCGTCGCTCTTTTATATCCAGACGGTGATTTGGGAGTTTCTGTTCGGCATGCTCCTGGGGGCCGGAGTGGGCTGGGTGCGGCGGCTGCCCTGGGGTTGGGGGGCGGCGCTGGTGAGTGCAGGGTTGACTCTGCTCTTTACGCAGGCTTCGCCCGGTACGAGCTATTGGCGGGGATTGTTTTGGGGTGGGCCGGCGCTGGCGGTGGTGGCGGGGGTGATTTCGCTGGAGCGGCGATGGGGGGCGCGGAGTCCGCGCTGGGCGTTGGAGATGGGGGATGCGTCGTATTCGATTTACCTGGTTCATACCCTGACGCTGCCCGCGGTGGGCGTGTTGCTGCTGCGGTGGCCCCATGGGTGGCGTGGAGAGGTTGATGCGGCGTTGTTCGTAGCGGTGGTGCTGTCGGCGATGTCGGGTGAGGTGGTGTACCGCCTGGTGGAGCTGCCGATGATGCGCTGGTTTACGGGGCGGCGGCGGACGGCGGTGCCTGTGAATGTGTAAAACCCTGTCCGCTTGGTGCGGACAGGGCTAACGAAATGCAGATCCTGCATGAGTGACCGGCAAAAAAGTTAGTCGCGTTCGATGGTGACGGACTCGAGGACGACTTCTTTGCGGGGACGATCGCCAGAGGCTGTGGGGACTTTGCTGATCTTCTCAACGATGTCGTAGCCCTCGGTGACTTCGCCGAAGATGGTGTGCTTGCCGGTGAGCCAGCCAGTGTCGGTGACGGTGACGAAGAACTGGCTGCCGTTGGTGTTAGGGCCGGCGTTGGCCATGGCGAGTTTGCCGGGCTTCTTGAAGTCGTGGGGGCTGCCCTTGGTTTCGTCGGCAAATTTGTAGCCGGGGCCGCCCATGCCGGTGCCTTCGGGGTCGCCGCCCTGGATCATGAAGTTGGGGATGACGCGGTGGAAGACGGAGCCGTCGTAGAGTTTATCGCCCTTTTTAGAGCGGGAATTCCATTCTTTGCTGCCTTCGGCGAGCCCGATGAAGTTCTTGACGGTCTCGGGGGCCTCGGTTTCGAAGAGGCGGGCTTTGAAGGTGCCCTCAGATGTTTTAAAGACTGCGGTGGTTGGCATTCAATCTCCTTGCTGGGTAGTGCTACGGGTAGTTGGATGCGCGTCGGGGACGGGTTTGGCCGCGAAGGTGGTCTGCGAATCAAAAACCAGTTCTCCTCACGGCGCGCTCTGCACTTCGGTCCGAGATGGCAGTCCTGGCGTCTAGGGCTGCGAGGTAGGCGCGGAGGGCTGGGACGCTGGAGTTGCCGGGGTAGGGTCCGGTGGGAGAGCCTGGCCGGGTTGGAGGACCGTGACTTTGTTGAGGGTGACGGGGTTGGTGGGTTTGTCTTCCGAGTTGCGGGCGACGCGGGCGATGGAGGCGACGAGGAGGACGGAGTGGGGGTCGCACTGGCCGAAGATGGAGTAGTGGCCGTTGAGTTCGGGCTTGGGGACTTCGGTGATGAAGAATTGGGAGCTGTTCGTGTTGGGGCCGGAGTTGGCCATGGCGAGGCGGCCGGGAACGTCGAAGGTGAGGGTGGGGGAGATTTCGTCAGGGATGTAGAAGCCGGCGTCCCCCATGCCGGAGGCGAGCGGGTCACCACCCTGGATCATAAAGCCTGGGATGACGCGATGGAACTGGGTGCCGTTGTAGAAGGGCTTGTTGCTTACCGGGGCGTGGGTGAAGGGGTCGGTCCAGGGTTTGGCGCCGGTGGCGAGGCCGATGAAGTTGGCGCTGGTGACGGGAGCTTCCTTGTCGAAGAGCTGGCAGGTGAGGCGGCCCATGGAGGTGTCGAAGAGGACGGTGGGGCCGGTGGGGACTGCCGGGGGGGTGGCGTGGGCGATGGTGGAGGGGGCGTCTGGGAGTGGTGCCGGGGTCTGAGCGGGGGTTTGGGCGTGGGCGAGGGCTGGGAGAAGGGTCAGCAGAGCGAATTGGGCGGGAGTCTTCACGGCCTCTTTAGGGTATCGCCGATGAAGATGGGCGCAAAGTTCATGGCTACACGGTATGGTGGGTGGCGGAACTTCCGTTCCGGAGGAGATCGACGATGGCGAAGCAGGCAATTTGGGTGATGTTGAAGGCGAAACCGGGAAAAGAGGCAGAAGTTGAGGCATTTCTGGCGCAAGGGGCGAAGATGTCGGGCGATGAACCGCAGACGGTGACCTGGTATGGGGTGAAAATGGGGCCGGGAGTATATGGCGTGTTCGATACATTTGAGGATGAGACTGGGCGGGACGCCCACCTGAACGGGGAGATCGCGAAGGCGTTGATGGCCAAGGCTCCGGAGCTGTTCTCCAATGAGCTGCGGATTGAGAAGATGGAGATTTTAGCGGCTAAGTAGGCCTGATGCTGGTTGTGTGGCGGCCGCTCTGGGCTTTGTTCACGAAGATCAGGGCGACTGCTGCGGCGATGGGGGCGGAGATGTCGCCATAGATGCGGAGTTCGAGGATCTGGCCGACGGAGAGCAGCAGGACTATCCAGAAGGGAAGCAGAAGGAGGCTGTGGCGCAGGGGAGCGTAGCGGATCCGATGGCGGAGAAGAAAAACCCAGGGCAGCAGAAAGGCGCTGGCGCTGAGGATGTTGGGCCAGAGAAGGGGATTGGCGAGGGCGTGCAGATTGGCTGCGATGCGCGGGCCGGCCTCGGTGGGGTTGTGGCGGTAAAGGTGCTTCTGCAATTGAGTGATGGCGATCCAGAAGGCGACCAGGGTAGCTAGTTGGGCGTAGTGTCGCGTTTTGAGACAGCGGAAGTTGAGGACTCCCGCGGGAGTTGTAGCAAGGGAAAGGGCGAGGATGCCGATAAGGAACAGTGTGGTTTCCCGGTTCCAGGTGCCCAGGAGAAAGATCGGGAGCAGGGGCGGGAAGCGGCGTTGCAGAGCGAAATAGGTGCCCCAACCGAGAAAGGCAGTGGCGGGGAGGTCGTACGGGAAGCTGAAGGGGACGGACAGGACGAAGTCGAAGAGGCAGAGGATGACGAGGAGGGCGAAGGGGAGTTCGGGGAGGGGCGCGTCAGGGGCGGCGAGGCGGTAGATTTTGACCGCGGCGAGGCCGGCGAGCAAGAGGCTGATGGCGGCGGTGAGCTCCATGATGAGGAACTCGGGGGAGTGGAGGATGGCGCGGTGCGCTGTGAGGTGCCCGAGCGCGGCGGAGTGGCTGGCGGCGAGCATGGGCCAGCGGAGGAAATCGCGGCCCTGGAAAGGCATGCGTTCGGCGCCCTGGGCGTAGCGGGCGAGGTCGATATAGGGGGGACGGGCAGTGCAGTAGAGATTGGCGAACCAGAGGCAGGCGACGCCGAGCATGGCGCGGGCGTACAGGGTGGTAAATCGACTGGCGCGGGGCGTTTCGGGCGGTTGGGCTGACACTGGCATTCAGTGTAGCGGGGAGGTTTTGGGGAGCGGGCGGCCAACCTGTGGGTTGGGGAGTTCGTCTGATTTGCTGAGGTGAGTTATGGCATCAGGTCTTGATTCGACAAAAACCGGGGCGCGTCCTTCGCATGAGTCAGTTGAGGAAACGGGTGGGCAGGCTACTGAAGTAGGCGAGACGCCATTGGAGCATGTGGACCGTGAGGCGATGGAAAGCGCGAAGCGGGCGCAGAACCGGATTCACGCCGATGAGGGCAAGAATCCTGGAAACCAGATCTTCACGAAGTAGTTTTGGTTGGATTTGAGGAAAGGCCCTGCGATGATCGCGGGGCCTTTCTCTTGTTCGTCAGGGGTTGGGCGCGCTGGGTAGGAAGATTGTGAGGCGGGGGGCAGAGAGGGGCATCGAACAGGTATGTCTTTGTTGAAGCGTGCGGAGAAGCGGGGGAACAACTTCCAGAACCCGGTGCCGACAACCCTCGGTGGGCTGAGCTTGATGTTGAAGGTTTTACCGCTGTACATGAGCAATAAGGCGGAAACGGAGCCGAAGACGGCGTTAGGGCCATTTCAGACCGATTCGCGGGTGTACGCGGCGGCGCCGGTGAGTGGGTTGCGGGTAACGTGGTTCGGGCACTCGGCGTTCCTGCTTGAGATCGATGGCGTCCGGATGCTGGTGGACCCGGTTTGGGAGCCGCGGGCGAGTCCGTTCCGGTTCATGGGGCCGAAGCGGTTTTTCCCGCCCACGCTACGGTTGGAGGACATGCCGGAGCTGGATGCGGTGCTGATCTCGCATGACCACTACGATCACTTGGGTGGGGACACGGTGAGGCGCTTGAGCCGGCTGAATGCAACGGCGCGGGCGCGGTGGATTACGTCGCTGGGGGTGGGGAAGCGGCTGCGCGGGTTTGGGGTGCCGGCAGAGCGGATCCAGGAGCTGGACTGGACGCAAAGTATGGAGGTTGCCGGGTCTGAGATGGGAGAGAGCGTGCGGGTGACGGCCTGGCCTTCGCGGCATTTTTCAGGGCGTACTCCGTGGGACAGGATGACCACGCTGTGGGGATCCTTTGTGATCGAGGGGCCGAAGCACCGGGTGTATTACGGGGCGGATTCGGGGCTTTGGGATGGGTTCGCGGAGATTGCGGAGCAGTACGAGAGCCACCCCGATGGGCGCAAAACGCCCGCCGGGGAACCCGTTTGCTTTGATTTGACGATGCTGGAAATTGGAGCGTTCCATCCGCTGTGGGCGGCGATTCATCTGGGGCCGGAGGGTGCGGCGGAAGCGTATCGGCAAATGGGTGGGCCGGCGAAAGCGGGGGCGCTGATGCCGATACATTGGGGACTGTTCAATTTGGCGCTGCACGGGTGGCGCGAGCCGATTGAGGATTTAACGGCGATTGCGGCGCGGGAGGGATGGCACTTATGGCTGCCCACGCCGGGGGCACCGACGGAGATGGTGACGGGGTCGGAGGCGCAGTCGGGTTGGTGGAAGGGGGCGGCGCGGTCGGAGAGGGGCGAGGCGAGGGCTGGGGTGGGCGTACGGGAGGTTTAGGGCGCCTCGGGAAGTTTGGGGTTTTCTGGCTGTTATCTCTGGAGTTTATGACGGAAAGGCGACCTTCGGGGTGTCTTTCCGACTATTGCTCTATTTGGGACTTGTCTTGCGGGGCGGAACCGGGTAGAAGGGGTGTGCACAGGGACAAACCAGAACTAGCCCCGAGGGGCAGGAGGACACGATGGCTGGAGCACAGGGGCAGGTTGCGGTTCGTGAGGTGATGGATATCCGGCAGGCGGCGGAGTACCTGGGGATCAGCGGCGATACGCTGTACCGCTATGCGTCCGAGGGGTTTGTGCCGGCGTTCAAGCTGGGGAACCGGTGGCGGTTTCGGAAGAGCTTGCTGGATGGGTGGATGGATGAGAAGAGTGGGGTGAGGGTGATGCCCGTTGCGTCGGCAGTGGTGGAGGCTGGGGGGAAGAAGCCGGTGCGCAAGGCTCGGTGAGCGTTTTGGCTGCTCGATTCCGAAAGATCTTGGCGCAGAGCGCGATCAAAGGCGCAGCTTGTCTTACCTAAAATTCGAAAGGATACGTGTATCTATGCATGGCGGGTGAATCAAGTCCGAGCGCAACTCACCTTTTGTTTTCAACTTCTAAACGCAGGATTGCATCTTCTGCGTAAGCGATACGCACTCTTAGTCCAGCTCGAATGGGCCCGCCGTGTTGGACATCGTTGTTGAACCCTGGACTGATGATGTCATTGCCATAACAAAACCTTGCGGTCTGAACTCTAAATGACTCGCAGGTGTGTTCTTGAGGCGGCATTGGGCGGAAATCCTCTACGGTGCCTTCTACAACGTCGTATTTCCCACTGGCATAATCGTCAGCTAGCCTGTGGTATTCACGCCACATTGGGATAGTTGCGCAGAAAAACCATAGAATAGCGAAGCCCGGGAAGAAGTAAGCAACATACTTGCCCTTCCACGAGGTGGAGTGTGACTTTCCGTAACAGAGAATCAACAGGCCTATAGCAGCTGGGAAAAGTCCCACCAAGGCAAACCACCACGTGAAGCCCTTCTGAGGAATTTCGAAGATCGTATGGTATCCGGTCTGGCTCATCTCGCTTACCAGAAACAAGGTACGCTGTTCCTTGAGGAAATTCCAGATGCCTGAAGGGGACACAATCTATCGTGCGGCGCGGGCGTTGAACCTGGCGCTTGGGGGGAAGGTTGTGGTGGGGTTTGAGGCTGGGGTGGCGAAGTTGGCTTCTGTGGCGGATTCGAAGGGGATCGTGGGGCGGGTTGTGGAGCGGGTTGAGGCGCGGGGGAAGTGGTGTCTGGTGTATTTCTCGGGGGATTTGATCTTAGTTACGCATATGTTGATGTCGGGGTCTTGGCATATCTACCGGACGGGGGAGCGGTGGCGGGTGCCGCGGAACTCGGTGCGGTGTGCGGTGAGTGTGGAGGGGTTTGTGGCGCTGGCGGTGAATGTGCCGGTGACGGAGTTTCATACGGCGCGGACGCTGGAGCGGTACTCGCAGGTGCCGAAGCTGGGGGTGGACATTTTGGGGGAGGGCTACTCGACCGAGGCTGGGGTGAAGGCGCTGCGCGAGTATGGGGAGCGAAAGCCGGAGGCAGAGGTGGGGGTTACGCTGTTGAATCAGCGGGTGATGGCGGGGTTGGGGAATGTTTACAAGAGCGAGGTGGCGTTTGCGGCGGGGGTGAACCCGTTCCGGCTGATGCGGACGTTGACGGAGCGGGAGACGGAGGTGATGGCGGAGGTGAGTGGCCGGTATATGCGTGCGAATGTGGCGAACGGGTCGTCTGCCACCGGCGGGGATGCCATTGTGACGTATGCGGGCAATCGGCGGACGACGCACTCGATGGACCGGAGTGAGCGGTTGTGGGTGTATGGACGGCAGGGGCAGGAGTGCCGGCGGTGTGGGGCGCCCGTGATGATGCGGAAGCAGGGGGAGCAGGTGAGATCTACGTACTGGTGCCCGGTGTGCCAGCCGTGGGTGGCGTCGGAGGGGCAGAGTGGGGAGGCTCCGGTGGGACGGATGGTGAAGGTGTTGGGGGGACGGCGACGGGTGGGTTGTTGAGGGTGGGTCTGCCGTTAAGGCGCTAAGGGGAAGCGGAGGAGTTGCTGTTGTTGAGGCGTTAGGGAGGTCCAGACGGCTTGGGGAATGGGGTTTACGTCGCGGCTATTGTCGGCATACCAGCGACGAACGTAGCGAATGGAAGCGAGCACTCGTGGCGTAGGGGTGGTGTTGGGTGTGCCTCGGTGCAGTGCCCAGGGATGGCGAAGAAGGACGTCCCCTGGATTGAGGAGAATGGCTGTCAGGGGAATCTCGCCTTGTTGGACGGCATGCACGGCTCGTTGTCTGGGGAGGCGATGGGTGCCGGGTGCGATGTCGAGGGGACCGTCGGCTGGGGTGATGCGGGTGAGGGCGAAGCTGGCGACGAGCATGTAGGGAGGCAGGCGGAGGTCCGGGCATTCGGCGAAGAGAGGACGCTGGAAGTCGGCGTGGAGTTCCTGGTGGGTTGAGCCGAGGAGGGGGACGTCGCAGCCCCATTGGTCGGCGACAATGTGGTCGTCCATAGCGCGGTGCAGGATGGTGAGGACGATGGGATCGAAAAAGAGGTCGGGGTTGAAGCAGACGGGGGAGAACGGCATGGGAACGAAGTGACGATGGGTGCCGCGGTTGGGATGGTGGCGGTGTTGGTGGAGGTAGGCCGTTAGAACGGGCCAGAAGGCGTCGCGGCAGGCTTCGATGGCGAAGAGGGGGAGGTGGGCGGGGAGGATGCAGAAACCGAGGTCGGATAGCTCGGCGAGTGACTTTTCGATGTCCATCAGGAGAGTGGGACGACGTACTAAGTGTAAGGGTCTGCGGTTGCCTCGACCGGTTAGGGTCGTCTCAGGCGGGTATACTGACGTTTGGCGCAAACGCGCCTGGAGTGAGTGTTGGCGAAGGCGGAGATTGGCATTATTGGCGGCAGCGGTTTGTATGGCATGCCGGGGTTGACAGATGTGCGGGAAGAGCGGGTGGAGACGCCTTTTGGGGAGCCGAGTGAAGCGTTCGTTTTGGGGACGTTGGAGGGGCGGCGTGTGGCGTTCCTGGCGCGGCATGGGAAGGGGCACCGGATTTTGCCAAGTGAGTTGCCCTTCAAGGCAAACATCTATGCGATGAAGGCGTTGGGGGTTACGAGCATTTTGAGTGTAAGTGCGGTGGGAAGTTTGAAGGAGGAGCATAAGCCTACGGACTTCGTGATTCCGGATCAGTTTATTGACCGGACGTTTGACCGTCATGCCACGTTTTTTGGAGAGGGTGTGGTGGGGCATGTGGCGTTTGGCGATCCGGTATGCGGGGTGGTGGCGGGGGTTTTCCAAAAAGCATGTGAGGAGGTCGGGGTCGTTGGGAAGCTGGGTGGGACGTACGTGTGTATAGAGGGGCCGCAGTTTTCGACGCGGGCGGAGAGCAAGCTGTACCGGAGCTGGAGGGCGGATGTGATTGGGATGACGAATCTGCAGGAGGCCAAGCTGGCGCGGGAGGCGGAGATCAGCTATGCGACGCTGGCGATGGTGACGGATTACGACTGCTGGTTTGAGGGGCATGACGATGTGACCGTGGAGCAGGTGGTGGCAGTGATGCACGCGAATGCGGAGAACGCGGCAAAGGTGGTGAAGGCGGCGGTGCGGTTGATGCCTCGGGATTTGAGTGGGAGTCCGGCGCAGACGGCGGCGAAGTTTGCGATTATGACGGACCGTAAGGTGATTCCGGAGGCGACGAAGCGGAAGTTGGATCTGTTGTTTGGGAAGTATTGGTGAGGCACTCCAAAGACGGCTCGGCGTAGAGGCAAAACGCGGGTTCGTTTCGGGATGACGACCAGAAAAGCAAAGAGAAGCGGAACGGCAACGGCAAAACGCCGATCCCTTTCGGGGACAACAAACAAAGGGCAATTAGGGAAGGGGATTGATGTCGATTCTTGTGGTGGGTTCGGTGGCGTTTGACTCTTTGGAAACGCCGAGTGGGAAGCGGGAGAGGATTTTGGGTGGGGCGGCCACGCATTTTGCTTTGGCGGCGAGTTTCTTTACTCAGGTTCGGGTAGTTGGGGTTGTCGGGGAAGATTTTGGGCCGAAGCAGGAGCGGGTGCTTACGGACAAGGGTGTGGACACGCGGGGGATCGAGCGGGCGAAGGGGAAGAGCTTTCACTGGACCGGGGCGTACATGAACGATCTGAACGAAGCGGATACGCTGGCTACGGATTTGAATGTGTTTGCGGCGTTCGAGCCGAAGATTCCGGAGGCGTACCTGGACTCGGAGTATCTGTTTCTGGCGAACATTGATCCTGTTTTGCAGTTGAGGGTGCGGAAGGCGATGCCCGGCGTGAAGATGGTGGCGGGCGACACGATGAACTACTGGATCAACGCGCACAGGGAGAATTTGTTGCCGGTGTTGCGAGAATTGGATGTGCTGATCATCAACGACAAGGAGGCGCGGCTGCTGACGGGCGAGACGAATGGGCTGAAGGCGGCGCAGAAGGTCCTGGAGATGGGGCCCAAGTCGTTGGTGATGAAGTATGGGGAGCATGGGGCGGGGGCGTTTTTTACGCCTGAGGTGTTTGCTTCGCGCGATGTATCGAAGCTGTTTCGGGCGCCGTCTACGCCGCAGGGCGAGGTGGTGGATCCCACGGGGGCGGGGGACTCGTTTGCGGGTGGGTTTTATGGGTATATTGCGTCGCAGAACGAGTTGACGCCGGAGGTGTTTCGGACGGCGATGTTCTACGGGTGTGTGATGGGGTCGTTGAATGTAGAGGGTTTTGGGACGGAGCGGATTCAGCGCACGACGCGGGCGGAAGTTGAGGAGCGGTTTCAGGAGTTGAAGGAGATGTCGCATCTTTAGGTTGTTTTTGGGATGAGGACGGGAAAGGCAAAAGCAACGGCAACGGCCAACGCCAAGGACGCGAAGGGTCGCAACGGTGCCCCACGAGAGTTGCGGGGCGGCGGGGATTTCTGGGTCTCCGGGGATCCTGAGGCGGTAAGGCCTCTGGTGCGGGGGGAGGGGATGCCGGTTTTTGTGGCTGGGGTGCTCTTGGCCCTGGTGGCGTTGTCGGTTTGCTACCGGCATGGGTACACGCTGTTGTATGGGGATGCGGTCGCGCATCTGGGGAATGCGCGAAGAATTCTTGATTCCAGGTATCCGGGGGTGTCGCAGTTGGGTGGGGTCTGGTTGCCGCTGCCGCATCTGCTGATGCTGCCGTTTGTGATGAACATGGGAATGTGGCAGTCGGGGTTGGCGGCCGCCCCGATGTCGATGGTGAGCTTTGCCGCGAGCGTGGTGGGGGTGTGGCGGCTATCGCGGCGGATGATGCGGCTGCGATGGGCGCTGGTGGCTACGACGTTCTACGGGTTGAATCCAAACCTGCTGTACTCGGCGACCACGGCGCTGACGGAGCCGTTGTTTTTGGCGCTGTTTGTGTGGTCGGCGGTGGGGGCGGTGGAGGGTGCCGCGGCGTTGCGGGTCGGCAATGCGGCGCTGGCAGGGCGGCGGATGGTATTTGCGGGGATCATGGTGCTGGGTGAGGTGTTTACGCGCTATGACGGCTGGGTGATGGGCGCGCTGGTCTGGTGCGTGATCGCGTGGGCGGTTTGGCGGTGTGAGGCTGGGGTGCGGCGGCGGGTGTTGCCGGCATTTGGGGTCTTTACGACGTTGTGCGTGGTGGGGCCTTTGTTGTGGTTCTGGTATAACGCGCACTTCGATGGGGATTGGCTGGATTTTCTGCGCGGGCCGTACTCGGCGAAAGCGATTGAGCGGAAGACTTCGCATGGGACAGGGCATTATCCGGGGTGGCACAACCCGGTGTTGGCGTTGGGATATTACGCGCGGGCGGCGCAGGTTTGTGCGGCGGTTTGGGAGCTGGGCTTTGGCGTGATGGCGGCGGCGCTTTGGGGGGCCTGGGTGTCATGGCAGCGATCGGGAGTTGGGGCGGAAAACGCTGCATCGCGAAGCCTTCCCGCAGGGGCTGAAGCGCCTGGTTTGGGAGCAAGTATCGACACGGCTGAGGCCGTGCCCCTGCGGTCGGAGATGTCTCGGGAGCTGGTGGCGGGGGCAGGGGTGAGCCGGGCGGCGCGTTGGGGGCGGGGGGAGGGTTTGACCTTGTTGCTATGGGCGCCGCTGCCGTTTTACGGGTATTCGGTGGCGTTCGGAGCGGTGCCGATCTTTATTCCGCAGCTGGCGCCGCATGCGTTTTACAACGCGCGGTATGGGATGGAATTGTTGCCGGCGATGTGTGTGTACCTGGCGGTCGCGGCGGAGTGGGTGGAGGTGTGGTTGCGCGCGAAACCTGGGTCCGAGAGTCTGGACCCGAGGCATCCCGTGCAGTGGAAACATGTGGCTGCGCGGTTCTGGCAACCCGTGGCGATGGTGGGGTGTGTGTTGAATTCGGTGTTGATGATGGCGGGGTTTGGGTCGGCAGGGTTTTTGCGCGGGGAGACGGTGCACCAACGGCTGGCGTTGGAGGCCTTCCGGGGCGGATATGTGCCGGCGGCGCGGCGGTGGTCGTACCCGGTGGTGCTGCAGGAGGGATTGGTGAACGCGCAAACGCGGGTGCCGTTTGAGCAGAGCCTGGCGCGGGCGTTGGAGCAGATTCCGGCGGAGGAGCCGGTGCTGATGAGTGTGACGGCGCATGTAGGGGCGGTGCAGGATGCGGGCCGGACGTTGAAGTCGATGGTGAGTGAGGGGGACGAAACTTCGTGGGAGGCAGCGTTGGCGGATCCGGCGCACCATGCGGCGTATGTGGTGGCGATGGAGGGGGATCCTGTGGCGAAGGCCGTGGCGGAGCATCCGGCGGGTTTGGCGGAGACGGAGGTGATCCGGTCGAGTGGGCAGCCGACGACGCGGGTATACCAATCTTCGGTTTGGAAACCTTGAGAGTTGCTGGTCAGTAGCAGAACTGGTGAGTCAGGGGGGGATGCGATCTTCGGTTGATCCAACAAACTCAGCAGCTGAATCCGAATCATCTGGGGAGGGGGATGGCTGAAGCCACCCCCTTCCCGTTCTTGCCTCAGGCCAGTGATGCCGAAGAACAGGACGGCCCGGAACACTTCCTGAAGTGCCGGAAGTTCGGTTCATTGTGGAAGATTACGGATGCATGGTGCTGGCCGTGGTTTGGGTTTGGGGATTGCGGAGGATGGCGGCAAGGTCGTGGAGGCGCTTGGCATCGGCGGGAGTTTTGGCGTCGCCGGCTGCGGCGTCCACGTTTGACGCCATTTCTGTAAGTTTGGCGAGGTGTTTGGGGTCGAGGTGGTGGGTGTCGGCGTCGGCCATGGCATGGTTGAGCTTGGCGATCTCGGCGGCGGGCATGGATTGCCTGCGGGCGGCCTGGTCGAGGTAGGCGCGGGCGGTGAGGAGGGTGTTGGGCCAGATAATTTGCTGCTGGTTCTGGACGTTGAGTTCGGGCATGTGGATCTGATTGGCGGCGTCGATTTCGTTCTGGGTGAGAAATTTGCCGGGAGTGAGCTGGAAGACGTCGAGGCCGCGAGCGATTTCGGAACCGTAGACGTAGCCGTTGTACCAGTAGGCGGACCAGTCGCCGCCGAGGACGAGATTTTTGGGATCGATGGCGCCGCGGTCGAAGTAGCCGATCTCGAAGGGGTGCATGGGGTCGGTGAAGTCGACGACGGAGATGCCGCCCTGGTACCAGGCCTGGACTTCGATGTCGCGGCCGGGGACGGGGACGAGGGAGCCGTTGTGGGCTACGCAGTTTTCTGTGGAGCCCTGGGCGGCGGGCATTTTGTAGTAATTGGCGAACTGGAGCTTATTGTCGTGCAGATTAAAGATGGCGTCGGCGCCCCATTTAAGGGGATCGCTGGGTCGGCAGCGGGGCTGCATGCCGCCGCCCCACTCATCGGTGAAGACGATTTTGGAGCCGTCATTAGAGAAGGTGGCCGAGTGCCAGTAGCTGTAATTGGAGTCGTTGACGGCGTCTATGCGCTTGGGGTGGACGGGGTCGTGGATGTCGAGGAGGATGCCGTTGCCGGAGCAGGCACCTGCCGCGAGGCCCATGGCCGAGTAGGCGGTGATGTCGTGGCACTGATTCGTGTCGGCTACTTTTTCCAAGGGAGCATCAGGAGCTTTGCCGTGGGCTCCGCCGTTGTTCAGGCCGTTGATGGCGCCGGAGTGGGAGTCAATGAAGATGCGGGGATTGGAGACGATTTTTGCGTCCTGTGGGGTCGCAAGGGGGACCTTGATGACGTCGATGCGGAAGAGGGCAGTGTTGGCGTCTTTGGAAGGAGCTTCGTCGGAGCAGCCAGCGAGTTCTTCGGGCTGACGTACGAAGCTGGTGCCGGAGACATAGACGTAGACGTTGTCGTGATCATTGGGGTCGATGACGAGGGTGTGGGTGTGGGAGCCGCGGCAGGTTTGCACGGCGGCTACCTGTTTGGGGTTCTTGAGGTCGGTGATGTCGAAGATGCGGACGCCGCGGAAGCGTTCGGGGTTGGGAGCCGGCCGGCGGGCGCGGGCTTCGGCCTGCTGCTCTTCTTCCGTCCTGGGCTTGGCTTCGGGGTTGGTCTTGCCCTGGGCGCCGTCGATGGCATCGGCGCGGGCGGCTTCCGACTTTGTGGTTTCTGCAGGCTTTTTCTCTGTCGGCGGGGGAGCGGGTGGGGCGGGGAAGCCCTGGGTGCCGCAATCAATGCGCCCATTGGGCATTTCTACGGACATAAAGAGGAGATGGCCGTAGACGGAGACGTCGCCCTGCCCGCCGGGGCAGACGAGGGTGGTGAGGAGCGAGATCTTGTGCGGGTCTGAGATGTCGTAAAAGGTAAGGCCGTAGAAATTGCCCTGGAAGAGGGTGGTTCCCTGGAAGGCGAAGTCGGAGTTGGCGAAGGCGAGCTGGGCGATGACCGGGCGCATTTCCTTCGGCATCTTGGAAGTGTTGACGCCGAGTTGCGCGAGGGTCTTCTGAACTTCCGGGCTGTCGGGGTCGGAGTTGCTGATGGTGAAGGCGGTGGGCTTTTTCAGGAAGCCGACGTGATTCATGCTCATGGCGGTTTCGCCGGCGTCGAACATGCCTGGCTTGAGGTTGGCGCGGGGGTCGTTGGGGTTGGAGCCGGCGACGCTGTTGGTGATGGCGAGGGAAGCGTCGGGCTTGACGGTCTGGGGCGGCGCTGTGGGTGGAGCTGCGTTCTGGGCGGTCGCGGCGGCGGCGGCGAGGAGGAGTGTGGTGGTGACAGTGAGGGCGCTGAAGCGGGTCATCGTGACTCCTGCGTTGGGGTTTGTGGGGCGTGGCTGAGAAGGGTTTGCATGATGCGGATTTCGGCGCGCTGGGTGTTGTCGACGTCAGTGGCGAAGTTGAAGAGGTCGGCGTCCTGGCCGGCGGAAGGGGAGTTGAAGAGGTCTTTGACCATGACGAGGGCGCCGCCGTGGTGCTGGATCATGCCGGTGAGAAAGAGGTGGTCGAAGGCGGGGCCGTGGGCGTTGCGGAGGGCCGTCATCTGGGGCGGGGTGAGCATGCCGGGCATAGAGGGCATGGGGCTGCCGTCCATTGCCATGTCGGGCATACCGGGCATAGCCATGGAGGTGGGCTGGTTGCGGTCGGTGAGCCAGCGTTGCATGAAGCGCATTTCATCGGATTGGGAGAGGCTGATGCGCTTGCCAATGTCCACGACGGCGGGGTCAGAGGTATGCGAGGGGATGAGGGCGCACATCTCGACGGCCTGGCCGTGGTGCATGACCATGCCTTGCATGAAGCTGATGTCGGCCGCGGAGGTCGGGGTGGGGGTGGCCTGGGTGTTGGGAGGGAGGGTGCGGGAGGGTTGGCCGGGGGCGCCAGGCTGGACGATGGGGGCTTGTTGGGCGCGGGAGTGAGGGATACTGCCGGCGAGGGCGAGCAGCAGCGGGATCAGGGTGTGCGCTCGCCTGGGCGTGGGTGAGTGTGGGGCGGAGAGCATGAGCGGTGTTTTCAAGCTAGCACGATCTGGGTTGTTCGGCTGGATTTGAGGGGCTGGGAAGGGTAGTCGAGGGTACCCTCCCCGGGGGGTACATTCAGGCAAAGTACGTTGTCTGCTGGACTTAGGAGGGTACTTCGGCTCTTCGTGGTACCGAGTAGCGGGTGTGGCAGGAAACAAAGGCACCGATGGCCGCCGGTCAGGTGTGGCGGTATCCGTAATGGCGGAGGGACGGTGTTGGTGTTGGGCCGGGCATGGATTGGCCCTTTCTGGGTGGCTACCTTTTGTTGGTGTTTTCAGTTTAAAGAACTGAGTGGTAATTCTGCGCAGCACTGGACTTCGGCCACGGGAGCGACGATGAGAAATCACCGCCTTGCTCGATGCCAACATTCTGCATGCCAGGATTCTGCCATGACTGCGGACGATCTATACCACGCAGTGCAGTGGGTGTGGGGATCACAAGCTATGCCCCAGACCAACCTGATGAAGCTGCCAGCAGTCACGGCCCGTTCCACCCAGCGTCAGGACGAGCACGTGGTGCGCTGGCCAAAGAGAGCAGCGTTAGTGCGTTTTCGAGTAAGCCACGCGCCACACGGTACGGGATCCGTCGTCTACGACCAGCAGTGAACCATCCTTCATCACGGCAACGCCCACGGGGCGGCCCCAGATCCGTCCATCCGGCAATACGAACCCGGTCAGGAAGTCTTCGTACGCGCCGGTGGCATGACCGTTGTGCATCGGCACACGAATCACCTCGTAGCCGCCGGGATGAGCGCGGTTCCAAGATCCATGTTCGGCGGCAAAGGCATCGTTGATGAAGCCGTCGGGAAAGGCAGAGGACGCTGTCTTGCTCGGCGCATAGAACGTCATCTGGAGCGAGGCCATGTGCGGTTGCACCAGCACGTCAGGCACGATCACCTGCTTCGACAGATCAACGTGTTCGCACGTGGTTGCCTGCGCGGGCTGAAGCGGCTGTTGCAAATTCTTGTCCGGTCCCGTTCCGTTCGCGCAGGGCAAAGCGAGCCGCGGATCGCGATGTCCCCCGATGTAGTACCAGGGCCAGCCGTAGAACCCGCCCTCTTTGACCGAGGTCACGTAATCCGGGACTAGATTGTTTCCCAGGTTGTCCCGCTCGTTCGTTGAACACCAGAGCTCTCCGTTTACCGGATTGATCGCCTCGCCCACACAGTTGCGTATGCCGGATGCATAGACCTCAACAAAGTTACCTTCAGGAGTGAACTCCAACACGTCCGCGCGGTGAAATTCGTTGGGATGATCGTCGACGTTGTCGGCGTTCGAGGCGGACCCAACTGAAATCAGCATGTGCAGGCCGTCCCGGGTGAACACAACATCACGGGTCCAGTGACCGCCACCGCGAAGCTGCGCAAAGCCCGGCAGGTCGGAAACAACGATCTGTGGCTGCCCTGCGGCGATCAGATCGCCAGCATGGTACGGGTATCGAACCACGGTGAAAGTGTTGGCGACATACACATACCTGGGATTGTGCTCCGGGTAAAAGGCGATTCCGAAGGGGCCACGAAGACCCGTCGCATACTTCGATATGACCTCGGCCTTGCCGTCCGGGCGAATGCCACGCAGAACGAAGATGCTTCCGGCAAAAGAGTCGGAGAGAAAGACGTCGCCATTCGGAGCGGTGCGAATGAGCCGAGGCTGCTGAAACGTACCCTTGGGAGGGGCATCTCCCAGCCGTTCGGAGAAATGACCGTCCGGAGCAGGAGTAGGACCCCCATCGCCACCCGCATACAGGGTGACTTTGAAACCAGCCGGTGCAATCGGCAGCACACCCTCCGGGCGGGCAATCACGCGAGCGCCGTTGTCTACCGATTCTGCAGGATTCGGTTCTGGAAGGTCGGCAGCTGTGATTTTGCGAGACACGCCGGGCCTTTGCTGAGAGGCATCGGCAAATGCAGACTGGCCAGTGATGGTCTGCGCCGGAAGTATTCCGAAGCGGAGCGGTAGAAGGGCAAATGCAACGAAAAGAAATATCTTCATAGAGGCTAAAGTGCGATGGCTGCGCCTTTGATTTTTCACGATCTACTCCGCAAGAAAGTTAAGGTGCAAAAGAGCGCGCGCGGGCAGAGTTTAACAGAGATAGCGTATATGTGAAGAGGCGAGTGGATTGACGCCACGCGCTATAGCCATCATGCTTTGGAAACGCAGCCGCTGCAAAACCTCACTCCCGGCCCAACGTCCAAATCCATGGAACTGTCGTTCACCGCGATCATGCACACGGGAACTTTTCGGTGCAGGTAGATGAGACGCATCCGCGGCTGCTTTCCCAAGGGCTCCTCTACTTGCCCGTCCGAACTCGCTCTAATGCCTGCGGTTAGTTAAAAGGCGCCAGCGCCTGTGGCAGTGTTTCGTCAAAATAATCTATGAGGACGGAAGGAACTGGAACGCCACAAAGAACGGTTTTCCGGTACTCCTTTTGGGCGATGCTGGCAGGATTGTCCGGTGTAGGATCGGCGTTTTATCGGGAGGCTTGTGCGATGCTGTTTTGTCCCTGGGGCGCTCAGAAAGGCTCCTCTTCATCAGCGAACAGACAGTGAAAGCGCATTTACGTCATATAGACGGCAACCGATCTTTGGAATTTCCGGACGCATCGCATGCTGATCGACTGCCTTCCCGGCCTGCTTGCGATGTTGAGAGCACATACTGTTCGGCACATGGCGCCGCAAGTCGAATCAAGCCGGTGGCGTTTTCAACGTGCGGATGGACATAGGCGTTTTGTTGTCGTTGTTCGGTTCTCCCCAGGGAGTGCCGGTCTGATCGTGAGCTCGGTTCAGCTGGAGGTGCCCGTGTCGAAGCACTTAGTCAGACTGCTTCAGCAACTTTCCAAAGTACAGGCTGATGTGGCCGTTGTACTCCCCTTTGGACATCGCCGGCTGCCCCGAGGGACCCATGGATTGCGGATCGCCGAATTTGTTGCCAATCGCTGGAATGGCATGCAGAAATGAAATGCCGGCATGTGGGAACGGTACGGCAACTCGCCCCAGCAGGTTGGAGGGTGGAGTTTTCGGCGTCAGGACTTGCACATAGATCGGGGTATCGAGACGCTGGTCCACAACCGCGGTAATCGGGCCTTCAGACGTATTGAGCTGCAGCCAGCGCACACCTGCGTAGAATCCCTTGAAGAGCGGGTAGTCGAAGTGTTCTCCGGGCTTGAGTTCGTCCGGATCCCCATCGATGGTGTTGTTGTAGGCTCTGGTCCAGACGTCGAGCGTACCGCCGGCGAGCCGGTTCTGATACACGGGAGCGGGGCCTTCGCCAAGAAATCGCATGCTTTTTACATCAGCTTCGGGATAGTCAAATCCAATGCCGAAGTAGCTCTTGGCGCCACTTAGCGCATAGGCATAGTCAATGGACAACCATCCGTTGGGCCTGAGACGGTATGTGAGCGATTTCATGGGGCCGTCGAACGCTGCGGAGACGACCAGGCCGTTGCCGTCATGCTTGTAAGTGAGGGACGTCAGCGCTGAGGCCGGTGCCATGGCAGGCGGAGCAGGCGACTTTTGCCCCTGCGCGGAGGAAGCGGGCCTGGCATCCATTGCAACCACGCGAGGGCCGTTGGCCAGGGAGAAAGACTTGCCCTGACGAGAGGCGGAGATGAGCAGGCCGGAGGTCTTGCTGATCTGCAACGACAGATCGCCGGCAGTCAGGGTGAGTGTGTTGCCGGACTCGGTGACGATGGGCTCTGCACTGCCGACCGGTTGATCCGCCTGATCCAACCGGTACTTGAGACGGTCAGTGGGCCATACATAGGTCTGAATCACGCGACCTGTTGCGTCCTTGATGATGAGTCGCGTTGCGTCGGGCGTCTTCCTTGCGCTGCGGCCCGAGGCGGCAGGCGGTCCCCAGCCATCCCAGCTTGCCGACGCACCCGGCGAAAGGGAACGGCCGTGATCGGTCCGCGATGCCAGCACCATCGAAGCGGAGGCTGCATCCCCGGGCTGGGAAAAGGCGATCGTCTGCCACTCGTAGGTGCATTGGTCGGCGTTGAGGAAGGCATAACGGTTTGTAACGGTGTAGGAATGCGAGGTGGCGTCAGATGGCGTCACGATGATCGGTGACCAAAGCTGCTTGACGGTGTAGAAGCTCGCTTCCCGTTCGCGATACGGACCGACGATGCCGTCGGGAGCCATATTGCCCTCGGAGTCGAGAATGCCGCCCTTGTCCGTGCGCTTAACATCTTCATCCAGAAACGCCCAGACAAATCCACCGGCGCCTGCCTTGCTCTTCAATATCGCGTTCCAGTAGTCCTGCATTCCTGCACCGGCGCCCCCGTCATAAAGACCATGCAGCATCTCCGTTGGAAAGAAGACAGGATCGGCGGCCAGCTTTTGCTGCAGCGTCTCGTAGTTCGGGTAGTGCTTGGTGTCGGCGAGACCCGGAGGATAGGCCGCCCATGGATGTAGAACGACGCGCTTCTGCGGATCGTACCTGGCGTAGTCACCATCAAGATCGAAGTTGAACCCGCCTTCGTTGCCGTTATCCCAGAAGAGAATCGACGGGTGATTGACGTCGTGCTCCACCAACTCCTTGACCAGCTTTCTGCCGATGTCGGTGTCGTAATGCGCCTGCCAGCCGGTGAGTTCATCGAGCACATACAAGCCGAGCTTGTCGCAGGCATCGAGAAAGTGTCGGTCCGGAGGGTAGTGGCTAGAACGGACTGCGTTCCCGTTCATCTCCTTGATGAGGCTGACGTCGTCTCTGGAGACCTGCTCAGACAGGGTCCGGCCGGAGTCGGGCCAGAAGGAGTGACGCGCAAAGCCCTTGAGGAAGACCCGCCGGCCGTTGACGAACATGCCCTGTCCGGGGCGGAGCTCAATGGTGCGGAATCCAAACTCTTGATGCACCGTGTGTATGACGGCATCGCCATACTTCAGCCGCACTTCAAGTCGATAGAGGTTCGGCGTCTCGGCATTCCAGAGCCGAGGATCAGAGTACGTTCCGGACAGATGAACATTTGCATTCAGGGCGACACTTTTTGCGGTAATCAGGCCGCCAACGGGCTTCCCACTTTCGTCGAGCACCTGCATCTGCACAGATGCTGCGGCGCCCTTCGGAGCCGCAGCCCGCGTATCGGAAAGCGCGACGTCGACATCAAGGATGCCCGCCGCGGTTGCGCTGATGGCCAGGTGATTGATGAATGCTTTAGGCACGGCTTCGAGATAAACGGGCCGGAAGATACCGCCGTAGTTCCAGAAGTCGCCACGCCTTTCGGCACGATTGACGGAATCGTTGGCGGACTCATCATCGACATCGACCTGGATCTCGTTTGTTTGACCTGCGGGCTTAAGCAGGTTTGTGATGTCGTACTTGAATGCGTAATAGCCGCCCTGGTGCATAGGGCCGGCCGTCTGACCGTTGATCGTGACCTGGGCATCGGTCATCACAGCTTCGAAGTTGACGATGATGGTCTTCTCTCGCCAGTTCGCGGGTGTGGTGAAGGTGCGCCGGTAGGTGCCATGAACGCGGGGAAAACCACCCGGAGGGGTGACGCGGCCGTAAGTGTAGATGCCGAAGCCCTGCAGCTCCCAATTGGACGGGACGCCGATGGTGGTCCACTTGCCGGCGTTCTGGCCGTTGTCGCACTTGAACTCCCACTTGACCGGGTCGTCCTTACCCAAGCCAGAGAGGTACTGCGTTTCAGTCTCCGCAGCTCTTGCCACTGAAGCGAAAAGAAGGAGTAACAAAGCAGCATAGCGAAATGACGAACACATCAGAGATCCTCTCGGTTGCCAACCAGCTCAATGAATTTGAATTCGTAAAGGGCGAGGTGTACGCAAATGTTTTTTCTGCTTGCTTACAAGTTTCGGCAGAGCTTCGCCGTCATCGCACGGGTCATCGCCGAGGAGCTTGATGTTCGACGAACCGTTGGAACGGTGTCGGGAAGCGGGAATGTTTTTCGACGATCTGCGTTGCTGCAAAAGCGGCGTGCACATGTTGAGCGACCCACCCGTAACACGCGTAGCTGATGCTGTCGCAGCAGAATCAACGAAGAGCCATGTGGTTGTTGACGCGGTTGTCATCGGGAAGAACGTGATCGGGGTCCACCGTCGCGGATGCGATCGGACTCTTGCCGCTGGAGGTCCAGACATACGTCTCCTTGTTGAGCCAGGTCTCCACGGGTAGGCGAAACCGCTCTGTTGAGCCGTCGCGGAATACGATCTCGACCGGCGTGGGCAGCACAAGCTGGCCGCGGTTACTGATGGTCACGCTTGTTGCTTCGATCTTGTCCACGGCAACGTCGTAGCGCCAGTTGTTGAGGTACCAGCCGCGCCAGAACCAACTGAGGTCCTCGCCACCCGCGCTGTCCATCTCGCGGAAGAAGTCAGAGGGCGACGGGTGTTTATACGCCCAATCGTGAATGTATTTGCGGAAGGCGAGATCAAAGCGCTCCTTGCCGAGGATCTGCTCCCGCAGCAGCACCATGCCGTAGGCGCCTTTGAAGTAGCTGAGAGGATGGCCGAGTTGACCGGTGTAATCGTCCGCCGCAACCATCAGTGTCGGTGCGTCGGGATTGTCGAGCACCTTGAGGATTGTGTCCGGGGGCTCGCCTCCGGCGGAGTACTCCGAATCGCGCTTGGGGCCATACTTTCCACCGGCGTAAAGGTCGGACTCCTCGATATCGATGAAGGTGTTGAAGCCCTCGTCCATGAAGGCATGGCGGCGTTCGTTGGAGCCGACAATCATGGGAAACCAATCGTGGCCGATCTCATGCGCGGTCACCCAAAATAAGAAGCTGCCCTTGTCCTCAATGCCGTCGAAGACAATGCCCGGATACTCCATGCCGGTGGAAAAACCCGCAACGCTGATGGCGGTGGGCCAGTCATAGGGAAACCAGTGCGTAGAGAAATTCTCGATCGTATTTTTCACGTATTCGGTGGATTTGTCCCAGGCGTCCGGACCCACGCTCTCGGGCGGGTACACGCTCATGGCGAGCGAGTGTTTGCCGTCCGGCAGGTTGATGCGCGCAGCATCCCAAACGAAGACGGGCGAAGCGCTCCAGGAGACATCGCGCGTGTGGTCCATATGGAAATGCCAGGTGAGGGTGCCGCTTTGTTTCGGACGCGAAGCCGGATCGTTTACCTCGTTCGGCTTGCGAATGTACACCGTCGCATCGCTCTGACGGGCCTGCTCGAGCCGTTCCATCTCGGTTCTGGTGAGCACATCCCTGGGATTTACCAGCTCGCCGGAGCCGGCCACGATCATGTTTGCCGGGACGGTCAGGAAGTAATCGAAGTGGCCGTATTCCAGGTAGAACTCGCCCGCTCCGAGATAGGGTAGCGTGTCCCAGCCGCGTAGATCGTCGTACACCGCCATGCGCGGGTACCACTGCGCCATGTCGTAGATGTCGCCCTGCCTGGACGCACCCCAGGAGGTGCGACCGCCCCAAACGCCAGGAATGGTGTAGTGGTAGCGGATGTGGATCTTAAGCTGGCCGCCCCTGGGTCGCAGCGGCTCGGCGAGCCGGATCTGCATGCGCGTGTCGCTGACGAGGTAATCGGCTGCGCCTGTCTGCTTACCCGATTCGATCGCCACCGCATCGAGCACGAAGCCCTCGGTGGATGGCGCTGGTCCGGCTTCGGCCGGCTGCTGCCGTGCGCGCCGTCCGCCGCCGTTAGCAAAACGGGATCTGGCGTCCGGTTTGTAAATGTTCTGGTCCAACTGCACCCAGAGATTCGAAAGCGCGTCCGGACTGTTGTTTGTGTATGTGATGATTTCGGTCGCTGCGAGCTGTTTCTCCGAAGTTTGCAGGTCCGCATGCAATTCGTAATCGGCCTCATTCTGCCAATAACTCGGCCCGGGTGTCCCGTCGCTGGACCGATAGCTATTGACCGGACTGGGTAAGCTGAGCGGGGCGAAGGTGATCCGCGGATCATAGGCCGCATTGGCTACCGATGTGCCTTGAGCATCCGCCGACATTGCCGAGAGGAGCACCAGTGCCGGCAAGCGCAAGAAAGATATTTGTTGAAGATGCCAACGGAGAAGTGAGCAAAGTGCCATCAGATAGGCTCCCGAGTAAAGAAAGGCTATGCCTTTTATACCTGCGAACGGCTGAAGGGAAGTGCAAGCGTATGTTTGACTGCCTTCTCGTCACGCACTGGGAAGAGCACACCGAGAAAGGCGTCTGCTCTTTGAGCCGCCGCTCGCATGATCCCAAGTATCTGCCAGACCGCTTCGGGGGCGAGAGATTCCTAAGGGTAAGTTACTAGCGAGACGAACAGCATGGGAGTGCTTGGGAGCGGGGTTACGGGTCTGTGTGTCTGAGCCGTGAAAGCGTTCAGTGAGGCGAAGGGTATACGCGCTCCTGTTCGCAACCTACCAAAAGGAAGGTTACGGCAGGATGTGCTGCTCCTGGTACCTAATAGGCCTGGAATGGGTATCAGGCCTTGCAGAAGAGGAACAGCGGTAAATAGTTTCTGAGGGCCATAGCTTGCGGGCTTTGGCGGACCTCAGATCTCTTCGGTAACGAGCAGCTTTCGATGCGGGTTAGGTGTTGGCGACGCGGAGGGGAGCGGCGTTTGCGAGGCCCATGCTTCCGGGGAGGCGGGTTTTGTCATGGCAGCAGAAGCAGAGGCCCTGCTTATTAAGGGCGGAGAGCAATTTGCCACAGAGAGGGTTGCCGCAAACGCGACGAGGTTTCCGGACAACACCGGGAATAAAGCAGGGGTCTTGCATGCGCAACTCCGTCACCGAGGAGATGGATGTGAGCTCCTGTGTGTTCCTCAACGGTACCATGCCGTTGAATAAAAACGCCGTGGAATAAAAACGGCAAAGGGCGGTACCTGTCTGCTTGCGCAGGGAGGCACCGCCCCTGGCTGCGATGGTTAGTTGGCTACGAGGATGGAGACCGTGTTGGAGAGGTTCACATCGTTGTTGATGGCATGAGCCCAGATCTGGAGGGTATGCGCCCCGTTGGTGAGTTGGGTTGTGTTGAGCGTATAGGCGTACGATTGCCCGAGCCGAGATTGAGATCCCAGAGAGCGAAGACGCGCTGCGGAGCAATGAGGGCATCGGCGTACATGCTGAAGGCAGAGCCCGATGAGAGCAGGTCGACGCAGCTTTCAGAGCCGGCATTGGGATCGAGGTAGATGGTGCTGAAGCGCAGGGTGTTGTTGACGCCGCGCGACAGCAGGGCGGTCTGGTTCAGGCTCCGGCGAGATTGGTTCCGGTGATGACGAGGTTCTGCAGCGTGGAATTGCTGCTGGTCATGTCGATGGCGGCCTGGGGACCGGTGAGTTCGGTGCCGTCGACGAGGAGGCCGT
>CAXUDN010000026.1:32853-37361 GCA_964249715.1 uncultured Acidobacteriaceae bacterium
ATGTCGATGGCGGCCTGGGGACCGGTGAGTTCGGTGCCGTCGACGAGGAGGCCGTTGCCGTCGAGCTCGAGGCGGGCGTTTTGAATGACGCCGCCGGACATTTTGGTCGGGGCGGAGGGGTTGTCAGAGTTGGAGAGAACGGCGGAAGCGCCGGAGGATTGGAGGCCGTCGACCAAGAGGGAGCTGAGGGTGGCGCCGTGGTCGACGAAGGCCTGGTACACGGTCTTTTCCTGTGGGTCGTCCATGTTCGTGGCGCTGATGTTGTGCCACTCGGAGCGTGACGTGTTAGTGCACGGCGATGCTGCCCTCGTTGTCGATCGTGGTCCAGGCGCCCGAGGTGAAGCTGGAGGCGGGAGCTACGTTCCCGGTGGCGGCGGCTGCGAATTTGAGGACCGTGGGCGATGCGCCCGTTGCTGAAGTAGAGACGACGTAGATGTTGCCCGCGCTGTCCAGCTTGATGCCGTAGAGACGGTTGAGCAACGTAGAGCTGCCGGTGATGATGCGCGACGGTGCTGTGTTGCCGGAGGCTCCCGGGGCGAAGACCAGGATGGAGCCTGTATACGTTGCAGCACTTCCGCTGAAGGTAGCCGTATTGGAGCTGAGGTAAAGATTCCCGGTGCTGTCGACGGTGAGGCCGCCAAGGCCGCCGATCTGTGTGGCGTCGCCGCCAAGGGAACGGAGAGGGGCGACGTTTCCGTCCGCCGTGGGACCGAAGACGACGACTGGCATGAGGTTCGGGGCGCCTTGATTCAGGATGTAGAGATTGTCAGAGGCGTCGGCGGCTACGGCGTCGGCAACGATCACGGTGGACAGCCCGCCACCGATTTCCGAGGCGCCGAGGATGTATCGCGCAGGAACGACGTTGCCCGTGGCGGTGGCGGAGAAAGCAGCGATGCCGCCGCTGTCTTCGGAGACAAAGATCTCACCGGCAGCGCTGACGGTGAGGCCGTCTACGGCGCCGATCTGGGTGGTTGTGTTTTCCGGCAGGCTGCGCAGGGTGGTGGCCGCTCCTGTAACGCCGGCAGCGTATTCCCGGAGATCGGCGCTGAGCGTTAAGCCGGTGTGTTCGGCGTAGATGTTGCCGGAAGCATCGACGGCGAGGCCGTTGAAGACGGCGCCATGCTCCGGGGCGGAAATTGAACTGATTGGGGACACGGCGCCGCTATCGGAGGCGTTGAATTGCAGGATGGAGCTCGTGCCGGTGACTGGGTCGGGGT
Organism: uncultured Acidobacteriaceae bacterium; assembly: GCA_964249715.1. Taxonomy (GTDB): domain Bacteria; phylum Acidobacteriota; class Terriglobia; order Terriglobales; family Acidobacteriaceae; genus Granulicella. The sequence goes on from CAXUDN010000026.1 coordinate 34,071, forward strand.
TGTTCTGGATGACATAGACGCTGGTGACGGTGGGCGTGGGCGTCGGGGTTGGGGTGGGAGTAGGTGTGGGCGAGCTTGAGGAGTTTCCGCCGCCGCAGCCGGCGCTGAACAGAAGCAGAGCCGAGGCGATGCCGTTGAGGAGAATGCCTTGCGAGGTGTAGGAGGTGAGACGCTTCATGGAAGGCTCCACGCCACGCGGAAAGCGGCTCCGCCCGGCTAAGTCACTCCCTTTTCTAGCACTGTTGAGGTGGGGAACTACGAGTGTGTCGGCTTACACCGACTTGGTGGGGCGGAATGGGCCGTGCGAAAGATTGGGCTTGGAAATGAAAGGACGGTGTGGGCCAGTCTCGCTTGTCGGCTTTTGGCGACAGGTGGCAAATTTCACTTGGCTTACGCCGAGAAGCGCTCCGTAGCTCAGGCGCAGACTGAGGTAGGGGTACCTCCGGTTCCCTGGCCGTGTCACTTCGGTCCGTGCTCGACGGTGGGGACCTGTCTTCGCCCTCTATGTCTGGCGAATCAGGGCGACGCAGCGCGCCACCAGGGTGAGGTGAGAGAGGGGGAGAATGGTGAGGGTGATGGCGAAGATCAGAAGGGTTGCTGTGGCGGTGGAGCGCTGCACCCGGCGGCGGGAGGCGAGGTCGTAGAGGACGAGCAAAAGGGGCAGCAGGAAGTAGATGCCGAAGGTTAAGGGCAGGCCGAGATGCCAGCGGTCGATGGCTGGACCGAGAATGGCGAAGGTTCCCAGGATCATGAGGCGCTTGTGCGCGATGGGATTGCGGCGCGCGAGCATACCCCAGCCGATGAGGACGGAGAAGAGCAGGAGCGCGACAGTATCGCCGACCAGCAGGATCTCCGGAGGCGGCCCTGCGCCGCTGTTGCGGCGTATGGAGTCGATGACGGTCAGGATGCCAACGACGACCATCAGAGGCGCGATCACGACGGCGAGGAGGCCCAGTGTGCGGTGCCACTGCACGCGGCGGACGGCGACCAGCGATGTCTGGACGAGCAGAAGTAGGATCCAGGAGACAAAGAGGGCTCCGTGGACGTGCACGAGCGCATTGGGGAGCTTGGCGCGGAGCATGCCCGCGAGGAAGTAACTCTGGGCAAAGCCGATGAGGACGATGGCGAGTGCGAGCACGGCCATCGCGGAGAAGAAAACGTTGTCGGTGCGCAGTTTATGACGCGGCAGGACGAGGGTGGCCATAGGGGGAAACGCGGATCGTAGAGATGAGGGTGCAGAGCCGAAGAACCTGCCGAGCGTATCACCGATACTGGCTGAGATGAGGTGGATGTTGGCGAACGACGACAGGGCAGGGGCATTTGCGGGGGAACCCTGCCGGACTGGTCGCAGAAGTGGTGTGGACACCCAGGTCTCAGAAGCGAGACCTGGGGCACCCGCTTCTGTGGTGGGGTGAGATGTGGGCCACCCGGCTACGGGTGTCTTGCAAGATGTCAGTTGGAAACGACGGGCAGAGGCGTAGGATGCGCAGGCGGAGGCCACCTATGGCGATCGATACAGCGAAGCTGAATGCGTTCCTGGGACAGTTTGTGATGGATCTTGGCGCGGCCGCGCATGCGGGCATGGTCGTGATTGGCGACAAGCTGGGACTGTACAAGGCGTTGGCGGTGGGACCGGTGACGTCGGCTGAGCTGGCCGCCAAAACCGCCACGGATGAGCGTTACGTACGGGAGTGGCTGGCATCCCAGGCGGCGAGCGGGTATGTGATGTACGACGAGGGGACGGACCGATTCAGCCTAAGCGAAGAGCAGGCCTTTGCGCTGGCGGATGAGGACAGCCCGGCCTATGTTGCCGGTGCTTTTGAGATGGCGCTGGGATCGCTGGCGGCCGTGCCGCGCATCACCGAGGCGTTTCGTTCCGGTGCGGGGATGGGATGGGGGGAGCACCACCACGGGGTCATTGACGGGTGTGAGAAGTTCTTTCGGTCGAGCTACGTGGGCAACCTGGTTGGTTCGTGGATTCCGTCGCTGGGTGGCGTGCAGGCCAAGCTGGAGCGCGGTGCGCGGGTGGCGGATGTGGGATGCGGCAAGGGGGCATCCACGCTGCTGATGGCGAAGGCGTTTCCGCAGTCGGAATTTCATGGGTTTGATTACCATGATGGCTCCATCGCGGCGGCGAGCGCGGCGGCGGAGCGGCAGGGTGTGGCGGAGCATGTCCGCTTCAGCGTGGCCAGCGCGAAGGAATACCCGGGAAGGGGCTATGACCTGGTCACGGTGTTTGACTGCCTGCATGACATGGGCGACCCCGTGAGTGCGGCGAAGCATGTGCTGGAGACGCTGGAACACGACGGTACATGGATGATTGTGGAGCCGTACGCGAACGATGCGTTGAAAGACAATCTGAACCCCGTGGGGCGGGTGTACTACTCGTTTTCTACGCTGTTGTGCACGCCGTGTTCTCGGTCACAGGAGGGGGCGCTATGCCTGGGGGCGCAGGCGGGGGAGGCGCGCATTCGTGAGGTGGTGGAGGCGGGTGGGTTTACGCGGTTCCGGCGGGCGACGGAGACGCCGTTCAATGTGGTGTATGAGGCGCAGCCGTAGTTCGCTGAAGTGGGATCTCGGCGGGTTTGCGTCGCGGCCGGGTGGGTGAGGTCTTGTGACGGTAGCAGCTGAAGGTGAGGAAATGTTCGTGGTCGTTGGTCTTGTAACGCCTTAACCGGTGGGCACGGGGTGAGTCTAGGGTTTGGTTTGGGGTTAGGTCGATGCCCCGAAGGGGAGCGGGCGGGTTTTTTGGGTTGCGTTTTGGTCCCCTGATTGAATCAGGGCAGATCAGGAGAACACGTCGCCTGAAAGTATTACTATGGGACGCAATCCTCTCAGGAGTTCCTCGTGCGCGTCCCTTTGCTCGCTGCTGCCGTCGTTTGTATGTCCAACCTTGCTGCCCGTGCAGATGTCATGGGAGACACCTTTCACGTCACCCACGTTTTTGGCGCGAGCGTAAGCGAAGATTTCGGGAACGCAACTGTCCCGTTCAGCCTGCAAGAGGATGGCCTTTACGAAATTACGCTGAACGCTTCCAGCGTGACCTTCACCGCGTATGAGTTTGGCACCTCGGTGAACTTTGATCCCAGCACTTTTAATGGGTTTGAACTCACAGACCTCACGAAGAATCCCGACGTTACAGGTTTTCAGCTAGTCGGAGATCCGCTGGGTGGATTCAGCTCCGCGAATGGATCTGTGAGCGGGGACACGTTGCTCTTCAACTTCGAGGGGATGGAGCTCTATCACGGGTCGCCGGTGACGTTCGACTTTGTGTCTGGCGCACCCTCGTCC
>CAXUDN010000027.1:0-36531 GCA_964249715.1 uncultured Acidobacteriaceae bacterium
CGCACGAGTGGGCCAGGAAGTTGGGTCTCCTGGCCTCTTAGGAGTCGCAGACCCCCTCACTGTTTGAGCGGAGCGTGTGACGCCTGCAAAGTCTCACCAAAGGTGCGACAAATGGGTGCGCAAGCGCTCAGCGTCTTCAAAGACCTCATACGTACTCGAATTCCTGAATCTGTAGCGACCACTCGCAGCTCTGCAGATCGATGCACGTCGCCATGGCCTCGGATGCGACGGTGCGCGTCCACTGCTCCGGGCTCTCTATATGGGGACGAGGTTGCACGAAGCCAGCGGCCGACTGCAAGAAGCCGATAGTACATGCGAAGTCTGCTGCGTAGGGCGAGCGTCGATGTCTCGTGCCAGTATCTCGCTAGCCGAGCTCACTCAAGAGGGACGTTGGCAGCAATGTCTTCAGGAGCGCTGTAATCATCTTTGGTTGCAATCCGAGTCGGCGAACAGGCTGGCTGATGATGCTTTCGGCTGCCAGGAAGCGGGACAGCGCGACGACACATTGCTCCAAGGAAGCCGTAGCGTTCTGATGTTGAAGCCGGAGCAGAGCGGCCTCGGTGACGTCTTCTATGCGCGGGTACCTTGTGATCAGCATCAGTTTAACCAGCGTGAGTGGCACTAGCCGAAGCGTGCGGATGCCGTACCCAATTCCTGCAGACCGGCCTTGGTCTTTGTATCGGCTGCCGCGATCGGCTCGCTCCCGAAGACCCGACGCGCCACACACGCTCTCTGCATGCCATCTCCGAACCGGCTGCCATGTTGCGCGACACACTGGCCTTCACGGCTGCAGACGAAGAGGTAAGCCTTCGCGAGGAACGTGCTTTTACCGATCAATACCTCGCACTCGAACAACTTCGGTTAGGAAATCCTTTGCACGTTATACGCGACCTGGACCAGGAAGCGCTTCGCTGCATGCTGCCGCCGCTTACTGTACAGCCTCTCGCCAGTGCCGTGCCGGTGAAGACAACGGTCAGCTGAGCCTCCGGATGTTCGTGTTCGGGAAGAATACTGTCGAAATCCCGACATAAGCCACCGGTGATCATGTGGCCGAACGTAACTCCTTAATGAATCGGTGAGCTCGAAGTCACCAAGGTGCATCACCTCAACCGGCAAAGTTCCGATTCTGGAGTTGCCGGGAGGGATGGTATGTCGACACGACAACTTCTCGCAATCGGGATCGTGACGATGGAAGCTCCCCGGAAAAGAACGGCGTACTCTTCGCGCCCGCTACATCATTCCGCCGTAGAGACTTCGATGTGTGCAAGTTGGCTGTGGCACCCCAGTCACGCCTGGCTCTGTGGCCTCAGGGCAGGACTGGCGGTCTTAGCCTTCACCTCAACTTGTGAAGCGAACGATCCTTCGGGCTTAAGGTCGCGATGCGAAGACAACTTCGCAACTTTGGGACACCTCGCCTAATGCTTTCAACGACTTAGGTTTGGCGCCCGGCTTGCATATGTATCCGTGCCGGGAGAACCCGGGAGAAAGGGGCACCGCATATGAGCACCTACGGGAACACTCTCACTGAGTACTCTCCCCAGAATGAGTTCGCATCCGAGGCGGAGTTCGAAGGCGAAACGGAGGGCGTATTCAGTGAAACCGAGGAGATGGAACTCGCAGCCGAGTTGCTGGAGTTAAACAGCGAAGCGGAGTTAGAACAGTTCCTTGGCGACCTGATCAAGAAAGCAGGAAAGGCCATTGGGTCCGTCGTGAGATCGCCTATTGGTAAGGCAATTGGCGGCGTCCTGAAGGGAGTCGCTTCGAAGGCCCTGCCCATTGCAGGCGGTGCCTTGGGCGGTTTCGTAGGCGGACCTCTAGGAGCAACGATCGGCAGCGGCCTGGCGAACATGGCCGGAAAAGCGCTGGGGCTCGAGTTGGAAGGCCTGAGTTCCGAGGATCGCGAGTTCGAGGCAACGCGGCAGTTCGTTCGCTTCGCGGGCGACACAGTCAAGAACGCCCTGCAAGCGGGCCCGGGGTCGGATCCGGTTTCTGCGGCACGAAGAGCGGCCATGGAAGCGGCCAGGATTCACGCGCCTGGACTTCTATTGGGTTCCGCCGCATCGCCCGGAGCGGAAGCGCCTCGCCGAAGCGGCAAGTGGGTGCGCTCAGGACGCAAGATCATCCTCCTCGGCGCGTAACTAAACCATGTCAAGGCACAAAGGAGAACGAGTATGCATGATTTCGATCGCACACAAGTGGGCTTCGGCCCTCAGATGGAGAGCTTCGAGTATGAGTTTGGAGAAGCTGAATCAGGGGAGGCCGAGTACGGCGAAACGGAGTATGGCGAATACGAACTGGGCGAAGCCGAAGCGATGGAACTCGCTGGAGAACTGCTCGAACTGAGCAGTGAACAGGAGTTCGAAAACTTCCTTGGCGACTTGATCGGCAAGGCCACTTCCGCGGTGAGGAGCTTCGCCAACACGTCGGCAGGCAAGGCACTGGGAGGTGCACTGAAGTCTGCAGCCAAGCAGATCCTGCCCGCCGCCGGAAGCGCCGTAGGAGGGTACTTCGGCGGATCTACGGGATCGCAGTTCGGGCAGCAGCTCGGACAGGCCGCCGGAAACCTCTTCGAGTACGAGGGTGAATCTGAAGGTGAGAACAACGAGGCAGAAGCTGAAGATCGTGAGTGGGAGGCGGCCACCAACTTTGTCAAGCTCGCGCACGACGCGGCCAAGATTGCTTCCAAAGCACCGCCTTCAGCCAATGCAGCAAGGGTGGCTCGCAATGCGGTGCTGCAGGCCGCACAAAAGCATGCACCGCACCTTCTGCAGGGCTATTCGAACGGCGCTTCCAGCAACGGAGGCGGATCTCAGGGCCAGAAGCCGCTCCAAGGTGGATCACAGCTCGCGAAGAGTCAGCAGAACACTTCGCAAACGCTGGGGACACCGGAGAGCCACTCGCAGTCGTCGCCAGGCAATGGGTCCGGTACTGGCCGTTGGATCAGGCGCAACAACGGCATCGTCGTTCTGGGCGTTTAAGGGGGACTGTCATGCCGATACCCACCTACGCTGCCTGGATGCTCGAGCAGGAAGCCCGTGCCATGCTAACCCGCCTGGCACGTGTAAAACCTTTCATGTTGCAGGAGTCGATGTTGCCTGCGGCATCACTGCTTCCGGCAGCGCAGGTAGGGATTGAGGAGTACTTAACCGCAGGCCGTCGCCATCTGAAGGCTCTCGTCGAGAACTTCCTGCTTTGGGTGCGATCTCCGGAAAGCGAAAATGCCGATTCGGCGGAAGCTCAGCGGCGGCTCTCAATCCTTCGCCTTCGCTTCAATGCGGTGATCACGCAATTCGACATGTTCGATAACGTGATCACGCAACGCAGCGAAAGTGAAACCGGCATCTGGCTGTCGGGTCTGGACATCGTGTCCGCTGATGCAATGACGATCCCGGGCGGATATTATTCTGCGCCCCCGATCATCTGCTACCTCGACCGCGGTATCGGTGCTTCTATCCGCCGGGCCCGCACTCGCCTTCCCGGGGGAGGTTCCAGTCCGGTAGGCATCATCAAAGTGCCCCGGGAACGCATGATCGGGACCGGCATTGCTTCGTCGCTGATCCATGAGGTCGGGCATCAGGTAGCGGCTCTGCTGGATCTGGTGCCCTCTCTTCGACCGGTCCTGCACACCCTAAGCATGCAAAGGCAAAGTGAGGCTGCAGGCTGGAGATTGTGGGAGCGGTGGATTTCGGAGGTCGTCGCTGATCTCTGGTCGGTCGGTCGAGTGGGGATCACATCCACCATGGGATTGATGGGGGTGGTCAGTCTGCCACGAGCGTTTGTGTTCCGGCTCAACGTTGACGACCCTCACCCGACGCCTTGGCTACGGGTGAAGCTGAGCGCCGCAATCGGCAAGGTACTTCATCCGCAGACCGGATGGGATCAGCTTCAGGATCTATGGAATTCGTACTACCCCATCGAGGGGATCACGGGAGAGCAGCGGAATCTGTTGCTGTTGCTGGAACGCCTAATCCCCGAACTTGTGGACGTACTTGTGAAACACAAGCCGGTCGCGCTGAAGGGATTGACGATCGCCGAGGCCATGGAGACCGAACAGGTCCGGCCATCACGGTTGCGGGGGCTGATGGCCGCCTGGCGTAGGCGACCGGAGCCCATGTACCGGGTGCGTCCCATCGTCGTCTTTGCCGCCCTTGGGCAAGCTCGCGCTGATGGGAAACTCACACCCGAGGAGGAGAGCACCCTCCTTGGCAAGCTGCTCACACAATGGGCCATGTGGAGCACACTTCAGGCGGCGAAAGCGGTGCAGCCAGCGGTCTCCGGACCCTGCAAGTGCCAGGTCCGCACCACGCAAGAGAACCAGTCAACAAAAACGAGGAGTTCGTTATGGAGAATCCTATGAACCTAAGTATTCGCGGTCGAGTTACCCACACCGGCACAGTCGGTTCTGTTCGCAATGCCGAAGTACGCCTAGTGGCTTTACCAACCGGGCCCGCCAAGCGGGAACGTGAGATCGCCAGGGTGCTGACGGATATGGATGGCCGGTTCATCTTCGAGGGAGCGCAGATTGCCTCGCCAGGCGAGTACGTTGTCCGGTGCGTGGCATTCGGCAAGTCGGTCGATCACAAGGTCACCGTCACAGAGGAGTCCCCCGAGGTCTCCATTGCCCTGCCCATTGAGCTTCGCCTCTCCCCACTGATGCATAACCCCGAACAAGCGACTCTTCTACCGGCAGTGCGGGCCGTTGTGGGACGGCATTTGATCGTCCGTGCCGAGATCGGCGGAGATGCGCAATACCAGGCTGTGCGCTGGACCCAGCCCTTTGCCGCAGGCCTCGTGGAAACTTCACCCGGCGAAGTAGAGCTGATGTTCAGTCGTATGGGAAAGGCAGTCCTTGAGGCCGTCCTGGTCGACCGAGAGCCAAACTTCCAGGGTACCTACGCCGAAGCGCTGGCGATGCACGTAATGAACATCTCGGAGCCCGAGGTGCAGACCATCGCAGGGCATATAGGCGTGACGATGGAGCGCACCAAGTCCGATTCCACCCTTGATCAGGCCCTTTGGGTGGCCATTCGCAACCGTTCCCATGCGCTGTCGTTCCAGAACTACCGGCGTTTTCTCGACCGGATTCTCGCGTGGGACGAAAGCCAGAAGCTTCCCGAGCAGATGGAGTGGCGCCTCCGGGAATTGGGTGCGCACATGCACGGAGTTACCGCGTACCAATTACTAAAATTCGCGACTGAAACCTTTCTCCTGCTCGAATGCGGCGTAAGGATGGAACACGTGGATAGTGGCGCGGTTCCCTTCGATTCGCAGGAAGAATTGTCCAGGTTGGGGGAGCGGTTCACGCGGCCTCAGATGGAAGCCAAGCTGGCTGAGTATCTCGGGAAACCCCCGCAGCTGCCATACATCACGCGTGTTATCGAAACAGCATTTCCCGATTACGAGCGATGCGGTACGCCTCGCGACCGCGTCCTCGGCGCGCGCCTTAACGAACCCTGCTTGCTGGAGCTGATCTGGAACTACTGGCTGGAAGAGGGCATGCTCATGCAGACACTCAGCGCAGTCAGTCTGCGGTTCCAGAACGTCCGCACGGGCAGCGGTCGCGATCCACTCGGCAACATGGAGATCGATCCGCTTCGGCCACTCAATAACCTCCTCTGGGGTTATGTCCAGGACGAGGTGAACCGGCTTTCCGTCAAGCGACGCGCGTACGAATACAGTCATCAGTACGGGCTGGCTCTGTTTGGGCGCGCCACCCCCGGCCTGCGCGCCGCGGACAACCGCTCCAAGTTCCTCGAAGGCTTCCACAAGCTACTCGCGCAGGTGTCGATCTTCTACGACAAAGACTTCCAGACGACGATCATCGCTGATGGATTTCCGGTACTCAATTCGCTGCAGGAAGTCCATCTCATCCTTGCACAGGGCGCGCACAACCAGTTCGGCGACATGCCTTGGACGGCTCGCGTCGAGATGCTGCTCGCTCAGTACATCCTGGCCCGGCCCGAAATCCGCGACTTCCTTCAGAGCCGCGCGATGGTTCCCTACAAAGAGGCCTGGATGCCGCAGGTCGACACCATGAAGCAGGTGCAGGATTGGACCGACGTTTCTGTCACCTACTTCCGTGATCTCGCCGTGTACGGTGAACAATTGTTGCTTTCCATCCGATATGCCGACTGGATACGTGTCAACGACGAGGACGCCGCGAAGAATTGGGCCCGGTACTGGAGACCGGAGATTCAGGGCTACATCCACGCCTACCGCGCTGTTACGGGCGTCGACCTCAGCAATACCGCCAGGGTGGATGCAACACTTCCAGCCATTCACCTCCGGAACAGACTGGCCCAGCAGCAACAGCAACGTGCCAGATAGCGAGTGTTCGGCGTGATCGACTTCACTTCGGCGCTCTATCTCGGGTTGCATCATCCGTCCTGGAGTCTGCCGGCTTTCCCTCAGCTCACGCTGGGTAAACCGGCAGCTCTGGAATCGTTGCGAGGAGTCGATGCCGCGCAGCAAAGGCTGGCCAGCCTGACGGGATGTGATCGGGTCTCCCTTGGTCCGTCTACCTTTCACCTGTTCTGGGATGTTTTGCGATGGCTTACTTCCTTCGATATCGAAATTCTGATCGCCGCGGGCTCATATCCGATTGCGGAATGGGCCCTCGATCCCGCAAGGGCCAGAGGCGTTGCCGTACGCACATTTGCCGCCAATGCGCTTCCGGTACTTGCCACCGGCAAACGCCCGGTGATCATCACGGACGGATTCTTTCCGGCACGCAGCAAAGCAGCGCCGTTACGACAGCTCGATAGGCTCGTACGTTGTCAGGGTGGCATGCTCGTTGTCGACGACACGCAAGCACTCGGGATCTTTGGTGACCATCCCGGGCCCGCGCAGCCTTTCGGCATTGGAGGCGGAGGCTCGTTGCGGGCAGCAGGCCTCTCCTCGCGGCGGGTGTTACTCGTGAGCTCTCTCGCAAAGGCCTTCGGCGTGCCGATAGCCATGGTGGGTGGTGACAACGAAATCATTCGGGAGTTCGAGGCGAGCAGCGCGACTCGTGTGCATTGCAGCCCGGCCAGCGCGCCTGTTGTTGCAGCTTCCCTGCGCGCTCTCGACCTAAACGGTCAGCAAGGCGATCACCTGCGGGAGCAGCTGGCGCAACGTGTAACGCAGTTCCGTTCCGGACTATCGAGGCTGGGCCTGGTGAGTCCCGGCGGCCTATTTCCAGTGCAACAACTCAACTTGCCCGCAAGGGTCGTAGTCAAAATGCACCACTTTCTCCAGCGCCGTGCCATCAGGACGGTCTTACATAAATCCGAAGTGAACGGATCGGCCGCAATCAGCTTTGTCCTCACTGCCCGGCACCGCTCTGCCGAGATCGACCGGGCCCTTGTAGCTCTCAGTGATGGGCTACGACACGCATCGCGAACCAGAGGTGATGGAGGTAGGTGAAATGAGAACTTCGCAGACAACAGGCACAGCAAGGCCACAGGCTCCACGAGGTGGCAGCGGAGCAGGCAGACAGGGCTATCTTCGCCAGCAATGGGCTCAGAGCGCTGCCAGATCAGGAGGAGTCAGTGGAGTCGGAGCTGCGGGAACACACAGACCGAGGCTGCAAACGATGGGGTGGCGCCCCGGAACGCCTGGGGCGGCAGCGAACCAGTTTGGCAGGCGAATGCAGTCCGGAGCACCGCAAGGCTTGGGGCAGCAGCCTCGCTCCGGTGTCCGGCAATCCTCTCGCGCGTCCGGTAGCGGACCGCAGGGGCCGGGCTACTTCGGGTCTCTCTACCGCTCTGGTGCTCAAAGAGGCAGTGCCGGAACCCGGGCCGGGGTGTATGGCGGATGGGGATCCGGCCGTCAGACTTCCATGTACGGTCGTGGGCAGGGCGCAGCAGGACAGTTTGGGCCCGGGGTGGGGAACCGCGGAAACCTTCAGGGCCGTCGCGCCTCCAGAGGCCGGCGTTGGCCGTGGCTGTATCCTGCTGGCGCCGGCATTGGGCCGGTTGCGACTGGGTCACCGTACATTTCCAAAATTCAGGGTTGTCTGGCGCTGGCGTTGGGCCCATGGGTGCCACAAACGGGCACCCTGGATGCCGTGACACGCGCTGCGGTTAGCGCGTTCCAGACTTTACAGCAGATGCCTACGACAGGAGTGCTGGACCGGGCCACCTCGAGTGCTATCCAAGGAGCTTGCGATGGGCAAAGCGGTAACGCCCCAACGTCTCCGGGGTCAGTCCCGGACGCCGGGTCGCCGAGCGGTCCGGAACCCGATGCTGGGTTGGACGGTGGAGCTCCAGCTGGTGCTGATGCCCCTGCCGACGCAGGCGCCGCCGGAGCAGACCAACCACCTGACTCAGGTCCCGCCAGTGGGTCCGGGGAGACTGAAGCGTATGCGGAACTTGAACGGGGCAATGAAGCCGAGCAGGAAATCATTGTCGCGGGCCAAGCGCAGATCACAGCCCGCGAAATGGCGCGAAAGCCCCTGCTGGACCCATCCGGCCTTATAGCGACCTTGCCCGACAAGCCTGGAATTTACATCATCTACGTCGGCGATTCCCCCTGGTATGTCGGCAAGGCGTGGAACGTGCAACAGCGTTTTGGCACGCGGCTGAAGGCGCTGAGGGACCTGGGCCTTGCCACCAACGTCTTGAAAGGAAGGTCGGTCAAGCTTGTCCTGCTCGCGCCAGGACAGGGACAGGGCACGTTCGCCAGCCGTGAAAGGGGTAAGGGGCGCGAATCCGAACGCAGCGTAAACGTTACAGAGGGTTCACTGAGAGTCCTCGAACAGCACTATACGAAGAAGCTAGGGACATTGCGGAAGGGCAATGTAGATCCTGATCCCATCGTCTTGAGACGAGGAGCCTCGGTCAAGATCGTGGTGAACGGAATGGAGCAAAGCATTGAACAAAGCGCTCCTCCAGTACGGTAGAACTGCCCGGTCTGCGGCCGAGACTTATGTACCGGCCGCAGCTCCTGGCTTGCTCGTCCAGCCCGCAACCCATAGCCGCTCTTCATCAGTGCCGGTGAGCCTTACTCACTTCGGAGCAGCTTCCGCTCAGAGTCTCGTTCCGCAGCGCGCCTCATTTGTAGCGCCCGATCGGTAATGCCGAGACGCTTTGCAGCGCCGCGAAGGTTACCATCTTCGCATTGGATCGTGAGTCGAATGGCTACATCGGCCGCCAGATGCCGAATTTCATGCAAGGTCGCTCCGGATTTTACGGCCATCGCGATACTCGCTTCAAAGCCCGCATCCGGCCAGGCGCCTTGTGGGTCGCCGGCAGGGCGGTCCTCCTCCGGTATGTCACCGCCGGTAATAACGCCAAGACCCGTGTGCCGGTTCGCAATGCGACACATCAGCTGCCGCAGTTCCCGCACATTGCCCGGGTAGCATCGGCTCAACAGGTACTCGCGTACACAGTGGTCGAAACCAGGCTCGTTCATGCCAAGGCAGCCCTGCAGGAAGAAGGTCGCCAGAGGAAGAATGTCGTCCATGCGTTCACGCAAAGGCGGCGTACGTAAGACAATGCCGGCGATGCGATGGTAGAGATCTACGCGAAAAGCGCCTTGACGCACAAGCTCCTCAAGGTCGCGGTTCGTCGCGCACACCAGGCGAAAGTCGGTGGTTTGCCAGACATTCCCACCGACGCGTTTATAGGTCTTCTCTTGAATTGCACGCAGCAGTTGTGCCTGCAAAGACGCAGGAAGCTCGCCGACCTCATCAAGCAGAAGCGTGCCACCGTGCGCAAGGGCGAAAGCACCTTCGCGTTGGTTTTGCGCTCCGGTGAACGCACCACGCTCGTGGCCAAAGAACTCGCTTCCGGCCAACTCCGGCACGAGCGCGCCACAGTCTACGATGATTAATTCCCCCGGTTTGCGTCCGCTGCTCGGAGATGTCACGAGATGCGCGGCGCGGGCCAAAAGCTCCTTGCCGGTCCCACTCTCTCCGGTAAGAAGCAGCGGCGCGTCGCTGTAACGTGCGGATTCCACCACGCGGTGGAGCAGATTCAGCCACGCGGTACTTACCCCCACCATTGCCTCTTTGCGCATCACCTCGGCCGTGAGCGCATCCACCTCCCAAAGGCGTTCGAGCTTGCGCATCAGCAAGGCTCCTGCCTCCGCCTCTCCATGCTCCTGCCACTCGATTACCTCTACGGCGCCCGCCCGGAGCAGCTTCCATATCTCCTCTGAATCGAGGTGCTTCCGCGTGACGATGATGATGCCAGTCGTTCCCCGCGACCCGAGATCGTGCAATAGCCGGAAGACATCGCGTTCCGCCGGATCGCATGTCACAATTTTGTGAAAAGAGGCTTCGCTTTGGTCGGACCTGACCCTTACGCCATAGTCGGTCAGGGCTTTACGAACACAGCCCAACACGCTCTGCTCTGATCCGCAGCCGTGAAGCCAGACTTGTCGCTCGGAAGTTCGCACGCGGCCTCTCTGTAAATCGAGAAAGCCGCTCCTGAAAGGAAGAGACCGATCGCTTCGGGAGGCCAGATAGCAGCCGTGAATTTGAAGCCAACGACTCGATGAGCAGCTCTAAGTGGGGTCGCAATCTTGGCGCAGTGATATTCCTGAGATATCAGCTACCAAGCAGACAAGAGAGTCTCCTGCCGGCGAACATCGAATCCTGAAGTGGGCTGCATGAGTTCTTAAAAGTTGAACCGTTGCTGTCCCACGAGACTTGCCCTCGAACCGCGCGGCGCTTTGGATCCATCGTTGATCTTGGGCGTTGAATCGACTAACACTATCATTGCCATAACGCTGCGTTGCCCCAACTGTGGTGCGAAATTGGTAGGTTTTGGACGGCAATGACGAATTTGAAATTCAAAGGAATATTTTCCAGCTTCACGGAGAGGCTCGCTCGACGTGTCCAGCCCCTGATTGGTGACTGCTCCGCGGGAGAGGACGGTTCGGTTGTCGAGTTGAACTAAGGTAGTTCCGGAGGAACTCGAACCAGTGCCCTCCCGAACCTTGACTCTGTCGAAATCGGTATAGGTGAATGACGAAACAATGTCATGGACTCGCGTGCCGGGTGAACCTTTACGTGCGTAACGGATTAGTTGCAACAGGTGGACAGTTCACGGAGCGCTAGTGGTGGACCCCGGAGTCAGCTTGCAGTCTCCATAAACCTTGCTCGTACTCTCCACCACAAACGTCGACTGTGATGTGCTGTGCTTCGACTGTTTCACTCTCGTTCCGTGAAGACGAACCTTTTGCCCTGCGGTGAGCCTGGCTGTGTCTCCCGATAGCGTGTAGACGTTCGTGCCTCCCTGACTCTGGATCTGCAATCCTCCAGGCGCATTGGAAACGCATCCGTTCAACGTGTGATGGCTGTGGTGCACTTCAACCGCAATCGCCGTTGCAATCACCGCGCCGACCCCGACCGCGATTCCGGCTACTTCGGCCCCCGACGGGCCTATCCGAACATTGCGGCAGCTGGGATCGTTGGGCTGACAGCATCCGACCAGGGCAGCACACAGTATGGACGCTGCAACTGTGATCGCAATGTTTCTCTGTCGAGAAGCCGCCGAACCCGGGAAGTTGGCCGACTTGATGCGCCGTGCATGAGATCGGCTTAGAGCAAATCCAAGTGCTTGCATACTGTCTCCTCGAATTCATCCTGGCTGAGTGTAATGTCGGTTTACGTGAGATCGTCTTCTGTTCTTCGCTGATGACCAGTCTCGAACTTCGCCCCTGGCTACTGCCTCACAGACACGCGGGGGATCTTTCCTGGCACTTGCTTTCGGGCAATACAAGAACGCGTAGTGGCTGATGCCGATGTCCTTTCGAAATTTGAAAGTGGAGCGGAGATTCACCGCCACCTCCATCAAAGAACTGGAGTTAAGGCGCACCTAGTGTGCTAGAAATATCGTGGATCTTAAATAACCTAAAAGATAGTTGTTACGTCGAGTCAAGAAGGAGCCGTGCGATGACTATGACCTGGCGGCCACCGCTGTGGACTGATATCGAACCAAGCTTGCTGATACAGCCCACGAACCGGGGTGACGGTTTCGCGGGTGTGAAAGAGGCTCTGCCGGCTTGGAAGTACCTCTTCAATGACCCCTTCTTTACCGGTGCGGTGCTGGAGGCGACCCCAAGCATTCAAGGACATCGTCGGATCGGGTTCGGCTCGGCCGCGTTCGTGACTTCCAGCTTCATGGACGCTGAAGTGGCAAACCCCCGTCCTCGGGTTACAGCGAGGATCATCGCAGGCGGGATGGCCGGCGCGCCTGTCCTTGCGAGTAGGAACGACGTAGCCCAGGCGGGAACCGATTTGGGAATCGACGTGGTAATCCTCTACAGCGCGTGGCGTGATGAAATCTTAAGCCCCCCAGACAGACGCGCTTTACAAACGCTTCTGGTCTCCGGATTGGTAGATGTGCTTTCAGGTTTCCGCGTGCGACGCATCCTTGCCGAAACGACCTCCGAAGCAGTCACGGAGTTCCATCGGCGCTCTGCGGAATACCGGGTGATTGCCGAGTTTCTCGAAGTCGGAAGCGTGATTCACCTGATGACGCAGGAATCAGCGACAGCGTTACCAGGCTCCGTTGGCAACCTCATTTTCACAACCGCGGAGCCGCTACTTCGGCTTCGGGAATCCGATCAAAGCCTGCTGCTTGCGGCGCTACGAGGGGCGACTGACTCTGAGTTGGGAATTGAACTCGGAATAAGCCCGGCGGCTGTGAAGGCGCGGTGGCGTTCTACGTTTGCGCGCGTTGGCGACGCGATGCCGGCGTTGCTGGGGGACGCGAACGAGCATGAGGGCCGCGGGGCGCAGAAGAGGCATCGAGTGCTCGCCTATGTGCGCGCACATCATGAAGAATTGCGGCCCTACACGGAGCGTTTGCGTTGGTGACAGCAGGTTGAGGTACTGCTGCGCCTTGACGATGGTCACCGCATGGCTCAGTCGTTTGTTCTCGAGATGGACGGTCTGCGTCACCCGTTCGTCCTTGCTGAAGACGCGATAGGGAAGAGCTACGCCCTTGCAGCGCACCTCCATCGGTCTGTCTGGGAAGGTTACAGTTGGTTCTCGGACTTCTCCGCGTGGTTGCGGCAGCATTCTGGCGCCGACAACATGCGGTGGTTCCAAATCCGGCTAGAGAGCTACTGGAACTTCGGTTGAAAAGGCCTAAACGAGGACGGATGCGATCTCATCAACCAACTGCTCCAAGGGGATGTTGACAACTTTATCGACGCGGGGCGTGAAGCGTTGAAGCGTGACATAGAGAGCATGTGTGTGCAACTCGGAGACCGTGGGCAAAGAACAGAAGGCCTGATGGATCGCGTCATTGAGAGCCTCAGGCTGCGACTCACGAAGGCGCAATCAGCTGGAGACCACGCTTGGCGTCCTCTGGCAGCAGAGCGCGTGCATGGAATGTCTCTTCAAGCCTCTAAACGTAATCCCATTTCAGCATTCCGGGCTTCCGGAGGGGATCGACTTCTCGTCTTCGGGTTCTACCCGGGACTCCGGATCCTGATTTTCCGGTCTTCCTGAGGGCCATGGGCTCAGGTACCGGCGCTTCACCTCATCTCGAATCAGCCGAGCTAGTCCTTCATCAATCGGAGTTCGTGCCGCTGTTAGGTTCGCCTCGACTTCCGCGCAGCTGGACATCCCAACAAGGGTGCTACTCACATGGGGGTGTTCCAGACAGAACTGCAACGCGAAGGTGGCAGGCTCAACACCGTGAGCGCGGCAGATCTCCTGGATGACGAAAGCGGTGTCTCGCACCAAAGGTGTGGCGGGATGCCAGGCGGGTGCGTCTCGGCCCGTGAGCAGACCCATGGCCATCGGCGAGGCGTTGATCAGGCCTATTCCGTGCTCAGACACGAACGGTGTAAGCACATCGTCCATGTCTGTAAACAGCAGGTTGTAGCGACAGTACGACAGAACGACATCTACCGGAATAGCACTGCTTATCCTGACAAGAAGATGCAGCGGGTACCCGGTAATCCCGATGTAACGTGTCTTTCCTTCCCGTTGCAGTTCGCGCATGGCCGGAACGGTTTCTTCAATGATCTGCTTAGCATCGCCAAACTCGACATCATGCACCTGCAGAAGATCAACGTGATCGGTGCGGAGACGAGCCAATGAACCTTCGAGACTATTGCGGATTCCGTGGCGTGAGAAATCGAAGATGTCCGCGCCGTAACGCCCGGCCTTTGTGGCAAGGACCACCTCACGTCGCCTACCCTGCAGTGCCGCCCCGAGGCGTTCTTCAGCGAGAGTAAGACCGTAGTAAGGAGACACGTCAAACAAGTTGATTCCATGGTCAATGGCGTAATGGACAGCGCGGTTGCCCTCAGAGGGATCCGTGCGTGCAAAGACGTCTCCTAAAGGCGAGGCGCCGAAGCCGAGAAGCGAGATTTCCAATGAAGTATTGCCGAGCTTTCTCCGCTGCATCCGTTGAACTCCCGCTGGCTCCGGCGCTCCGACCCCGAAGTCGCTCCTGTGACCCGAACCTTCGTTGCTTCGTTACAGTAAACGGTGTACTTTACACTAGCAAGTTTGCCGCCGAAGAATGCTATTCTTCGAGGTTTGGACGCGAAAAGATAAGGGGATTGTCTTGCTTAAGCGTGGAATACTGAATCCGGCGATCAACTCTCTCATCAGCCGAGTACGCCACACCAACACACTGGTGATTGCGGATCGCGGGTTCCCTTCCTGGCCGCAGCTCGAGACCATCGATATTTCTCTGGTGGATGATGTGCCGCGCGTGCTGGATGTCCTTCAAGCGTTGCTGCAAAATTTCACAGTCTGTCGAGTGTATATGGCCGCAGAGTTCGACGAGCACAACAGCGAGTCGGTGGTGCTCGCGCTGACACATGCGCTCGGAGAGATCGAAATTGTCAGCGAGCCGCATGTGGAGTTCAAGAAGCGCGTTCCTTCAGCAACTGGTCTGATTCGCACAGGCGACACGATCCCGTACGCCAACATCATTCTTGAATCTGCGTAGCTGGTTCTGATGTGCGCTGAAAAGATCGCCATGGTGGACGTGGCTTTGAGGAGTATGGCTAGATCTCGAAACTAGAGAGGCCCTGTCGTTCACGGATGTGCCGGGTGATGTAGATCGAAAATGCGGCCACGGCGACGTAGCCAAGAAGCGGCAACAGGTAGCCAAGTGCCGTATTGGCTTCAGCAAGGCGTCCCATGAGCGGCGTTATGATCGCGCCGCCAATAATCATCATGACTAGGAGCGATCCTCCCAGATTCGTATTGTGCCCCAGATCCTTCAGCCCTAACGCGAAGATGGTGGGGAACATCACAGACATGAAGAAGCTGGTCAGCAGAATGGCGATGACGCCGGTCCAGCCCTTGGCGACGATAGCCACTGCGAGCAGCACGATGTTCGTGAGCGAGTAGATGGCCATAAGCCTGCTGGCGGCGATGCGGCGCATCAGCGACGCCGAAAAGAAGCGGCCAATCCCAAAGGCAGCAAGTGTGCCGGTAAGCAGAAGGCCGGCGACGCGCTCCGGCAGATGCGCGTATGTCTGCGAGTACTGGATAAAGTAGCTCCACGTGCCTACCTGTGCGCCGACGTACATGAACTGCGCAAAGAGCGCGAACAGGAAGTGCTTCTGGCGGAGCAGTTCCCTCCAGTTCGCGCCGTGTTCAGCGCTCAGCTCGCGATCGTGAATGAATTTGGGAAAGGGAGTGAAGACGATCACCACGGCCCAAAGTAGCGCGAGGGCGCCCAGCACGAGATATGGCATGATGACGCGATGGGTCTCCTGATGCAGGTAGCCCAGGTAGGTGCCGCTGGCCTGCATGGTGGCGATCTGCACCGGGGTGAGTTCCACGCCGGAGAAGATGAAGCGCGTTCCCACCAACACGCCGAGGATCGAACCGATTGGGTTGAACGCCTGGGCGAGGTTGAGGCGACGTTCGGACGTCGCCGAAGGCCCGAGTTGGGCCATGAACGGGTTCGCGGCTGTTTCTAGAAAGGCGAGACCGCTGGCCACGATGAACAGCGCGGCGAGGAAGTAGCTGTAACGCGCGGCGTTGGCCGCCGGCCAGAATAGGAAACAGCCCGTAGCAAACAGTACCAGGCCCGTTACGAAGCCGTACTTGTAGCCCTTGCGGCGCATCAGAATGCCGGCCGGCAGGGCCAGCAGAAAGTAGCCCATGTAGAACGCCGATTGCACCAGCCCCGCCTGGAAGCGGGTGATGGAGAAAGATTTCATAAACTGGCGAATGAGCACATCATTCAGGTTGTTGGGGATGCCCCAGAGAAAAAAGAGGCCCGTGATGAGCACGAAAACTCGGAGCACGCCAGGCGGCAGCAGTGCTGTAGGAGCGGAAGCGTTTTGATGCGGGGAGAGTTCGTTCTGGGTGGTTGAGACAAGCATCGCCAATACGGTTCCTCTGCCGTGACTTACGCGTGAACCTGAACCATGATCTTGGTAAAAAGCGCGGGGCTCTCAGACCAGCGCGCGAGGATGCCGGGTGCTTCGTCCAGACCGACAATCGCGCTGACTGCGCGGTCGACCGGAAACCTGCCGGCTTCCAGCATCGCGATGACTTCCCGGAAGTCGTCAGGGAGCGCGTTGCGAGAACCAAGAATATCCAGCTCCTTTTGAACAAAGAGCTTTGTCTCGTAGGCCACCGGCTGCTTGGCATAGCCGATGTAGACCACACGGCCCGTGAACGCGACCTCCTCGACGGAGGCACGGAAGGTCTCGGGCAGACCGATCGCTTCGATGATCACGTCGGGGCCGAGGCCACCGGTGATCTCTGCGAGCTTCTCGCGCAAGTTATCGCGCTTTGAATGGATGAGATCGGTTGCGCCTGCTGCGCGGGCGATCTCCAGCTTTTCTTCATCAAGGTCGATGGCGATCGTTCGCGCTCCGCGGAACGCCGCGCCTGCAACAGCTCCAAGGCCTACCCCCCCGCAGCCGAAGACGGCAACGACATCGGATGAAACCACGCGGCCGCGTGCGACCGCATGCACGCCCACCGTGAGCGGCTCCACGATGCAGAGTTCTTTGAGCGAGAGCCGCGAGGGGTAAATGCTGGTTTCAGGAACGCGGAGCAGTTCGGTGAGGGCGCCGTCACGCTGTACGCCGAAAGTCTGATTGAACTGACAGGCGTTCGGACGCCCGCGGCGGCAGGATGCACAGTTGCCGCAACTTGTATAAGGCGCCACAGTGACGCGCGTCCCGGAGGGCAACGCGGCGGTGCCTTCAAGAACTGTAGCGGCGATCTCGTGACCCAGGGTGCGCGGGTAGCTGATGAGCGGATTGTTGCCCCGGAAGCTATTGAGGTCGGTGCCGCACAGGCCCACCATCTCCACGCGAAGCAGTAGACCATGGTCCGTCGGTCGGGGTTCCTGCACATCCGTGACCCGGACGTCACCTGGCGCGATAAGGGAAAGCGCTCTCATAAAGCTTCCCCTTGCATCGCTTTGGCCGCGTGTTCCGGCTCCCGTGCTGTGGGACTTTCGAGGCCATAGACGCGCGCCGCCGTACCGCCAAGGATCTGGGCGCGCTCGGTGGCGGAGAGTGGAGCAATCCATTCCTCGACGACGCTCCACCATCGCGCATACTCGCAACCGATAGTCAGGACCGGCCAGTCGGTGCCAATCATGAGGCGTCCTGCGCCGAATGCATCGAGTACGACCTCAGCAAACGGATGGAGCAGATCCGGAATCCAGTCATGTGGATCCGCCTCCGTTACCATACCCGAGAGCTTGCAGGTAACGTTTGGCCGCCGGGCTAAGTCGCGGATCTCCTCGCGCCATGAATCTATTTCGTTGGCAGCTATCCTTGGTTTCGCCACGTGATCCAGAACAAACGGCTGTGCGGGGTGGCGATCCACGAAGCGTATAGCTTCGGGGAGTTGGCCGGCGAAGATGAGGATGTCGTACACCAGATCGAAAGCACGGAGCCTGGCTATCCCAGTATTGAAAGCGGGAGTGTCCAAGAAGCCGTCGGGCTCGCCCTGAACTACATGCCGAACCCCCTTGAAGTACGGCTCGGCGGCAAGGCGTTCGAGATGTTGGTCGAGCCCGGGCGACGCGAGAGGAAGCCATCCGACGACACCCAAAACGGCGGGTGATTGTTTCGCAGCCGAGACCAGCCAGTCGGATTCCTCCAAGGTCTGCCGTGCTTGGACCGCAACCGTACCGTCGACGTGCGCTGAGTCGAGTGCCTCCTCCAGGTCTGGAACGAGGAAGTCACGGCACAGCTCTGCCATGCTGTCGTCGATCCATCCAAACTCTGCTGGCGTATAGCACCAGAGATGGTGGTGAGCGTCGATTCGCGGGGATTGGGTGGAAGTGCGATCAGTTTGCATGCGTATTCCGGGGCCGAGCTGATTGATGCCGACGAACAATCGCCCAGCGATTGCTGCCGAGAAATAGCCCTGGGTGACCTGAGCTATAGGTTAGGACCGAACAGGTAAACCGTCTTCTCATACATGCAATCTGTGTGCGCCTCTTTATGCTCGCGGGACACGACAACGAGCGGCCGAAGAATCAACGGAACAACCATACCAGAAGATGCGTCATATTGCCGATGACTTTATCGATGACTTCGATGAGGGGCAAGCGGCTGCGGTGCTTTCGAACGTAGGTCGTTGAACAGGTAACCATGGCCGTTAGGGCCCTGGAAGCAGCATGGCGACCTGTTCGTCAAAATGCGGTTCGCCGGTCCGCTTTTAAAAGTTGACACGACTCCTGAAAAATCGTTAAAGTAAGCGACCAAGTAAACGGTTGTTTCCGAAATCAACGTGAACGCTCCGGCAAAGCTGGCTAGACCTGCCGTATAGCGTTTTCGGCGAACCCGTTTGACCGCAACATTTTCACGATCTGCTCAGTGGCACGGAGGTATGGTGAGAAGCTCACTCGGTACAGTGATCTGCATTTTGGGAGGTTGCCTGCTGGCTTCGCCTGTAGCAATGTCCCAATCCAACGAAGGTGCGATTAGCGGGACGGTTCTAGATCAGGGCGGCGCTGCAGTCCCTAACGCCAAGGTTGTTGCCGTCAATCAGGCCACGGGGCAAGCAGCAACGACGTCCAGCACCTCCGCGGGAGACTATCGCTTTTCCTCTCTCCCGATCGGGACCTACACCGTAACCACCTCTGCTGCCGGGTTTGCCGCGACAAAGCAGGTAGGGGTTGTGATCCAGATTGGGTCCACGACAGCGCTGGAGATCAAGCTCAACGTGGGAGCGTCGAGTCAAATAGTGGAGGTAACGGCGAACGCCCTTGAGTTGCAAACGGAAAGCTCCGATGTGGGCACGGTGGTGACCCCGCGCGAGGTGCTCGATCTGCCTCTGTCGACCAACGGATCTGCCATTCGCAATTCGCAGGATTTCGTTTTCTTAACTCCCGCGACCTACGGCACGGGCACGGGTGGAGGCACCTTCGAAGGAGGCGTCTCGGGCGGGCAGGCGTTTGGCAGCGAGATCATCTTTGACGGCGCAAGCCTTCAGGTGGAGAGCTTCGGCGACGGCTTCGCAAACGAAATCCTGCCCTCGGTAGAGGCCACGGGAGAGTTCAAAGTTCTTGTGGGCGGTATCCCGGCGCAGTACGGCAGGACCACAGGCGGTGTGCAGACTTATGCCTCCAAGTCAGGAACGAATTCATTTCACGGCGGCGCCTTTGAGCTGTTCCGCAACACGGACCTGGACGCGAATAATTGGTTCAATAATCTGAGCATCGCGCAGAACGGTGTCAACGCCAGCAATGTCACCCCCGCGGACAAGAAGAATGAATACGGCGGTCTGCTGGGCGGCCCCGTGTGGATACCCAAGCTGTATGACGGCCGCGGCAAAACCTTCTTCTTCTTCTCCTGGGAGCAGTTTCGTCAAAACCAGGGCTATCAAGGACTGATCACGATACCCACCCAGGCCAATCTGACCGGAGACTTCAGCCAAGACCTCACAACGACCGTGCTTGGCACAAACCCTTGCGACGGTACGCCCATTTATCAGGGGCAAATCTTCGATCCCAGCACCACCCGTACCCTCGCGGATGGAACGCAGTGCCGGACCGCCTACCCTGGCAACAAGATCACGAGCGGCATCAGCAACGTCTCCAAGGCAATCACCAAATACATTCCCGCCCCCTCTAACACCAGCCTGAATAACAACTACAACTTTGCCGGCAGCTACCCGATCGTCAGCACGGCGGAAACGCTGCGCATCGATCAGTCGTTTGGTCAGAGCGACAAGCTTTTTGTCTCCTACAACGTTCGCGACAACGTGAGAAACAACAACATCGGCGGACAGCTGCAGCTTCCGGTGAGCAGCTATCTCACCTTCCAGGATCTGCCCACGCATCTTGTGCGGATCGGGTACGATCATGTTTTCTCGCCCCGCCTGCTGAACCACACGCTGGTGGGCTTTACCCGCGTGCTCAACAAAGAAGGCTTCATCACCGCCACCCAGGGCAACAACTACGGATCCCTCCTCGGCCTGCCGGGTGGCTCCGGTCCGCTGTTTCCTGGCATCGGGATCAGCGAGGGAAGCACGGTTGGGTTCGGCGACACGGAGCCGCTCTCCAACCAAGGCTATAACTCCAAGATCTCCGACAATTCCTACTCACTTGAGGACAGCGTCTCCGCTACCCGCGGCAAGCACAATCTCGTCATGGGCGGCGAGTACCGGTATGAGCTCTCGATCTCCGGCTTTGTCAGCCTCACCAATGGCAACTTTTCCTTCGGGCGAGAGCAGACGGCGGCAACCGTCAGCACAAGCGCCAGCAGCGGAAATGGCGTAGCCAGCTTTCTGCTCGGTCAAGTGGCTAACGTGTATTCCACCGACAGTCTGGCGACCGTTCACAACGTCGGGCAATACGGCGCCGTGTTCGCGCAGGACGAATACAAGATCACTCCAGACCTGAACCTATCGCTTGGGCTGCGGTACGACGTCGATCTCCCCTTCAAGGAGTTGCACAATATCGGATCACAGTTCAAGCCGACCGCTCTGAATCCGGCCACCGGAACAGCCGGCGCTCTAGTGTTTTCAGGCAGCGGGACGGGACGCAGCGGCCTTAGCTCCCGCTGGGTAGACCTGTACTACAAGAATGTTGAGCCGCGGGTCGGCTTTGCCTGGTCCCCGGCGTCGCTTGGTCATAAGTCGGTGATTTCGGGAACGTACAACATTCTGAGCGCTCCCATCCTTGAGTGGCAACAGATCTACGCCGGCATCCCGAACGGCTACTCCCTTACCGGTCAGGTGAATAACGTCGCCAACCCGTTTGCGCCGGCCGAACTGCTCGACCCGACCTCGGTCACCAGCCCGATCACGGTGAATGCCAACACCTTCGGGGTTCCCACGGCGACAGGCGGCGTAAACTACAGCCCGAGCCAGCTCAACGGCCAGTCGATTCCATATAGCGAGCGCGGCTTCGGCCGTCCGGGGTTTTACCAGACATACAGTGCAACCGTGGAGCAGCAGTTCGCGACCGATCTCATTCTGACCCTCGGCTATCTGGGCTCCCGCGGCACACACCTGGGTTCGAATTTGCTCTCATTGAACAACATCAATCCGTCGGCGTTTGGGCTTGGGTACGCGCTGAACAATACAGCGACTACGCTGCCCTACACCGGCTTTTCCGGAACGGTTGCGCAAGCTTTAAAGCCATTTCCGCAATACACCACAATCAACACGGCCGCCTTTGGCGAAAATCTTGGTCAATTGAGCTACAACGCGCTCACCGCCAAGCTCGAGCGCCGCTTCCACGACGGGTTTAATCTTCTGGCTTCGTACACATGGTCGAAGATCATCACGGATACCGGCAACATCATCGGGGGTAGCCTCGGTGGTGCGTACACGGCCAACATTCAGAACCCTTACAATCTCCGCGGAGAGAAGGCGATTTCCCCAGAGGACACCCCGCAGATCTTCGTTGTGAGCTACCTCTACGATCTGCCGTTCGGCGACAAGCGGCGCTTTCTGAATAAGAGCCACGCGCTGAACTACGCGATCGGTGGGTGGTCGGTTACGGGTATTCAGCGGTACCAGAGTGGACAACCCATCGGCTTCGGATCCGCGACAGGGATCCCGGGTTGGAACAACAACATTCGTTGGAATCTTGTTCCCGGTCAGCCTATTGAAACCGCTGCGCGTCAGAACAAGTCCTTCAATCCGGCTATCCCAGGACAGAACGTCTGGTATAACCGGGCTGCCTTCAGCGACCCGAATGCGAACGTGACGGCAACGTCCGGCCAGGTCTACGGCTTTGGCGACAAGCCCGCCTATGAGAGCGATGACCGCAACTTACCCTATTATGAGGAAGACTTTGGACTGATCAAACGGACACGACTCAGCGAAGGGCTGGATCTTCAGTTCCGCGCAGAAGCCTTCAATGCATTCAACCGGCACATCTTTTCGGGTCCGGACACCAATCCATATGACGTAGGTTTCGGCACTGTTGGCGGTCTGCAGAACTCGCCGCGCAATCTGCAACTGACCCTTCGTCTGGAGTTCTAAGGTCGCGGGCAAGGTGGGCGGCCCCGGTTTGGGGTCGCCCGCGTTGAAGCCGTTACGAGCAAAGGCACACCAGGGCCGCGATGCACCTTGTACGGCGCGCTATTGCTGCCGCTTATCTTTGCACAGGATCGTTATGGATTTGGTAACCACGCGGCGACGCTTTCTGAGTCTGCTCGGCTTTGCCTTTGCGTCATGCCGGGTGAACACACAGCTCGCACTCGCGCAAGCGCGTGGCACGAGCAACCTGAAGACGGGTGGGACCGAGTCGCTGCTCTGGTTTACTGAACCCGCGGGGCAGTGGGCCGATGCAGTTCCCCTTGGCAACGGCCGGCTGGGCGCTATGGTCATGGGCGGCCGGGGCGGTGAGAACGTCGATGTGCGCCAGGAACGGATCGCGCTGAACGAAGATACCCTGTGGTCCGGCGCACCCTCAGACTGGAATAATCCGGATGCAAAATCTCACCTCGCCGAGGTGCGCAGGCTGCTCCTCCAGAACGGGGAATACCATGCTGCGGATCAGGCCTGCCGCGGCATGCAGGGTCCTTACAATCAGGCGTATGAACCGGTCGGCGATCTCCTGATCTCGCTCAACCACGCGGACGCGGTGGCGGGTTACCGGCGTGAGTTGGACCTTGATCGTGGCGTCGCTACGGTAAGCTATCGCATCCCGGGCAAGAGTTCCGCACAACCGGTCACGTATACACGAGAAGTTTTCGTGTCCGCTCCGGCTCAAGTCGTCGTGGTTCGTCTGAGTTGCAGTCAGGCAGGCGGATTGAGCGGTACGGTTCGTTTGAAGAGCCTTTTGCAATCAAAGGCCGAGGCCCTTAGCGATCGCACGCTGCATCTGACGGGTAAGGCTCCGAGCCTCTCTGTACCGAACTATCTGCGTTCGGAGCACCCTATCGAATACAGCTCTGACGCGGGAAAGGGAATGCACTTTGCGGCCGTGCTTGACGCGCAGTTGTTGGACCCGGATGCGCAGAGCACCGGCGCGGGTGGGCATCTGGCTCGTGATTCCGACGGAGCGCTCAGTTTTCACGGCGCCTCGGGGCTTCTGCTGCTTGTGGGCATCGCGACGGGCTATCAGGGCTTCCAGCAACCGCCGGATAAGCCATTGGCAGCGGTAGTCGACCTGGCAGCAAGACCTGTGGCGCAGGCCACAACCTTACCCTTCGGAAGCTTGTACCTCAAGCACCTCAGGGATCACCAATCGCTGTATCGCCGCGTGGCGCTGGACCTGGGGAGGGAGCCTGGCGCCGCGCCCAGACCGACGGATGCCCGTATAGCGGACTTCTCGGCAAACCCCGAACCAGCTTTGCTGGCGCTCTATTTCAATCTTGGCCGCTACATGCTTATGACGAGTTCGCGGCCCGGCACACAGCCCGCCAATCTTCAGGGCCTCTGGAGTGAGGCGTTGCGGCCACCCTGGAGCGCCAACTGGACCGCAAACATCAACGTGCAAATGAATTACTGGCCGGTGGAGACCTGTAATCTCTCCGAATGCCACCTTCCTTTGGCGGAGATGATTGCGGATCTAAGCGAGAACGGAAAAACCACTGCACGCGTTAACTATGCTGCCTCAGGCTGGGTCTCGCATCACAACATCGACCTCTGGCGGCAGTCTGCGCCGGTCGGTATGGGCACCGAGTTTGCCACGCCCACCTGGGCCAACTTTGCCATGAGCGGGCCCTGGCTGTGCGCCCATCTTTGGGAGCATTATCGTTTCACAGGAGACGAGGACTTCCTCCGTCATTACTACCCCGTGATGCGCGGCTCGGCCGAGTTTTGCATGAAATGGCTGATAGACGATGGCAAGGGCGGGCGGGTCACCTGTCCTTCGTTTTCGACGGAAAACACCTTTCTCGCCCCGGATGGCAAATCGGCAAGCGCAAGCTATGCCTGCACCATGGACATCGCACTCATGCGCGAGCTCTCCACCAACCTCCAGAGTGCCGCGAGGATACTTGGTTTGTCCGACGACCTTCCCGCGAGGTTTGCTGCTGAGGTACGGCAGATGCCCGGGTACCAGGTGGGTCGATGGGGGCAGTTGCAGGAGTGGGATCTTGATTACGAGGAGGACCAGCCGGGACAACGGCACATGTCGCATCTATACCCGGTCTATCCCGGCGCGGAGATCACACCCCGCAACAACCCTGCTCTGGCGCTGGCCGCACGGCGTTCGCTGGAGCGGCGACTGGCTCATGGCGGCGCCTATACGGGCTGGAGCAGGGCCTGGGCGGTCGGCCTTTGGGCTCGCCTGGAAGACGGAGACATGGCCTGGGAATCACTGAAGATGCTTATCGCCCATAGCACCGGGCCAAACCTCTTCGACACGCATCCGTTCGGTGAAACGCTGGAAACGGTGATCGCCACCAGTACGAATGCAAAGCCCGCTCCATCGAAGGTTCGTAGACCGCAAAGCATCTTTCAGATTGACGGCAACTTCGGCGCAACAGCAGCCATCGCCGAGTTGTTGTTACAAAGCCACGATGGTGAGATCAGCTTGTTACCTGCGCTCCCCACGGCATGGGGTTCTGGATTTGTACGCGGTCTGCGCGCGCGCGGCGGCGTGGAAGTCGACCTGCAATGGAAGGATGGCAAACTCGTCGAAGCAAATCTGTCCGCTCTCCGCGACGCGACTCACACTCTGCGCGTGCCGCAGGGCACACGCATCGGCCGGATCCTCTCTTCGCGCGGCGAGACGGTGCGTGGCGTAACAAACACCGATCCGCAAACGAGCAGCCTTCGCATGCGCCGAGGCGAACGATACCGCGTGCTCCCCGGTCTTACGGCCGGATAAAGTGCATGCTGCTTTCGGCTAATTCACTGCTGTAGCGTGAGTTCCATAAAGAGTGGCAGAGAGTTTCATCTCCTGGTCGGCGCGTTCGGCATCCCCATGCTGCTTATAGAGACGCCCGAGCTGAAAGTGATACCGCGGGTTGTTCTTTTCGAGTGACACCGCAACCTGCAATTGTTGAAGGGCTTCCCCAATTTGACCAAGTTCACCTAAGGATTGACCAAACTCGGCGTGACAGGCTGCACACCCCGGAACGACCGCGACGGCATCTGCTAACGCCGTTGACGCTTCCCGGGGACGGCCCAGGTGGTTCTGCAGGGCTCCATAATTCAAGAGCGGTTGCTCGCTTACTGGTCCGTGTTGCTTTTGCAACGCAATCGCCCGGCGATACGCGGCCAGCGCTGCCTCGCTCTGGTTGGTCGCAGAGAGCGCAAGTCCGAGGTTGTTCTCCGCCTTGGCACTCACCGGATCGATCTCCAGGGTCTTGCCAAAGCACGCGGCGGCTTCCGCGTATTGGCCGGCAGTGTAGTTGGCTCTGCCCAGGCTGTACCAGATTTCCGCATCTGCCGGGGAGAGTGCCGCGGCACGCTTCAGCCACTTCAGCGCATCCGCCGTATCGCCAAGCAGGACATAGTCGAGTCCCACGATCCGTAACTGATCGCCGGTCGGTGTTCTCAGGGCTGCCGCTTTGGTCATGGTGGCGAGAGACTGCTTCGCCTCATTGCGCCGCATCTGGATTTCACCTAGCAGGTAAAGAAGATCAGGCGCATCAGGGTGCGGCGCAATTCGCTTTTGTAACTCACTCTCTGCCTCAGCAAACTTGCCTTCACCCATGAGACGCCGTGCTATCACCGCTGCGGAAGCGAGGTCGCCAGTCGTCGCGCCAGGTCCGGCTTGCACCGGATGCATCAACTGGCCCTGAGGGGAGCGAACCAGGATGAGTAGAAGCGCGAACACCAGGGCCGTAGTTCGGCAGTACCTGCTTTCGATCATCCCTCCTCCATTCGAGTCAAGGCTTTATGCTCGCTGAGTCGGGGTCCGCGATGCTCACTTACGTCAATCCACATCTTCGGTAAGTCTCGCTACTTATTGCTGAGGCGCGGCTTTCCGGGCGTGGGTTTCCGGGGAAGGGCAGTGGATCGACGAGGTTTTGCGTCTGCAGATGCATTGCTTGTCTTGCGCTGCGTGGAAGCGCGTACGACCAGCGCCGGGTCGAGGATCACCCTTGTGGGAAGCGGCCGGCGCTTCGCCCCGATGATCGAGAGCACGACATCCCCGGCGCGCTGCCCTATTTGCGCACTACTCTGATCGATGCTTGAGAGCGGTACCCGCAGCGACTCGTCGTACAACAGATTGCCGCAACCGATCAGCGCAATATCCTCCGGGATTCGCAGACCAGCTTCCAGGATGCTTTGCATCGCGCCGATGGCAAGCGGGTCGTTGTAGCAGAAAACCCCGTCGGGCCGCGGCTTTCGCTCTAACAGAAGGCGCATCGCTTCTGCGCCCTCTTCCATGCTCTGCGTATCCACTCTTGAGCGGCCGATCACCAGGTCCTTGTCGTATTTCAAACCTCTCGCCTTCAGTGTCTGACGGTATCCCTCCAGTCGGTGCATCCCCGTGCTGTTTTCCCTGCCCCGAATGTGAGCGATGCGCCGGCACCCGGCATCAACCAGGTGTTCCGTTGCAAGGCGGCCCGCTGCCGTATCGTCAACCCCAATGAAGTTCGCATTCAACCCAGGAATATCGCGATCGATGAGAATGAAAACATCATCCTCCATGAGAGACGCGAGCTCAGCGCCCTTGTTGCTGGTCGATGCCAGAACGATCGCATCAAGCCTACGCGCACGCAAATGGCGAATCTCGCTTGCTTCAATCTCCGGATCCTCTTCGGAGGAAGAGACGATCAGAGAGTATCCCTTGCCACGGATCGTGCTTGACAGCGCCTTGGCAACTTGCGCGAAAAAGGGGTGGAGCAGATCGGGAACAATGAGACCCACAAGGAAGCTGCGCCCTGTGACAAGGCTCCGAGCCATGATATTCGGCTCGTAATTCAACTCGCGCACTCGCCGAAGTACACGTTCCCGTGTCTCTTCTCCTATATCGGGATGATCCCTGAGGACTTTCGAAACAGTGACTACCGATAACCCAAGGTCATAGGCAATATCTTTCATGCGTGTTGCCATGCTCGGAATATACAGGGCAGTCGCGGGTTGCGGCCATACGATGGCGCCCGCACCGGGCAGGACCGGTCTTCGGCGTGGAGGCAAACGTTCTCAACGCGGAGGCTCGCGTCAGCCAGGTTTATTTGTATTCAAAAAAGCGAGCCCGCTCTATATGCAGCTCATGCGTATCAAATCGCCACACATCTCCCTGGTCGTCCTCGTCGCCGTTGAGCCGCCTTCCTGGTCGCCATTGGCCGTTCGTGAACTGGCCTTCGTCGACGGACGCTATCCCGATGCGGGTCGCTTCCTCGTTTCTGGGGGCAATCGTCACGCGGAATCCCGTTCCCGCGCCCAGAAAGCTCAGCGGGCCCTCTTGCAGGAGCAGGCCATAGCCGCTTTCCGCGCGGTAGCCGAATAGCTCATCCAGACTGACGTGCACGGTCATGCCCTTCATCACAAAATCCACCGCAGGGTGCGTTTTATCGAGCACAAATCCGTGGATCTCGCCGCGCTGTTGTGCCTCGAGGATCTGCGGAGCGATCTGCTGCAGAACACCGTAGCTGCTCGCAAGTTCCAGCTTGCCCTTGCTTACGGCAGCCTGGTTTGTGGGCCCCGGCATCGACTCGCCGTGCAGGCCGGCGTCAATACCGAAAGGAGAAAAACCCAACGCTGCATGCTCGCCGACGGCATAGAACACGTTGGCCGCTCCTGCGCTGCCGCCGTTGGTCTCGGGGATGAAAAGTGGGTTATCTGGACGATCGTAGCGATTGCACCAATCCGCAAAACCTGCCGCGTAAAGGTCGGGCGACTGCATATCCAGTGCGTTCCCCGCCGCTTTCCACACGTCGAGTACGCGCGGTTGGGGACCTCCACTGGGGTAATTGCCCGGAGGCGTGTCCCCTCCGCCTAGCCACGCATTGGCGTACATCGGCAAAGCGTACGCACTCTTTCCGGCGGCGGCAACGGCCTGAACATAGCGCGCATAATGCCACGCCATAAAGATCTCATCGGTGCGCGCGCTGTTCCCGAAGATCTCGGTCCAGGTCCCGTCGGTTCTGGCGCCCTGTGCTTCCCACAGGCTGCGTAGCTCTGGATTCAGACTCTTGTGATGACTGGTGAGATATGCGGCCAAGGCTGTGGGTACGGCTTCCCTAAAGGCGCGGTCCGCTGCGGGCGAATGATCCCGGGAAGCGCCGAGCACACCTACCTCGTTTTCTACCTGCACCATGAGGACCGTGTGAGCCTGACCGTCAACAACTCGCAGATGCTCCATCAAAGATTGGAAGGCATGCGCATCCGCATCGCGCAGGGCAGGAGAAAGCGTGCTCAGCGTGGAAATGGGCTGGCCGTCTTCCATGGCTCGTGGAAAGCGCTTCAGGTCCTGCTTGACCCAGACCGGGGGATAGCCCGACTTCCCGTTTTTCCAGGCCGCCAGCCACAGGAAGACGATGTGCATGTGCTGCTCCCGCGCCTGCGCCAGCAAGGCGTCAACCGGCGCGAAATCAAACCGGCCCTCCTCCGGTTCGATCAGTTCCCAGGACACCGGCGTCAGCACGGTATTCAGGCCCATGGCCGCTAGCTGTTTCCATTCCGGCTGCATGTATTCCAGGCTGGAGGAACTGGAATTATGAAGTTCCCCGGCGAGCATCAGCATGGGTTTCCCGTCGACGATCAGCTGCCGTGCTGCCCCCCGCTGTTCCAGGTGTGGGGCGGACGTTGCTTGCTGCGCGGTGCAGGTACCGGCAACCACGAAGGGAGCGAGGCAGAGGAGAAGAAGGCACGTTTTCATTCGAACTCAATCTAACAGTTGGATACCGAGGGTGCACGCATGTGCTGCACCCTCGGTGAACTGCAGGCCTGCCGCCTGATAGGTCGGCATTCTGAAATGCGCCTGAAGCAACCTGTCGCGTCGGCTTATCTCGCCCTACTGCGAGACTTTGAGCAGAACGCTGGCATGCCGGCGCAATGGAACCTTGATCGAAGCTGCACGACCGGCGTCCTTATGCTGCCACAGATCGCGTACAGAGGGATTCGTAAAACTAACACCGACCGAGCTCCACGGCATCGCAACGGTCCGGTCCGTGTCGCTCACATTGAAAACTCCAATATATTTTGCATGGGTGCCCGGGTCATCCGCTGTCCAGACGATGGTGTTTCCGTCGCGATACGCTTCGCGCCCGTTGTCGCTGTGTTGGTCGACGTTCAGCACCTCACCATTGGTCAGCAACTGATAGGTAAACTCGTCGCTGGTGGGGAGGTCGCCGCCCATCATCAGCGGCGAGCGAAAGAGGGACCAGAGTGACATCAGCGTGACCTGCTCATCCTGCGTCAACAGGCTCTTGCGATCGTTGCCGCGTTCGGCGCGGATGCCGATGTGTCCCAGGGGCAGCATATCGGCATCCGGGAATCCGCCGGCATGGACTTTGCCTTCCCATTGCTTCATCAAATCGAACTGCGCGCGCACATCTTGCCATCGATCCCAGAAATCATTCGAGATTCGCCATAGCTGTGCGTTCGCTTTCAGATCGTCATACTTCTCAATCGGAGCCGGTCCAGGCGACAGACTGAGCACAATGGGACGGCCCGTCTTGTTGAGCGCAAGGCGCAGCGCGTGGATCTCCGGCCCTCGATACGGGCGGCTCATATCATCCGCCTTCACATAGTCCACGCCCCAACTCGCATATAGGCGGGCAATCGAATCGTAGTACGCCTGCGCGCCTGGCTTGTTCATGTCCACGCCATAGGTATCTTCCATGCCTGCCCATTGGCAGACGTTTACCTTGTCGGCCACATCCGCCGCGTGATAACGGGTCCCCTCGATCAGCAGGTTCTGATCGACCGCCTCTCGCGGGATACCGCGCATAATGTGAATTCCAAACTTCAGCCCCTTGCTGTGAGCGTAATCCGCAAGAGTCTTGAAGCCGTTTCCGTTGGCGGCGGAGGGAAAGCGGTTCGGTGAGGGCACAAACCGGCCGAACTGATCCAGAGTCACCTTACCGCGGGCGATATAGCCGTGGGCATGCGCATCAGGCTGGTACCACTCGATGTCCACCACGATGTACTGCCATCCCGAGGACTTCAGCTTTGTGGCCATTGCGTCGATGTTGGCCTTCACTTCGTTCTCGCGGACTGCCGGCCCATACGAGTCCCAACTGTTCCAACCCATCGGCGGTGTCGGCGCAAGCGTCGCCTTCTGGGGCGTAGCCAGGATGCCGGGCGATGCGGCAAGCGCGAGAGCAACTACGGTGGGACAGATGCGGCGGCGAAACGTCATCGGAGATCCTCGGTGAGATGCTTGGAAGGTTTCTAAGTAAACGATTACTTCAGCTTGACTCCTACCCGAGGGACAGCACGATTGTCAAGGCTTTCCAAAGATGCAATCCCTGAGCTGAACCGTCCGCACTGCGCCGAATCGAATCAAAAACATCGTCAGCCTTGACATAGATTCAGGAGGGTGTAAGGTTTACGACAACCGTTACAGTTAACGATTATGGAAACCCAGGGCATGGTTCGATCGCGCGGGACGGGAAGGAAGCGCATGAGGCGCTTTGTGCCGGACCTCACACCTTCGGCGGCAGCTCCCCGATCAGAGAGCACCGGCAAGATTTTGCCGCAGCTGATCCGCTTACTGGAGGCCGGCTCGAAAGACAGTCGGGGAGGCTCAAGGGTCGAGTCTCTCATTACCGTATTGGAGGGAGTGCTCGTCGATACAGTGCCCGCAGATCTCCGCAGTCTGCGTATCACCTTCAGCGATGCGGGCTACCACATCCTCCCCTCCCTCCTGTACGCCAGAATTGAGCAGAATATCTTCGAGGTACTCCTGGACATTGCCATCCAACTTGGTTTCCAGCGCGCGCAGATCACAAAGCTTCACCAAACCTTCGCGTGCGCGTTTGACGCCTGCGTTCCGCTGGTAGGACTGAACACCTGGATCGTCGACATGTTGCAGGAGTCATCAGACTACGTGCGCCTTGTTCTAGTCTCAGAACGGACACAGGCTGCTGTTCGGTCAATTTTGGATCACCATTCTCTGGACAAGCTGTTCTCGCACTGCGAAATGCAGGATTCTTCCCGGGAGGAGACGGCACGCGCGGTGCTTCTGCGCCGCGTATTGCGCAACGCGGAGCTGAACAGCATGCACTGTGCCGTGATCGGCCCCTCTTTCTGGGCGGGAGCCAGTGCTCAAGTCGGCGCCAAATTTTTGGACGTTCGCGAGATCACACAGGCTGGGTCGGCTTGCACGCCCGTTCCTTCTCAAGCCGAGCAGGCTCAGACCGGCTCGTCACCACGTGGATCTGCCACAGTGAGGGATGTGGCCCGGAAAGCAGGCGTCTCTACCGCAACTGTTTCCCGAGCTTTCAATCAGCCCGACGCCGTGAGCGAAGAGTGCCGGAAGAGAGTTTTCCGGGCCGTGAGAGAAACCGGTTATGTGCCCAATTACTTCGCCCGCATTCTGGGCCGGCGATCCAAACGGTGACGCAGGATACCTGCCAAACGAACACCGCGTGGTGATTGAACGGCCTGAGGACTTGGCAACAGATCAATCGAGAGGGGTTCTGAAGATGCGTCGAACCGAACGAGTCGCGCTGGTTGCGCTGGTTGCTTCAGCCTTGTCATGCATGCAAACGGCTATCCGTGCTCAGAGCGCGTCTTCCATGGCTCCCACAGCAAGCCTCCCCGCGGAAGAGATTGCCGGGCAATGGAAAGACTCTGTTGCGAAGTATGATCCGGCCCGTAGGGCCATCCTGGACGAAATTGATCGTGTGAATGGACAGGGACCGTTCCGACCTGACTGGGGTTCGCTTTCCCATTGGGAGGTGCCGGCCTGGTACAAGGACGCGAAGTTCGGGATTTTCATTCATTGGGGCGTGTATTCCGTTCCGGCCTTTGGCAGCGAATGGTATCCGCGCCTGATGTATCAACAAGGGTCGCAAGAGAACAAGCATCAGATCGCGACCTATGGTCCGTTGACCAGCTTTGGTTATAAAGACTTTATCCCCATGTTTAAGGCGGAGCACTACGATCCGCAGGCATGGGCGCGGCTCTTCAAAGAGTCCGGCGCAAAATATGTGGTTCCGGTGTTTGAGCACCATGACGGCTTCCAGATGTATGACAGCGATCTGTCCGACTGGACCGCGGCGAAGATGGGGCCCAAGCGAGATCTAATGGGCGATCTGGCGAAGGCCGTGCGAGCCGAAGGTCTGCACCTTGGGGCGTCCTCGCACAGGGTCGAGCACGACTGGTTCATGGATGGTGGCCGTGAAATGGCATCGGATGTGAACGATCCAAAGTATGCGTCTTTCTACGGGCCGGCGCAGATGCAGGTGCAGGACGGCAAGGATGCCGGAGGCAGCAACCTTGCCCAGGACTGGACGTATGTGAGTCCAGCATATGGCGAAGATTGGTTGGCGCGTTCTGCCGAGATTGTCAATAAGTACCACCCGGATTTCATCTTCTTCGACTGGTGGATCGGCCAGCCCTATGTGCGGCCGTACCTGGCGAAGTTCGCCGCGTACTATTACAACGAGTCGCAGAAACAAGGGCCGCTTGGGATTATTAGTTATAAGTGGGTCGACATGCAGGAGCACTCCGGCCTGCTGGACATAGAACGCGGGCAGCTCCCGGACATCCGCCCGCAGTACTGGCAGACGGATACCTCCGTTAGCAATAAATCCTGGGGTTACATTGAGCACGACACCTTCAAGACGCCCCTGTTTGTCATCGATCAACTGATTGATGTTGTCAGCAAGAACGGCAACCTGCTGATGAATGTGGGCCCACGCTCCGACGGCACCATCCCGGACGAAGTGCAGCAGGTTTTCCGGGCTGTCGGCGGATGGCTCCAGGTGAATGGCGAGGCCATTTATGGCACAAGACCGTGGAAGATCTACGGCGAAGGCCCGACCAAGGCCGCAACCGGATCCTTCCATGATGCCGATACCAAGCCCTATACGCCCGATGATTTTCGCTTTACCACCAAAGGCAACGATCTGTACGTCATAGAACTAGGGTGGCCCTCATCAGGACAAGCCGTAATCCACATGCTCGGCACGAGTGCCATGGGCAGCCTGCATATCCAAGGGATAAACATGCTCGGCTCGGATGCGACGGTGAAGTACGAACAGCGGGGGGAGGGACTCTACATCACCGCTCCCGCAAGACCTTCCGGTGAAGCAGCCTACGTGTATCGCATCAAATTGGATGGCCCGGCACAGACCGATCCGCGATACAAGTAAGCCTGACGAAATCTCCTGACCTCCTCGGCTGGTACGACCGGCTTTTCAAATCTCAAGTTCCACGCGAAAGAACCTTGCAAAGACATGAGGAGGTTCTGAGCAGCGACTCCTGTTCCCGAGTTCCTGACCTCAAAGATTCCTGTGCTGTCCATCTGCTGCCGGAGTTGCCCTCTATTCGTCCGTGCGTTGAAGGAGTGACCCTGATGCAGCTCTTTTTGAAACAGCCGCTACCCCGTCTACTGCCACGCCGCACCGGTAACAGGGATTTCAGGGTGACCCGTTGTGGCGGGCCTTCACTCGCCATTGGTGGCGCAGTACGTGCCAGCAGGGCAAGGCGGAGCGTTTCGCTCGATGACGGCCCGACCTGAGCCAATCCTCCTGTCACCTATTGCTCACAGCCAACCTTAGCTGGAAATGAAGAAGCAAGCGGCGGATCCTCTCATCAACGCGCTTGTCGGGAACAATGAGTACGGCTCTTACTGCCTAACCAGATCTGATGGCGGATGAGCCTTCTTGCAGATTGAGATGACGGTCTGCCGCAGCCAACGATGCGCAGGGTCGGCGTCTAATCGCGGATGCCACATCGCCGAAACGAGAATTTCTGGCATGCTCACCGGGATCTCAAACTGCTCTAACCTGAGGGGAGCAGTTCGGTCTCCACCGAGAGCATTGACCAGACTTGCCCGTGGAACGAGCGCAAGCAAATCGGAGGTTGCGGCCAGCCGTAAAGCGTCCGGGAAGCCAGGCACAACGACCCGCACTACGCGGCTCAGATCATGCTCGCTGAGCGCAATGTCGACAAGGCCGTTGAAGCCTCCGACCTGCGTGGAAGCGACATGATCGTAAGCGGCGTAGCGTTTGGGTGTGATCTCTTCGCCTGCGAGGAGCGGATGTCCCTTCCGGCAAACACCAACGTACCTGTCACGGAAGAGAAAGTGAGTCCGGACCTCTGGAGCTGCAGTGGACAGCTTTCCGATCTCCAGATCAACAGATCCATCCCTGAGGATGTCCGGATCGACGTCATGCTTTGGCACGAAGCATAGACGCACGCGCGGCGCCGAAGCTGTGATCTTCGCCACGAC
Organism: uncultured Acidobacteriaceae bacterium; assembly: GCA_964249715.1. GTDB lineage: Bacteria > Acidobacteriota > Terriglobia > Terriglobales > Acidobacteriaceae > Granulicella. The sequence continues at coordinate 34,665 of CAXUDN010000027.1, forward strand.
CGCACCGGAGAGCATGTCCATGAACCATTCCCCAGCGCGAATGGTGAAGGTCAGGTCGAGCGCGGAAAGGTCCAATTTGCTTCGCGAGGGCTGCAAGACAGATTGTGCCTCCAGCGAAAGCAGGTGGACGCGTTCGCGAAGGGCTGCAGCGTGCGGCGTCGGCACGAGTCCACGCCCTGAACGCACAAGCAGGGGATCGCCCGTCGCGTGCCGCAGCCGCGTGAGGGTGCGACTCATCGCGGAAGGGCTCAGGCCAAGCCGGCGGGCTGCCCTGATCACGCTGCCTTCCGCTAACAGCGCGTCCAGTGCGCCAAGCAGGTTGAGGTCGATGGCATCCATCAGCACAGCATAGAGCAGCCATAGCGTTTCTTGCATTCATACACTGCGTCCCGTGCGTCTGGCGCTCTCCTTGAAAAATGCTGAGAATGAATGAAGAGCCGAAGGAGACCACACAATGTCAACTGAACACCCGGGGAAAACTCCCAGCATTCTCCTCATTGCCGCATCGCGAGGTCTTGGGCTCGCGATGGCTGACGAGTTCGTCAAGAAGAGCTGGAACGTGGTAGGCACCGTGCGTGCGGGTTCTGGCCGGACAAAGCTGCACGAGTTGGCGGATCAGCACCGCGATCGTCTGCAGATCGAGACCATGGACATCTGCGAAGCTAGCCAAGTCGAAGAGATGCGGCATCGATTGTCAGGGAGGATCTTTGACATGCTGTTTGTCAATGCCGGCACGACCACCCGGGAAGAGATGATTACCATCGGCGACGTCACTACAGACGAGTTCGTACGTGTGATGGTCACGAATGCACTCTGCCCAATGCGGGTTGTGGAGTCGCTGCAAGAGCTTGTCTCCCCAAACGGTCTGATCGGCGTCATGTCCTCCGGACAAGGCAGCGTTGCCAACAATACCAACGGGATGCGGGAAGTCTACCGCGGCAGCAAAGCAGCTTTGAACCAGTTCATGCGCAGCTACGCAGCCCGGAATGCAGGAACTCAGCGAAGCATGATCCTCATGGCACCGGGTTGGGTCCGCACGGATCTGGGTGGACCTGAAGCGCGTCTCACCATTGAAGAAAGCGTTCCGAATCTCGTGAATGTTCTTCTCAGCAAGCAGGGCAAACCGGGTCTTGAGTACCTGGACTACCAGGGCCGCACCGTTCCCTGGTAAGTCAGGGCGCGTTGTTCCGTTGTCCAGCCAGGCTGGTGTAGCATCAGCGTCCAGCTACGACCGAGAGAGTCACAGGAGCGCAGTATGCGAGTGTTCGTAACAGGCGCGACCGGCTTCGTTGGTTCCTATCTCGTCCCGGAGCTTATCAGCGCAGGCCATCGTGTACTCGGGCTCACTCGTTCTAATGCAGGCGCAGAGTCGCTCGCCCGAGCCGGTGCAGAGGTGTTCCGCGGTGATGTGAACGACCTGGACCGTCTGCGTGCCGCTACAGCTAGCGCTGATGGCGTGATTCACGCGGCCTTCAATCACGACATGTCGAATTTACAGCAGACCAGCGAAGACGACCGCAGGGTTATCGAGGCACTCGGTGCAGTGCTGGCTGGGTCATACCGGCCACTCATCATTACGTCCGGTACGGGCCTTGCGCGCCGGTCTAGCGCGGGCGGCCCTGCCAAGGAGAACGACGATCCTGTCTCTTCGTCCGACTTCGCCCGCGCGGCCTCGGAAGAAGCCGCTGAAGCGCTGATCGCCGACGGCGTGAACGTGATGGTGATGCGGCTTCCGCAGGTGCATGACACGCGCAGGCAAGGGCGACTCACATGGCATATTCAAATAGCACGCGAGAAAGGATATGTCGCCTACGTTGAGGAGGGCAGGAACCGCTTGGCGGCTGTGCACGTATCCGACGCTGTCCAT